>JBAPZR010000924.1:0-2101 GCA_049285335.1 Xanthobacteraceae bacterium | reverse complement strand
CGGAGCGGTTGGTACAGGAGGTCCCGGGGTGTAGAGCGGCTGCTGCGCTTGTGCATGTGCCAGCAGGACGCAGGCGCCAAACATGTATCCGCCCACCAAAAGCTGCGCCGAGGTGAAAGCGAATCTCGTTAGTATGTGCATGACGAACTTTCCCGTCGGAGTCCGACAAAGCATAACACAGAGGGAGGATTCAATTTTGCGTACTTGAGAATTTCCGGCAGCTTCGCGACGTTGGCCACGATCCGCCGCGCCTCATCTTTAATCAATCGCGGCCCAGGCTCATCCACGGTCTCGGTCTCCCCTATCGCGTCGGTTTTGACACAACAAAAGCAAGATTGCAGCGCGGTTGTGTCATCATGCCGTTATCAAGCTCCGTAACTTTCGGGAATTAAATTCATCGCTACTACAGCGTCCTCCGCGATCTTACCGGCATTTAATCTGTTCGACGGCTATTCGTAACGTGACATGGCTAAAATGCGATTCGAGGACTGAAGGGGGGCACCATGAAAAAGCTTTTGCTTGTAAGCGTCGCACTTGTTGCGGTTGCGGGCGGCCCCGCGTGCGCGGCGGATCTGGGAACAGCGCCCCTGTTCGTTCCAGCACCGCAACCGTTGTACGACTGGACAGGATTCTATGTTGGCGGCCATGCCTCCTACAGCTGGACGCACAGCAGTGGTCAGACGATGAACACGGCCAACGGGCAGCTCTTTGCGCCTTCGAGCAATGATACGTCAGCCGCCCATGGCGGTGGTCAATTTGGTTACGACTACATGACTGCGTCTCGTATCGTGCTTGGCGTCGTCGCCGAGTTCACCTCGGGCAGGGACGTTACGACCACTACTGCCAACCGTTTTGAGACCCAACAGAACGAGAGCGACACCGTAGTGAATGGAAGTGTGCGTGGTCGCCTTGGATACGCGTTTGATAGATTGTTGCTTTACGGTACTGCCGGGTGGGGCTGGAATATTGCTTCTGCTACGCGAACTCAGATTTCCGGCACTGTTGGTAATGCAACCCCGGGCACCGTCGAGACGGCGTTGACAGGCCACGACAACGGCTGGACAGTAGGTGCGGGTGTCGATTATGCATTCGCACGTAATTGGGACGTGTTCGCTGAATACAAATATTCGGGTGTCCCAGACAATACGGTGACATTTCCAATCGCGCAGCGATCTACGAACGTGTCATCGACCACCAACGCGATCGAAGTTGGCGTCAATTGGCGCTTCAATGGATCAGGCTGGACTGGTCACTGATACGTCGCGTCAACTCGCGTCCTTCGGTCCCGACATATCCACGTCGATTCTGCTGCGCGCCGATCAAAAGAGTCGAGTCTCGCCACCAGGGTGGCGGGAAGCGGGGCTGAGGAGAGGATCCCTCCGGCCCACTAGTGGGCCGCGAAGGCCTCGTCGGGGTCGTTGGGGTTGGTCATGGCCAGTCTCGCAGGGCGAATTGGCGGTAGCGGCGGTTGACGCCGCGGGGCCGTTAGGCGGGCATCGTGCATTTGGCCAATGTCCCAGATGGGGGTACCGGATTTGGAGCGGCACGGCTCACCAGCTGGAGCATGACAATAACGACAAGTAGTGCGCAGCAGGTGGGCGATGCGGCTGTGGCGGTCCGCATGCTTGGCGGCTGTGAGCTGGGCGCGCTTCATTCGTCAAGCCCCGGAGCGCGGCATAGTCTTGGAAGATGCTAACGTCATTCTTCCGCTGACGATCAACGCAAGAAATCGAAGAGCCGCGACGTCTTTCCTTCTATAGGGGACCGCCTGCGGAAATGCTGTCACTGAGAGGTCACAGTCTCGACGAAATCGGGCCGAACGCGCCCTTTGCCGAGCTCGTGCGGTTGTCACCAACGAGCATCGCCGACGAAAATGCGTGAGGAGCACTGGCGGATCATTGCGGGCGGCCAGGATGTCGTGGAAACGTACGGCGGCGACAAAGTCCTTTAGCACCAGGTCCTGCAACCAATCTGGCGGCTTATCCTTCATGGCGAAATCTCGCCGTCGAGAACGCGGACTAGAAATTCCCATGCCCGTTCTCGGTTGATAAAATTATCTTTGATAATCCGGCCGCTGAATTTATCGCGGATGAAATATCGA
>JBAPZR010000923.1:0-2394 GCA_049285335.1 Xanthobacteraceae bacterium | reverse complement strand
GGATACCCATGTAGCACTCCTTTGCTCATTGGTCGCCGGCACGACGACCTGCTTCGATGTCGGCTTTTTATTAGCGCCAGTGACGCCGAACGCCCACAGCGGTGGCATAGATAGCGCGGCGGGCAACGGGGTGATAGCCGTATCCATAACCGCCGTAGTAACCAGTCCCGTAACCAGAGCCGTAAGCCGGGTATCCGTAGCCAGTCCCATAGCCGTAGTTATAGGTCGGAGCGTAAGTGTTTGCGGCGTAGCCGTAACCGGTCCCATAACCATAGCCGTATGCCGGATAACCGTAGCCGTAACCGTAGTATGACGAAGCGGCGAGCGCGCTACCGGCTACTGCTGCTGCTGCAAGGCCCACTCCTGCACCGCGCCAGCCCCATCCGCCTCCGCGCCAGCCCACTGCGGCTCCGCGCCATCCGCCTCCGCGCCACCCGCCTCCGCGCCAAGCCTCGGCCGAACTTGTGAGTATTGGAACGGCAGCAACCATCAGCGCCGCCGTTAAAGCTGTAGTGCGAAATAGTCTCATGAATACCTCCCACAAACACCGTCGCCCGAGGCACCCAGGAAAGCCCCAAACAATCATTTTTGAAACAACGCAAAGGATTTTAGTCAAAGCAAAAGTATAGCGACCTAAACCTACATATAGGTCCACGTTCATCAGTTTGATGTCCAAGCTGCGACTGTTGTTTGTTTGCGTTGTGAGGGGCATGATGGCGACGATCATCGCTAATCCGCCAAGAGTTGTTATTGTTCGTCCGAATTGTTCGACGTGCGGCACCCGCATGTCGCTCGTGCGCATCTTCCCCGACAAACCCGGTTATGACCAGCGCACTTTTGAATGTCCGCGGTGTCAGCACGAAATCACAGAAATTTTTCAGTTCCAGAAAGCAGACTAACCGCGCTTAACTAGTTAATCCGGAGCGTTTCAGCACGTCGCGTCCTCCCGACGATTCCATTCCGGCTGCGAGGTGGTACCCCGCTATCCTTCCCTCCAAACGGCCAAGACTCCACGCGCGCAGGTCAGCTATTATTGAGAACCTCTCGAGGGAGGGCACCTAACAATTGGACGGCGATAATCAGAGGTGATCGTCCCCAACGCAATTTCGTTCAGGATAAGTCCTATCGAAACTTCAGCAGAAGGATCGGGGCCGTGAACGAAGAGAGAAAAATTCCTGCGGCTCCTTTGCAATCAATTCTCTGCACGGAGGAGTTACTCAATCGCCCGTCGCGTCCGCCTGACCACAAGGTGGAGAACTCTGCACTCGTGGCACTCGCCAGCGCGCTAGCCATTCCCCACGCACCATTCTGCAAACGCTCGCCGATAAAGTTCTCGAGATTTTGCACGCCGATTCGGCGGGCCTAAGCTTGCTCTCGCAACAATCACGGCTCTTTGGGAAATCGAAAAAATTAGCCTCGCCAAGGTCAAGACACTGGGCTTTAATGCAAATGTGCAATTGCTCCCGGCGATGAACGCCGAAGACTTAAAATGGGGATTGGACGTCGCGAAACAGGCGATCTGATTGGGCCGCCGCTTCCCGCCGCCCTGGTTGATCGAGGACATCGACGCGGCCTTCGTCGTCCGTGATCATGACGGGCAAAAGCTAGCTTGATGAAGACGGATCAGTAATGGCACCAGCACGGCGACAGCGCCGAGTACGGCACCAAGCACGAATGCATTCATCGCAATACCTCGATCATGACAATGCGCGGTAACTTTTCAGCAGGGACGACTTTGAAGCGCACGCGCTTGCCATCCGGCAATTGGCTTGGATCGAGGCCAGCCTTGGAAACAATGCGCTCACTCAAATAGGCGTCTACGCCATCGCCGCCTTTGACGAAACCGAAGCTGCCGTTGAAAAATTTCAAAACGCCTGAAATCCACGGATCGCTCTCATACATTGTCGACCTCTCTAATATGAAACAAAATGATCCCGACCGCCGTCTGGCTGTTCTGGCACTACGAAACCGTAACCCCTATCGGTGGGATCGAACCACTTTACGGTTCCAAACAAAAGTTCACTCATTTCAATTTCTCTTACAGTTCATGACGCCAGCCCAAACGCGAATTGGAGCGCAGCTAACAGCTCGGCTATTTCTGTTACGAGGACGAGCCCGGCCGCCGAGCGGCGGCCAAGCTGCTCACGCGCGACGAAGCGCGACGGATCGCGGCGAACATCGACAAGTTGCCGGTGCTACTACGCTAAGGGTGACACGGGCCAGTTCCGATGTCCGCTTCTCTAATCGGCCGTTCCGGGTCAAGCGCTTTTCAGACGTATCCGCCACTGCAGCGTTGATGAAGCTCGCGGGCTCGCGCTTCTCTTCGGACTCGGCACTAAGGCCCTTCCACTATGGGATTCGAAGACGAGGTGGAACAATCTTTCGGGCGGCCTT
>JBAPZR010000922.1:0-2393 GCA_049285335.1 Xanthobacteraceae bacterium | reverse complement strand
AGCTACGCGTGGATGGGGCAGCAGAGCGAAGCCCAGGCTGCCGTGGCAGAGCTTCAGCGCATGAGGCGCGGCTATACAGTTGCTCGCTGGTTAGAGGACGGCAACGGGTGGTCCGAAAACACGGTGTTCCTCAACGAGTTTCAGCGCATCGCCGGAGGTTTGCGAAAGGCAGGATTGCCGGAGTCATAAACTGCTGAGGAGGTTGGGGACCGAATGAGGCGACGCACCTTTATTACCCTTCTCGGCACTGCGGCTGCGGCCTGGCCACTGTCTGCGCACGCACAACAATTATCGAACAGAGTTCCTGTCGTTGGCGTACTCTGGCACGCAGGCAGCGCCGAAGAAGAAGACGTTTATATGAGCGTTCTGGTGAAAGCGTTCAACGATCTTGGCTATGTCGAAGGAAAAAACATTCATTTAGAACATCGTTTTCCTGCCGAAAATCCCGATCGGTTCCAGACAATGGCGCGGGAATTGGTCGACCTAAGACCCAACGCCATAATCGCGGTGACATCCATCGGTGCTGTCGACGTCAAAAAGCTCACCGGTACCATTCCAATCGTGTTCGTCATCGTAGCGGACCCAATTGGCGCCGGGCTTGTTGAAGGTTTGGCGCACCCGGGCGGGAATGCAACTGGCCTGTCGCTGATGGCAGTCGACTTAAGTGGAAAGCACTTGGCATTGTTGAAGGAAGCGGTGCCGAACCTATTGCGTATAGCCCTCATCGTCTGGCCAGCTTATCCATTCAAAGAACGTATAATTACGACCTACGATAAAGCGGCCCGGGACTTGGGAATTTCGTTGTGGCCAGTTGAGATATCGGCACCTGATGACGTTGAGCCAGTGTTTGAAAAAATGGTCGCTGATCGAGCGGATGGCTTCGCACTAACACTCGGACCACTGCTGTTTAATCTACGGGCGCGTATCGGGGCATCGGCTCTGGCACACCACCTGCCGGGAATATGTTTCATTGGGGAAGAAACGCCATTCGGATTTCTGATGTCGTATGGACAGGACTTTCCCGATTTCTTCCGCCGCGCTGCGGCCTACACCGACAAAATATTGAAGGGCGCCAAGCCTGCCGATATTCCCGTTGAGCAGCCGACGAAATTCAAGCTAGTTCTTAATCTCAAGACCGCAAAAGCGTTCGGCCTCACCCTTCCGCAAACGCTTATCGTCAGCGCCGACGAGCTAATCGGAGTGTGATGCCGTTTTTATTGCCGAAGAGCTACAATCTTTCTACGAGCAGGATGAACACTCCTGCGGCTTTTAAATTTAACGAAAGTCATTCCGGCGGGCTGTGATGCTGCAAGTTGCTGACTGGCTCAAACAGCTAAGTATGCAGGAGTACGTTCAGCATTTTGCTGAGAACGACATTGATTTTGCCATTCTGAGTGAACTGACCGATCAAGACCTTGAAAAGATTGGGGTTACGTCGCTCGGGCATCGCCGAAAGCTGTTGCGTGCGATTGCCGATCTCCGAGGCGTCGAGAAGGGCGCGCCCACGGTTGCCGAGGTAGCTGCACCAACTACGGCGCCGCGAATGGCGGACACTGCCGAGCGCCGCCAGGTCACAGTGCTGTTCTCGGACCTGGTTGGCTCAACTGCACTCTCCGCCCGCATGGACCCGGAAGATCTACGCGAGGTCATTTCGGCCTATCAAAAATGCATCGCTGAGGTCGTACGCCGTCTCGGAGGGTACGTTGCGAAGTATCTTGGAGATGGGGTGCTCGTGTATTTTGGCTATCCAAAAGCTCATGAGGATGATGCCGAGCGGGCAGTACGCGCGGGACTGGAATTGATCACTGCGGTGACTGCCCTCAAATCAGATGCTCCCCTGCAGAGTCGCGTTGGCATCGCAACTGGGCTGGTCATCGTTGGCGACCTGATTGAATCGGGAGACGCTCGAGAGCGCGGCATTGTTGGAGAGACGCCGAACCTCGCGGCGCGGCTGCAAGGCATTGCCGAGCCGAACCAAGTTGTCATTGCCGAAAGTACTCGAAGACTGCTCGGTAATCTCTTCGATTTCGCGGACCTTGGGTCGAAGGACCTTAAGGGCATCGCGAGCCCCACACGGCCATGGGCCGTCGTGCGGCCAAGGTCGATCGAAAGTCGCTTCGAAGCGCTCCACGCAAGCGATCTTACTGACCTTGTAGGCCGGGAAGAGGAACTCGAGCTACTGACTCGACGCTGGACGCGGGCGAAAAGCGGCGAAGGTCAGATCGTTCTTCTTTCAGGCGAACCGGGGATAGGTAAATCTCGGCTTATAGCGGGGCTCTTGGAACGGCTCGCAGGTGAACCGCATGGGCGACTGCGCTACTTCTGCTCCCAGCAACATACCGATAGCGCACTTTACCCAATCATTACCCAGATCGAGCGTGCCGCTGGTTACG
>JBAPZR010000921.1:0-1567 GCA_049285335.1 Xanthobacteraceae bacterium | reverse complement strand
CCAACGCGCGGATGTCCGCCAAGCAGAATTGTCTGAGCCACCATCGGGAATTGATGCAGCGAAATACCGAAGGCGAACCAAGGGGAATCCGGTGGCAGTAGGCTTCGCATATAGGTCATCGCCTCGGAGGTTGCCGGCTGACCCCAGGAGATACCCAGGCAAATCTGGAACGTCCCAGGTGGCTTAACGAAGCCCTTTTCGATGAAGCGCTTGGCGAGAAGCAGATGGCCGGTCTCGAACACTTCAAGTTCGGGCATTACGCCAGTGTCCTTGATCGCAGCTGCCATCGCCTGCAGGTGCTTGGGCGTGTTCACAAACACGCGGTCGCCCATATTGAGGCTACCCATATCGAGGCTGCAAATGTCGGGCTTGAGTTCGACGACGTGACGCACGCGCTCTTCGGGTGATTTGAGCACGCTCTCTGGACCCGGTTTCGAGGGGTCAGTATCATCATGCGTGAAGCGGGCGCCCGGCCCGGTGGTCAGGTTGATGAGGACATCGGTACCGCTTGATCTAATCCGTTCAACGACCTCGCGGTAAAGCGCAGTTTCCATACTTGGCTTAGTAGTTTTTGGATCGCGCACATGGATGTGCACAATGGCGGCGCCCGCCTTAGCCGCGTCAATCGCTGAATTGGCGATCTGCTCCGGCGTCACGGGCACTGCCGGATTACGGCCAGGCGTGTCGGCCGAGCCGGTCACCGCGCACGAGATTATTATTTTCCGCTGCATGGCTTCACCCAACGCTGCCGGCAATGACATTGAGCAGGCCGCAGATCATTGGCTAGTTCAACCGGAATATTTGTATTGATTCGGGGTAAACATTCGACATGCGACAAAGGCGGCTGCGGTTGCGATTCGAGCGGAAAGGAGAATGTTAGCGGCGAGCCAACGCCACCCTACCGTTTCGGCGGGTAATGAGTGGCGACACTTAGCTTGCTCACTTTTACTACGCTTTCGGCATAGTTTTCCTTTGGCGTTATGATCACCAAATTCTCGGGCCACGATGTTATCTTCCGCAGTTCGTCAACGGTCTTTGCGGACACGGCAACGCCCGGCTCTGTCTCGATCGGCATGTGACCAGGCAAGCCACCAAGAGCTACGTGTAGTGCGCCAATGCTTTTGGCCTTGTAGTGCATGGAGCTCCTCCCGTCGGATTGGGGCTAGATTTCTTCGAATACTGGATCTTTGACGACCTACCTACAAGGCCGATGCGGGGGACGACGGAACTGCAATGATCGCAATTTATTGTTGCGCACGCCGTTTGGAACTGACCTGTCTCCTTTGGGCCATAAGCGGACATTCCGGCAAGTCCGACCGATGTCCGATTTACCCCCGAACGGACATCAGCAGTTCGGCGAAGGACCGCCATTGCGCGATAACTCGTTGGCAATGATGGAGCTGTGTTTAAAGTCGCACTCGCGATATGCCCGGCCTTTCACCGGAAGTTAGGAAATGGGGCAGATACCTGATTTTTGATTAGATTGGTTTGGGCAAAGCCAATGGCCGCGGTCAGGCTCGCCCACGACCATTGGCGCGATGCCGCCAAAAAAGGTGGTGCACTCATG
>JBAPZR010000920.1:0-1811 GCA_049285335.1 Xanthobacteraceae bacterium | reverse complement strand
CACCGTTAGGTGCCACCTTGTCACCTTAGCGTGCTAGGCGGCTTCAATGGCGGACATGCAAAACTTGCTTAGCGATGTCCGCTTTCGGGGGTAAAGTAGACATTACGCGGACAAGCGCCGATGTCTGCTTTTGACCCAAAGCGGACATCGTCTGTCGATGGACACTCAGTTTATTTTGTCGGTTTGCGGCGGCGATTTCTCCTGCGACGAAGAGCGCTCTTTCTGCGGCATGCTGCACAACGGCAACCAGCATTCTCTAAAAAGTACTCCCTATACTGGCGCCCATAGTCGTAAGTGATTTCCTCGCCCGGCTCGATTCGGCGTAGTGCCACGATCACTATCCCACCCCTTCGTCCGACCGGTTTTGCATTCGGCCGACAGGAATGATTGATGTAACGGGCCACGTTCCATCGCGGCGAGCCATCGATGGTCCACCTCTTGTTGAGCTCGAACTGATATTTGGCACCGCGCGCCTCACGCCGATCAGCTTCCTCAGTGGTAATGCGCCGGCCGCGATAGGTCGCGATGTAGACTCCTCGCTTAATTGGCTTTATCGCAAACAGTCCGAGCCCAGTGACCGAACGGCCAATCCGAAAAGAGCGCGAAGACATAGTTCGTGGACCGCGAAACGCGAGCTGGAGAACGCTGGAACGAAGCTGGGCTCGCCTCAGTGTTTTTGATGGCGCGTGCTGATTGGCTGAGCGGCATTGCGGGCTGTCATTTCGACCTGCGCTTGGATGAGTGGCTGCCGCCCGGTCGCATCAAAAAACCTTTGCTCGATTTCCGACGAAATTTGCTGCAGCCATTTCTCGGCACGATTAGTCCGATCTTGATAGTGTCTGACATCCGCCTTGAGATCATCTATCTGGTCGTGGGCTGCCCGAAGTTGATCGTGAGCAGCTCGAAGCTGTTCGTGAGTTGCTCTTAGTTGGTCTGCAAGTTTCCCAGCGACTTCCCGTGCCTCTTGGAGGTCAGCCGCAGCCGCGTCAGCCGCCCGACCAACCAACCCCAGGATGGCATTCCCTGCGCGGTCTACTATTTCGGCTTCTGAAACCGTGCTTTTCTCTTTCGGCGCATAAGGAACAACTGCTGGCCTTTCTGAAATCTGATCAGTCATCGGAACCTCTTAACCCCAACGGCCTGCCCCAGATATTTCAGCATCTAAATTCGAGCTCATGCAATTTGACCGCTGTGGATAAATTTGATGAGCTGTTGTTGTGTGGTTTTTGGGCAACGCCCACGCATCCATTTGGATTTTACGGGTGATAACGCTATGGCGACGCTTTGGCACTGGCTCATCGCCCGGTATGTATCGCACACGGGCGTAGCTCAACTGGATAGAGCGCCGCGCTGGTCGTTAAACTGCAAGGGAATTGGAGCGCGGAGATTGTCGGTTCAAGCCCGACCGGACTCCGACCGATCTTTTGTATCTTCACTGCAGAGTAGCCCCGGCAGCCGCCGCGTTCGCCGCAATTCTTCGCGCCTCGTCTTTCGTGAGCATCTTGGCCGTCGATCGCCGGCCGGGCTCGTTCTCGAAGTTTGTCTTGCTCACGTCACGCTCATCTTTTAGGGTCTAAAATCGACTTTGGCCGGACAATCGGGCCGTTTCGCCTTTGCTGAATGCCCAGGCGCGCGTTCAGACCCCTCCAAAAATCGAGATTCGAATCCAAGGTGCGCAACCGCGCGCTTTGGGTTCAAGTGCACCTATATCAGCGAAAGGATAGCTTTATGCACAAGGGCACCGTGAAATTCTACGATGACCGAAGAGGTTTCGGCTTCATTCAACCGGATGGTGGCGGCAAGGACGTGTT
>JBAPZR010000919.1:0-2127 GCA_049285335.1 Xanthobacteraceae bacterium | reverse complement strand
ATCTGTAAAGGGCGCTCGGCGGGAGCGCATTTTGGCCATCCGAGCCGCATCTCCAGGTCTACCCATCCATCCCCTTTTTCGTTGCTGTTTGGTCTTCTGTTTTTCGCGACGCGATTACGACTGCAATAAATTCGCGAAGCCGTTATTCTAAAGCTGGGACACCTGCCTGAAAGGCTTTGGGTCATAAGCGGACATTTCATTAGGTTCGATCGATGTCCGCTTTACCCCCGAAAGCAGACTCATGCACTGCAGCAAGAACAGGCTAAGCTGTCATCTTTTCTTTGTTGATCTGTCGAAAGATCGCTGTCGTGTGTTCGGTCTCTTGGCCTTGCCACGCCCACAATCTAGCCGGCAGCCGCTTAACCTTGTGAGCAAAGGCTAACTCTGTTCCCGGTGTAACGCAGACTGCGACATTCGCGTCTTCCGATGCTGCAAATCCCCGGGTGCCACGCTCATGGCCGCGCGTGGTAAAATGAAAGAGGCCGGACGTGACGGAGCGCACGCCCGGCCCGCTGATGCGATCTATTTGGCTTTGGCGAGCCAATCCTGAGAGACGCTTACGAACTGAGACTGTCGGATGCGCCGTTGCCCATACCGTTGCTGCCAATCGACGTGGCCCGAGTCTGGGAGCCGTTGATTTGAACGAGCGACTGCGCATCGATTGCATTTTCGTTTCGTCGCGACGCTCCTTCGAATCGCGCGTTTTCTTCGATCGCTAGTGTTCGATGGAAAATATCGCCCTCAACGAAGCCAGTGCCACCTAGCCTTACGCGGTTGGCATGGATGCTGCCCTTAACGTGGCCACTGATCGTCACTTCCTCTGCAAACACGTCACCCGCCATCTCTGCGCCCTTAGCGATCACAACGATCGAGGCCCGTAGCTCGCCATCGACGTGACCAAAGACAGTCACCGAGCCGTGTCCGACAATCTTGCCGACAATCGAAAGGCCCGCGCTAATTGAGGAGGCCGCATCCGGATGCCGCGGATCACGGTCACGCGCCAGGCGGCTGATTTCCTCCTGCGTAGACGCGACGATTCGATCGTTATGTGACTTAGCTTCTTTAGCAAACAACGCCATGTCCCTCTCCCTAAAATGACACTCACCCGCACTAACCTGTAACCATCGACCACGAAAGAGCCGCAATAAAGGCGGTAAAGCTCCTGAAATCGTAACCACCCAGTCCCTAGTTAACTCGGCGAAGTCGGGAACGTTCGATAAGCCCTGCTGATGAAATGGCCCCGAGATAGAACTTAGTGACCGCCAGTCGCCCCGTGCTATGGCGGGTTCTGATGATATGCTTCAATGGTCTAACAAAGGACTGCGTGACATTCTCAAAAATCTTGAACCTACGAGCGAAAGCGAGATGAAAAGGCGAGGCTCAACAGGGTTCGTCCGCTTCCTGATCGCGATTTGTATTGGTATTGCAGGCACGTTGGCTTGGCAATCTTACGGCGAGGCAACCAAGCAGATAATCGCAACAAAGGCGCCGGAACTTGGCTGGTCGCCGGCGGCCAAGCAGATGATCGCGAGCTGGGTTCAGCAGCTTGGTTGGACGAAGCCCACGCTTTCCTCACAAACCGCGCCTGTTGCGCAAACTGCGCCGGCGGCGGTCACGCCGAACGCGCCCATCGCCCGCACCGTCGACCCGGAGCAGATGCATCAGATAGCGGTTGATCTCGGCGTGCTACGGGAAACGCAAGTCCAGATGATGCGCGAGATTGATATGCTACAGGGAACCGTCTCGGAAATTCTTATTAAAATCCCGGAGCCTCCGCCGCCAACAACTGCTGTCCTCGCGCACAAGCCCAAGCCGGTGGCAGCGGCGTCGCCGCGCGCGCCCACACCACCGCAACTACCGCCTCACCCATAACAGTTGCTCGCTCCCGCCGGCCCAACGCGCCCTTTGCTGAACTCGTGAGCCACTCACCAGCATCGCCGATGAAACGCGTGAGGAGCATCGGGGCAGCTTGGCAAAGTTAGCCGCGATCCTCCGCGCCTCATCCTTTGTAAGCATCTTCGCCGCCGATCGCCGGCCCGGCTCTTCCTCATAATAGATGTGGGCCAGCTTCTGCCGCCGCCGTCTTTCACGACGTAGGCGGTGCCAATGTCCTCGACTGACCAGGGC
>JBAPZR010000918.1:0-2702 GCA_049285335.1 Xanthobacteraceae bacterium | reverse complement strand
TTGGGGGAATAACACCGCCCGTTGTTAGAAAAACGGCTTCGTGAATTTATTGCAGGCGTAATCGCGTCGCGAAAAACAGGAGACCAACAGCAATGAAAAGGGGGACGGATGGGTAGACCTGGAGATGAGGCTCGGATGGCCAAGATGCGCGCCTGCCGAGCGCCCTTTACAGATGTGGTTATTCCGTCCGTCGCGACTATCGCCCATGCTCGAGTCCTACCCAACGCCGGTCCTGCATCAGCTCAGGCCGTGGTGACCACATGATCGGCCGCCCTTGGCTCGTCGCGCGGCGTTGAGATTTTAATCGTCGCTGGGTGGCATTGCGCCGCGGATCGCTACGGGACCCGTCGCGGAGGTCGTGAATGCGAACCCTGGGACTTCCTAGGAGTCAAGAGACTCGCTTCCAAAGGGTTGGATTAGATCCCCACGCGAGCAATAAGGCGCGCTCGTGCTCCTTCGGCGACCGACGGCCAATTACCCAATCGCTGTGCCAATGAGACCAAACAACTATTTTCTGCGAGCCGTCGGCGGCTTTTATACGTATCGGAGTGCCGTCTTTGGGCGCACTGTGTATTGGCTTCCAGTTTTCCACTCGTCTCGATTCCCAATTCGTCGTCGGATTCTAGTGTAATACGTAGCGTTTTGAGTCTCACCAAAGAGAAAGCCACCGGGGGTCGAGTCCAAGTGGCCTGTCCGCTCTTCGTTCTTGCATCGTGAGCCGCGTCGGTGCCTAATCGCAGCGCACGCAAAAGAGTGATCCGGACTTTGGAGGCACCCTACGCATGCCGCTCACCGAGTTCGACGCCAAAGAAGCATTGCGCGCTGCGACCGACTGGCTGGCGACGTCGAGCGCGCCCGGAACCGCCGACGCTCAGGAGGGCATCGCCAACACGATTCCGCTGATCATGATGGGGACGGTCACCCCGCAAGATCTGGATGAACTTGCGGCGCTCGTCGAAGAGTCTTCGCGAACGCCGGGGGAACTGGACAGCGTGCGGCGCGTGCAACTCAAGCAAGCGGTCACAGCTGCCTTCGATCACGTGAGGTCGCTCTTGAGTCGCTCTTAAAATGGCTGGTGCATCCTCCCCCACAGCCACCCAAGCCCGAATGCGATGATGACTGCCGTATAGGGCTGGCTCTCCATTATGTCCCTGAAAGCGTTTCGAAATGAATCAGCCGTGCCTTTTGCGGCTACAGCGGATTCTGGCAAATCACCGGCAACGCTTGCGACCCGTTGTTTAGCATAACGGTTCTCTGTCATGTGCTAGCCTGCTTCTGTCTGCTGAGATGTCCGTCCCCTCGGCCGTATGATCGTTAAACTCGGCCTATCGCATATCGTTTCAACGGCTAGCCGCGATGCGGTCAGAGGAAAAAAGCCGGTTTGGCGTGCAGAACGCGCGGCTTCCCGTGAAAAAGTCGCGGGCGTTACAAAACAAGCCACAGAAAGTGGCCGCAAGGCATCCCCATGCTGCAATTCCACACGGGTATCCAGAGGGCCAGATCATCGGATAGGCTTGCCAGTGGTCCTAGGGGCTTCGACATTCAGTGCGCTATTGGTGGGTCAACCAAAACCAGACGTACCGCCATGAGCTTCAGGGTGGCTACCTCTGGTCACCCAAAAGAAATGCAAACGGAGCGAGAAATCCGTTCTACGAGTCCATGCGCGAGGTCGCGCCGGGTGATCTAGTCTTCTCCTTCATTGATACCCGCATTGCAGCTGTTGGTGTTGCTCAATCGTATTGCTGGGAGAACCCGAAACCAGCCGAGTTCGGGGCAGCCGGACAAAACTGGGAAAACATTGGCTGGAAAGTGACGGTCAGGTTCACGGAGCTTGAAAACAAGATACGACCCAAGGATCACATTGTAGTTCTTCGTCCCCTGCTGCCGGCAAGGTATTCGCCGCTTCAACCAAACGGAAATGGTCTTCAGTCGGTCTATTTGACCGAAATCCCGCCATCCTTGGCTGAAGTACTGATGGGCCTGATCGGGAAAGAAGTTACTGGACCAGCTACCCGGGCACAGAACGTCAAACCCGTTCCGGCCGATGACCTCGACGATTGGGAACGGATGATCGAGGAGCGGGTGGAAAACGATTCTTCCATACCAGAAACGGATCGGTTGGCGCTCATTCGCGCTCGCAAAGGGCAAGGGCGACCAATTCGAGTTCTTCATGCGGATGCGTGAAGCACTGTTGAAGTGTCCCATCAAGGTCGACCAACTCTATTCGACCCTTCGCGATCAGCAGATAGAGCTTGAGGTGTTCTGGCGCGGCCTCCCGACGCGTGAGGAGCAAATAAAGAACGCGGGTTGGGTGCGCGATGTTGTTCACGGCAAAACCATGAAAGGTCGCGTCGGCGTCGTGACCGTTCCCCAGCATAAGCCTAATGGCGATCCCGTCGTCCACATTTACGTCGAAGAAGTCTACGGCTGATCGGCGCTTCCCGCTTACGCAACTGCTATCGCGCGGCTATTCATCGTCACCCAGCCTACGTAAGTAAGGGGACAAAGATGGGGTACGCGAAAATAGCGTGCTGTGACCGTTGCGGCAAAAAACGATATGTCGAGCGAATCAACGGCAAGTGGCTCTGTCTGGACTGTCAGGATGTCGTGGCAGTCGCCACGACCACACAAGTTGTCGAACATGACACCGCAGCGGGCACCGAGTAGAAAATACCAGCCTGTCTTCGTCTGGTACCTAACAA
>JBAPZR010000917.1:0-1674 GCA_049285335.1 Xanthobacteraceae bacterium | reverse complement strand
CGTCATACCGACGTACTCGCCGATGTCCGAGCGGTCCATCGGCAGATATATTTCGGCGATTTGCTGGCCTTTAGCAATTTGGAGTTGTTCGATGAGTTGCAAGAACATCGCGAGCTTAGTAACGGCTCTTTTCTCGCTGAGCATAAAGGCGTGGTGTTGCGCCTGTCGCAGTTCCTGACACAGTTTACAAATAACATGAAATTCCAACTCGGCATCCTTGGAAAGGCGGCTGCGCAGCGCATCGGTCGGTAGCCGATACGCGGTGACGGCCGTTATTGCTTTGACCGAGTTCGTGTACGTCCCTTCGGCGGACAAGCCGAAAAGGTCATCTGCGAATAGGAAAGCACTGATGTGTTCCCTACCATCAGGTGTTACTTTATATGCTCCTACAACTCCCGTGTTGATGTTGAAAACTGCTTTGGCGGGCTCCCCTTCCCGGTAAATAATCTCCCGCTTCTTGAACCGCACAATCGCGGACATAACCGCGAGCCGAGCGCGTTCATCGTCCGAAAGCAGTTGGTGTATTCGCCCGGATGAGGGTGCCCAAGGGTCAATGGCGCCGATTGTTGGCCCGTGACCTTGTATCGAAGTTGGGGTTTTCGCCATTCTAGTTCTCTCGTCCACCAACCTGACTTACACCAAAACTTCGAGGAAAGCGTCGACGATTTCATCGAGCGTCAGGTCTGGCTGCCGAGCAATCAGCGCAAACAAAAAGGCCGCTTGCGCTTCCAGCGGCGAGATGCTGCCCCCACTCGGTTTAGGAGCGATGCTTCCCGTCGCCTGGCGGCGCTGCATCCATTTGATTGCCAAACTGGGGCTAACGTCGAACCACTCAGCCGCCTCGCGTCGTGACGCGCCTGATTCAACCACGTTTACAACTCGCTCGCGTAACTCCAAGGAGCATGGCTTCGGCATTGATCCGCCCTCCACGACCCGAATCAATGCCGCTAGATTCAACCATGCGCGCCTGTCAGGGAATCCCCATTCAACCCAGCCGAAATTCGCTCTAGCGACAGCAATGCGGCTAAGCCCGTTTATAGCCGAAGCGCTATTATGCCCGGTATTGTCGTGCCGACTCATGCCGGCCGAATGCGCTCCTGACGCGGTTATTGCTGCACCGCGTAGCTCCTGCGTGGCCCGTTCACGGCTGCGCGGTCATGTGATCGTTCACGCCTCGCACCCCTGGCATCCCTTCTTCTGCGATACGAATAGCCTTGCGTTCAGTATCCGATTCTACGTACCCCCACAAATCTACTACTCCGCCGTTGACGGTCACATTGAGAGGCATCATGTGCGCCCAGCTTTGTTCCCTCAGGTGCATGATAAGGTTTTCACGTATCGTGGCATCGGACAGCGGAATATCTAGTTTGCTGCCGCTAGTTGCTAACGCTTGCACGAGGTTCGCCCGACTAACGATTCCAACGAGCTGCTTGTAACGGACAATGGGCAGACGCTTAATTCGGTATTTCTCCAGTTTTTCCGCGATTTCTTGCAGTGGTGTATCTGGCGCTGCGGTAATAACGTTCCGAGTCATGATATCGTCCACTCGGTTGGCATGTGCTTTGATATACTCCGCAGCCAGACCTCCATCCCGCGCCATCAGGACTAGCCACCATGGGCGCTGCCGCTCGGTTGAGATTTCAGAGCGATGGACGAGGTCACCCTCGCTTACGA
>JBAPZR010000916.1:0-2488 GCA_049285335.1 Xanthobacteraceae bacterium | reverse complement strand
CTCTCTGGACGAGAGCGACCCCGATTTTATAACGGGGAAAGGTCCCCGTAAATCGTTGTTTCTTGATACCCGAACAACAATATCTGCACTGAGCGATCAGGCTGGCGGGGTTTGAAGCCGAAATCTTCGATCCGCCCAGAGGTTGAATTGTGCGATGCCCGCTTTTGGCACTCAACGGAGGCGCCGATCTGCCGACCTACCTCCGCGCCACGCAGGCCGACGGGCATCAAGGCTGGTCGAGCCCCATCAACTTGATTGCATAACGTGAAAACTGGTCCGGCAGCTTAATCCGGAACGCCTCTTCGACCTCGCGCGTCAGTTCAAGCGCTTCAACCCACCGACTTCAAGCATCGAAAATCGAGTTGGAGAATCTTCGGCTGGGTTTCCGGGGACAGTCGTACTCTCATCCGCTCCTCCCCCGTAACATCGCCGTGACCGGGGCCACAGCGCGCGACTGACAACGCTTGCCGAGTGCCTAGCGGGGCTTATTGGACAAATTTCTTTCTGACTACAAGCGCGATTCCAAAGACAGTCCGAGGCTAAAGGCCTTTTGCCGCGTTGCGCCTTCGGTCCGCTTTAGCACACCAGCAATCTTTGCAGCGGGCGTCTTCTTTCGAGCAAGCGCCTTTAATGTGCGAACATGTTCTGATGTCCAGGCGCGTCGTTTTCCGTTTCGTTTAGCCATTGTTTCTCCTTCACGTTAGAGGGAGGCCTTGTAGCCGCATCGAACCTCAAAGAAAAGAAAAAATGCTTATCGGATTGAATGCCAGAGCCAAATCGAGCAAAAAATTTGAGCGCTAGTTGATTTGTGGCCAAACTTGGCAAAACAAGTGCAAACATTTTGGAGATTCACAGTGCACTTATACTTTTAGATAATGCGCCTATCCGTCCATGTGATGGACCCATGAACCTGACCTCGAAATGGTCAGGTCGCAAACCACAAGATCGCTGGGAGCGTCATGACTTATTTATCAAACGTCGTAAATGAACGGCCGATGGTGCGCGTTTCGGCTTCGGTCATTCTCGCATTTTGTTGTGCGGCACCGCCGGTGTGGTTGATTTCCAACCTGGTGGTCTACGCTCTACGCTCGTTTCTTTGAAGCGGATCGCGCGATATAAGGTGTGCGGTGGCCCTTTGGGGTTGGCAAGATTTTCCAGCGTGGTCACATTGCCTACACAAATTCACAGCGCCTCATGAATTACTGTTGCAGCTGCATTGCTATTTCAATCGCTCGCCAATCTGACAAACGGACCACCTATGGCAGGCAGCAATATCGCGAGGGGACTGTGATGACGACCACCACGCCTCTTAATTTGGGTCGAGACTTTTTCGATTCCGCAGAAACGGAAGTTCTAAGCATGGCATTCGAGAAAGCTTGGGCATTCGTCGAATTTGATCCGATGCTGGGTGGGTTGGAAGCTTCGGAGAAGCGATCCCAATTGGCACGCTGTTTGATGGCGCTCCTGAAGCTTGGCGAAACCGATTCGACGTTACTTGCTAATTCCGCGATAAAAACGTTGCGTAGAAATCGACAAAGTGAAGTTCGGAAACAATGGCTGCAAACCTCATCAGCAAAGGTCCTGGGCGCAAGCCGAGTAGTTCCATTTGGCCGCGTCTGAAGTAGGTTTTAATTGCGATTTCATCATCGAGTGCAGCCTTCACAACGTCAAAGCGCGGCCTGCGAAAGTTAGCGACAAACTTGCCATCCGCGACGTTGGCACTGGCACGCATGTATTTCGCAAGGCTCTTTGGAGGTTAAGCCGACAAATTGGGGCGGCTGACGGCAACGCTGAAGCTCGCGCAGTTGCCTCTCGATTGCATCCATGTTGAATTTGTGCGGCCTCGCGGCCGAGAGCCGATGAAGCGGTGCAGTGGACCAGAGCCAAACGGCGAGAAGGCAAGGCGACTTCTGAGCGAGCGGCCAAATCCTTCACCGCCGCTACCAGACAAAGAAGAAAGCGAAGACTTCGCGAGCCGTAAGCGCGATATAGCCCAGCAGCAAAAACGCTAACAGCCGCGCCAGTATATCGTCGGCTTGTCTCATTGTCTCTTTCTATTTGTCGAACTGGGACTATCAGAGAATTCGGCTCTCAGAGAAACGAATGAGAGACTTAGTTAACTGCTTATCTGCTGGTAGCACACCCTGAACTGATACTCTGTGGCCTGGGTCATAGCGCTTCGAGGAGCCGCTTCGCTCGAGTCAGCCATTGATCACCGACCCGCGCCGACGAGCTC
Source organism: Xanthobacteraceae bacterium (assembly GCA_049285335.1). Lineage (GTDB taxonomy): Bacteria > Pseudomonadota > Alphaproteobacteria > Rhizobiales > Xanthobacteraceae > BOG-931. The sequence continues at coordinate 252 of JBAPZR010000916.1, read as the reverse complement.
GCTTCGCGACTTTTGCACACTAATTTTCTGCCAGCGGTCGCGCGGTGTTCGCTTTAGCATCAGTAGCAGACGTTGGTCGTCCGCTCGTAAAAAGATGAGTTGTTGCGATGTCACCTAAAGCGACGTGCCAAAATAGGCTTCCCACTGTTCCCAGTGGAAGAAAATTCGAAGAGCGTTCAAGCCTTGTAGCAAACAGAATGTCGCCGTTAGATAAAGCACCAACACAAGCATCCAGCCCAGAACGCGAAATTT
>JBAPZR010000915.1:0-1652 GCA_049285335.1 Xanthobacteraceae bacterium | reverse complement strand
CGCGTAGCACTCGAGGGCTTCGACACGACTTTGGCCGGCCTGGTGCTCAGCAGCTTTTTTGCAGGGTTTACGGTCGGCGCGGTGCGAAGCGGACGGATTATCGAGCGGATTGGCCACATCCGAGCCTATGCGGCCTTCGCAGGCTTGGTCGTCGCCGCGACGGCGGCGATGCCGCTCTTGGTAGCACCGCTGCCCTGGCTGGTCCTACGCACGATCGTCGGGTTCGGCTGCGCCGGGATCTTCGTCACGACCGAGAGTTGGCTTAATGCCAAAGCCCAGCCGTCGGAGCGGGGACGCATCTTCTCGGTCTACATGGTCGGCACGTTCATTGCCCTTGCACTCGGACAGCTCATGATCGGCCGGGCACGGATCGAAACGGCGGCACCGTTCAATGCCATCATTGCCCTTTTCGCCGTGGCGCTGGTGATGGTGAGTGCAACCCGAGCCGAGCCGCCCCAAGTGACAGCCGCTGCTGCCTTGCCCTACGGCCAGCTTACCAGGGCGGCCCCCCTCGCAGTCGTCGGCGCCGCGCTGAGCGGACTCATCGCCAGCGCGTTCTACGCACTCGTTCCGGCATGGATGGAAGGCAAGGGCATCGGACGCACGACAATCGGATTGTTTATGCTCGCGGTCGTGCTTGGCGGCCTAGCGTTCCAGGTGCCGGTCGGCCGGCTCTCAGACCGCTTCGACCGGCGCATCGTACTGGCAGCTCTCGGCGCCGGCTTCGCCGGCGCGGCAGTCGCGCTGGTCCAGCTGCCGCGCACGCTTCCGGTGATCCTGCCGACCGCGGCTCTACTCGGTGGCTTCATGTCGACCCTTTACCCTGTTTGCGTTGCCGATGCGCTCGACCGCATGCCGGGCGATAGGATCGTCGCTGTGAGCGGCCGCCTCATTCTAGTGAGCGGGCTTGGGTCGGTGCTCGGGCCGATCATCGGCATGGGCGTGATGAAACGCTTCGCGATCGACGGCGTGTTCTACCTTATGGCCGCCACAGCATTCCTGCTGGCGCTCCTAGCCGCCGGAAGGAGCCTGGTTTCGGCGTCTCCGATACACCGGGAAAGACCTTTCGAGATTCTGGCCCCACAAGCGGCACCTCTCGCGCACGACCAACTCCACTTTTCCGACGGAATCACGCCGCCGGCTGTGGCGCTTCCTGCGGTTCACGGAAGTCCGTGATCGTTTTTCCGCAGATGAAGCGCCGCTCGATGCGCTTGGTCTAGATGAAACAAAGCCAGTAATTGGCACCGCGTCGGCCCTATTAGGCCCTAGTTTCACGTGCTGCCATTTGCGCGAGAGTTGGCACTGCGTTGACGTTGTGCGCGCCGGTCGGGCTGCGCCAAATAACCCGTCAGATCGCGGCGCGGAGTCGCCTATGCGCTCGCGGGGCTTGCCGGTGTCTGATAGCCTTGCGCTGGCTGGCTTCTGTACGACGCTCCTATTCGGTCGAGTTTATCTTTTGGAAAGCGCGGTTGACTATGTGCCGCAAAGGCTCGTGACCCCCGCGAAACAAGCCTTTACCGCCGCACCCCAACGCGATTGACGCCGCCATTTAAATTGCCACCGGCGTGATGACGGACCGCAGCGCGTGCCACCGGACGAGGCCTGAGCACGACACCCGCCCTCGCAACGCAATGGGCGGGATAACCGACGTA
>JBAPZR010000914.1:0-3380 GCA_049285335.1 Xanthobacteraceae bacterium | reverse complement strand
CCCCAAGAGTCCCAGCATTAGCGGCATTTCCATTTTTGGCGGGGGCCTTGTGGTTGCCGACGACGGCAAGTACCTCTGCTACAACGCGTGCGTGCAGTCGCGGTGATTTATCGATATTGATGTGGTCGATACTGGAATCGGAACTGACATCGACATTGGCGAGCGTGCCATGGAAACCAGGTCCGCCTCGCATATAGGCGTAGTCCCGCTGCGTCAGATTTAGCACGCGCCCGACATTATCGGAGGCCGCGAACGATTTGGTGCCATCAAACGGCACCACCATCGCAACAGGCACGCCCTTGCGGCCTAGATAGGCCGCCATCTCCATGACGGCGTCAGCGCCAAGCGAGTGACCGATCAGGATGATCGGTGCTTCCTTGCCAGCTTTGTAATCGGCAGCAGCCCGGTCGGCGAGTGTTTGCCATTCCCCGTAGCCGTGGACCGTGGCGTATACACCACGCCGCTTCAGCTCCTCGGTCAGTGAGTCCATACCAAGCGAAAAGACGTTGAACAACCCGCGCAGCAGATAGACGTGCGCGCGTGGCTGCGGCTGTGCCGCGCCTGGACTGGCTCCAAGCGCGACCAATATACCAATGGCTAGTGCAAAAACAGCAGTCAATAGCCCCGAACGTTTCATGACGCCCTCACGGCCAACGGTTTTACATTGAGATACGTTTATCGTCTGTGATCCGGAAGCCACGCCTTACAAATATCTCGCTTCAATAAAGATTAAGGCCACCCCCGCCACAATCAGGACCCACAAGCCCGAGTACGAAATCCGCACCGGGGCTGGGGCGTTTGTTGTTGCCTCACTTAGGCTTCCAAGCTGGGCAGTCCGTCGGGGGATGATGCACCGCCGAGTTGGCCTAATGCGCGCGAAAGCGTGGCCCCGGACCGGCTGTTTTTGTAATTGGATGGGGCAATCCAATGCGTCAAAGAAGTCAGACTAGAACCATTGCTGCTTCACTGCCAATCATCGCACTCACGGTGACATGCTGGGGGTCAGTATTGGTTGCGGTTATTTGGTTGGCATACCGGCTCTGATACATGACTAGCCATGGACGAACACCCGACCAGGTCGGGTTGAAGCCGTCATGGACAGCGGATCATCTCCGCGTACTTGATGATGATGACATTGTTCATTTGCTTAGAGCCGCGGTAAAACGTGAGGGAAGCCAAGCTGCCTTTGCGAGACGCCATGGCGTTGATCGCGGTACTATGAATTCGATCTTGAATGGCAAAAGACGCGTTACGGCCACCCTTCTAAAGGTTTTCGGGCTTCGCAAAGTCTACGTGATCAACGATTACGAAGTGCTAAGCGGCCTAGGCGTGAGCAATCTTAGCCACGGTGCGTCTAGTGAGCGCCCTTCGCTCCAGGGCCCCGCGACGAAGGAGGCTGGAAGGTGATCACGAATAGATGCAGTCGCTGCTAACAAGAAGTGCAGCATTGACATTGTTCGTGATTGCTCTGCCAGGAATCGCGTGTGCATTTGATCCCTACGGTATCTGGATGCGCCCATCTACCGGTACGCAGGTGAACTTCTACGATTGCGGCGGTAAACTTTGTGCGAAAATTGTAGCGGCAAAAGACGAACGCCGGAACAGCAAAATCGGTACCTTGATCATGACTGGAGCTACCAAGTCCGCAGACAATCAATGGAAAGGCGATCTGTTGAACAGATGATGGCAAATTCTATACCGGCGTTGTCACCATGCAGGGACCTAACGCTTTAAATCTAAAGGTTGCGTAGCGTTCATTTGCCAGGGAGAGACCTGGAGGAAGGTTAAATGATATGGAAAATCTCCGTGTCATCCAACCGGTCTAGTGTCTCGAAGTTTTGTGAACGACTGCCCGCGCATTTCACGCCGTACGGCACTCAACGGCACGACATTTGCACTGAGCGCGGAGCGGCGATCCCGCAACGTCGACGCGACAGAAGATCAGCCAGGCGGACGCCAAATATCAGGGTACCCCGAAGGGCGGCCAGCCGTGCTAGAGCTTCCTTAACGTGGTCTTTCGCCGGGGGCGGCAGGTGCGGCGGGCATCGTCGCGGGCGACAAAGGCAAAGCCGTCTGCCTGGCTGCACCTCGTCGCCGGCTTTGCTGTTCGGGGTTGAAACGCAAAGAACGCGAGTGGGAACTAATGGTGGGTTATTTGCGTTGAGTGAACGCCGTGTTCCGAGAGGAATACAGTGAGTTAAAGCAACAGCCAACTGGGCCACCGACTTTTGTCGCGGTGGCCTTTTTCTTGAGCGAGACGCAAACGCAACAAACAATTCAGGATTTACGCAAGAGATTCAGCACCTGAGCAAAGTTTGCCGCGAACGCCGCACCTCGTCGGGATGTATTGAAAGCTGCGACCGCACACTGTCTCTTTTCATTCAGCGGACGTTCATATGCGCGAGCCCCTAATAGGTATTCCGGGGGAGGACTAAAAACCGGGAGATTAGACATGAGTGAAAAAAGCATTTCGCGTCGAGGGGCGCTTTCCCTTATTGGACTAGCCGCGTTGGGCCTTGCCGTGCCGACCACAGTGCTGACGACATCAGATGCTGCGGCTCAGACGCAAACTACCGCTCCAGCAACCACAGCTCCAGCAACGTCCGGTATGAACCGACGTCAAGCGCGGCGCGCCGGTCGCCACGAGCGACGAGAGGCGCGGCGTAACGCTCGCCACGAACGACGTGAGGCACGGCGTAACGCTCGCGAGATGCGACGTGAGGCGCGGCGCGGCATGAAGGGCGATACCACGAAACAAAAGTAGTTCGAGGGCATCCATCAGCACGGGAAGGCCCGCCGACGCAGAACTCGGTGGGCCTGCTTTTTGTGTGATACCTTAGCTACATTAGCCGCAACAGCTCCGGCAGCTTCGCCACGTTGGCCGCAACCCGGCGTGCCTGTTCGGTTTGATCCTAATCAAAGTTCGGGTTGACCAACCTTGTTTTGTTTTCTTTGTCGGCCGAGGCACCTCTATGAGCGCTTGGATCATCAAAACCGAAACCTACGACCCTGATCTCGCCCACGACATTGTTCGGGATCAACAAACCAAGGGATACATGGCTTGGATCGAAGATGAGCACGGCAAGGCCGTTGATGAACGAGCGCTCAGAATGCACAAGGCTGAGCCGACCAAACCCACGCTTGCGAAGAAATGGAAAGGACTACTTGTTGGTTTGGCATCCGCAGCGGTTGCTATCGGTATTCTTTATGTGGCGGGGTTGTGGGTTGATGGCTGGGATTGAGCCTTGCGCAATAGCTTCGGCAGCTTCGCAACGTTGGCCGCCATCCGCTGAGCCTCTCGCAGCCGCACGGGGATTTAATCCGAACTAGATTTCTCTGTGAGCCAGGCGGCAAGTCGGTGCCGCAGTTCGTGCTATGTG
>JBAPZR010000913.1:0-1555 GCA_049285335.1 Xanthobacteraceae bacterium | reverse complement strand
GTCGATGGCTGGGCCACCGTGAGTCAGGCGTCAAAAGCCCGTTGTTTGCTGGCGACTCCTGGGATTGGGCAAAAAAGCCGACTTGATAACCCACATCAGCGTCACGCTCTCGGAAGTCCATAATAGAACCCAAGGAGGGTGCTAGCCCTGACAGACGCCAAGGGCGACGAGCGACGCATCGCGAGAACGTGGCGATGACGCTGTGTCTGTAGTATACTGAGTAATGTGCAGAAACGTTAGAGATGTGGGACTCCGGCCATGACCAGGATTATCCAAGCTATCACATTAACAATCTTGATCAATGCTCAGGCCATGGCTCAGTCTCCACCACAGACGGCCACGGATGTGCAAAAGGGCAAGGGGCTAGATGTGACTGCAGCACTTTGTGGGAAACCGTGTGCACTTGGGAGGCTCGGTACGGCAACTGGCGAGGCAGTGATTCTTTATCGATCATGTGTCGCCATGAACATGTGCCCCACGGTCGGTCCTGCCGAAGCTTATCGTCCCCCTACTAATAACGACCGCTGCCCAGGGTGCACCTGAAACAAGGCATAAAGTACGGATCATGACCAGGAGCGAATTCAGTCCAACGTGGTTCTCCTTATATTGGCTACTTTACCCGTTTGCTATCAACTTTGTTTTCTCCCTGATAATTTCCGTTGTCGCCATACTGTTTTTCCGAACACAAGATCGCGTAATTGTCCAGTTAAAATCGGTCTTCTCATTGTACTTCAGTTCGGGCATTCCTATATCGCTCATCGGTTTCTTGATAGGCTTCATGACTGGCCTCAGCCGCGAACCAGCTGTGGGGAATGTTTTGCCCGCTGTCTTGACGTTAATCGGCGGCCTTATCATTTACGTTTTTGGGACGCAGAGTAATTTTAAAGTCCTCGTGGGATACTGTGTCTCCTTGCTCGTCTGTTCACTATTCTATGGTCTTGAAAACGGCTCTTTTGTTCGCGAGGGCTACCGAGAGCCTCACCTCAATGCGCTGTTTGAAGAGGAGGCGCGACTGAGAAACCAACGGCAGCTCCTCAATTTGCCGACAGATCCGCCAGCGTGGATAGTCGCGGAACCGAAGTAGAGCTGGCCTGGCCGTCCTTCATTCATCTCCGCGAAAACTAGATGCTGCTATGCCCCGACGAGGCATCCAAAATTTGGGTCGACAAGATGATCGGTAACGTAAGAAACAATGGGCCTCACCTAATCTTGCTAGTTCTGAGTAAGGACGAAGTCCCCGCATAAAATTGCCCGCTTTGCTGGATCGCTCACTCGCCCGTAGGTCTCGGACACTCCCGACCTCGCTGCCTCATAAGCCGACCCGGCCCGATCACTGATCGACGATGCCACATCGCTAGCTCTTGACCTTATCGATTGGCTCGACTGCTCGGCCATGCCTCGGCTTGCTTCGGCCCTGTCGCGGAAGCGTTCTCGCGCGTCGTCGGTTACCCGATCCGAGGCATCGGACAGCCAACCCTTTGCCCGCTGGCTCGCCTCCTGACCGAATCCTTCGATCTCCTCGCTTGTTTGCTGGCCGAGGTCTCCGACCTGCGCC
>JBAPZR010000912.1:0-1554 GCA_049285335.1 Xanthobacteraceae bacterium | reverse complement strand
TATTGTCGGGTCTTTTTGCATAACCAAGCATCAACGACGGTACATTTGAGCAACGTCTCACCGCGTCGATGGTTCTGTGTCGTTGCCCTGCAAATTGTCTCAGGCCTCTACCGCGAAGCCACTGATCAAAGACAAGGTTCCATAGGCAGCCCCGAATATCATCAACTGACATTGCTAGGATTTGGGCTTGGGCGCAAATAGGGAGCACCAACCGCTTGGACTGATGTCGCCTTCCACGAATTTGCACGCATTCGGCGGTTGGAAATTGACGCAGCCGTCGCAGCGCTGGTCACCCTTCGGCGTGCTCTGATATTTGGCGTTCGCTTGACTGATCTTCTGCTGCGCCCGTGCTTGCGGGACCGCCGTGACGACTGCCGCTGAGCCGAGTGCAAGCGCCGTGCCGGTGAGCACCACGCGCCGTGAAACTTGGCCATCGTGCCTGCTGTTATTCATAATCGAACTCCCATTAGGCTCACCGGGGATGAGGTAAGCGTTTTAAAATGCTGCGAACCTGATGGGCCGAGCGGCCCACAACTTCATCAAACAATCTCACCCCCCTGCCGGCTAAATCACCAACTCGTCAGCGTGCAACGTCGTTCCGCGATGTCAGTGCGACCGGCGGTCGCTTGCGGCGTTCTATTCTTTCCGCGAGAGTTCCGTCAGCTTCGCTGCGCCGGTCGCGACCCGCGCTTTGACTTTGCGCTTGCAAGCTTGGAGTTGCGGCAGATAGGCTGTGTTGGACCCAGGGAGGAGCAAAATGCCAACGCTCGCGGTTCAAATTACAATCGATGATTACGCAAGGTGGCGGTCGATATTCGACAAAAACAAACCACTCCGCGACAGAGCTGGTCTCAAGAATGTGCTAGTCTATCGTGACGCCGACGATCCGCATCAGCTGGTTGTCTGGAGCGAAACCGCAGATCCGGCGAAAGCGCGCGAGGCCTTAGGCGGTCCGGATTGCAGAAATGCCATGCAAGAGGCTGGCGTGGTGGGGCCACCCAAGGTTCACGTGCTGGCCCCCGCCTGCGCAGAGCTGGCGCCGGCTTTGTTAGGCGCCGTAACTATGCAAGGCACGGCGCGCGCTTAAGCTGCAAAACGAGCCGCAAGGCAATCACCGCCTCGTTGACGTCACCGCAGCGAACGGCCTCGTTCGATTGATTGACCACGTTTCGCGCTCGCGGCGTTCCGAAGGCAGATGCCGTCCCAGAAGCTCGTGTAGATCAGCGAGCGTGGTCAAGGTGTGACGGCGCAGCTTTGGCGACCATTCGGACTGCGCGTTGGTTCGTGCGCCGAAGAGTCCAAAAAACACGCGAATACCCGCCTAGCGGTAGCCTCGCTTATAGGGCGCGTCAGACCAATCCTTCGGCTTGTAATCAGCCCAACCCCAAAACAGATCAGATAACTTGGCGAGAGGTCCCATTGCGGAATTGGGGCCGGTGAGAGAACCCTTTCCCCACCCGATTTTTGCGCCTCTTAATGCGATGAAGAAAACCACAGCCGCAACAGCGGCAAGGATCAGGTCTACGCGCAAAGTCTGCATAGTTATGCACCCCT
>JBAPZR010000911.1:0-2857 GCA_049285335.1 Xanthobacteraceae bacterium | reverse complement strand
GTGAAGACAACGCCGCGCTCATATTCGCGGAGAATGCGGATAGAAGCGTAGATCAAGATCAAGACCAATACGGCGATGACGATGACGGTTATCAATAGCATGGCGGTGCTCCTTGTTACTGTGATCTGCTCGTACCTGCGAACGACCCAGCAAACTTCACTACGACAACGCGATCCCCTGGATTCCCGATTGCGTGGGTATGACTGCAACAGCCGCTAGGCAAGCCGAATATCTTCGACTCGAAGGACCAGGCGGTCGCGGCCGACGACCTTGACGCGGCTCCCGGCCGCAAGGGAAGCGTCCGAGCGGCGCTATTTGCACGACACCGGGAAATCTCTGTTTGCATGGGACTGCGTGGTGGGGCTGGGAGGACTAGAACCACCAACCAAACGATTATCAGCCGCCAGCTCTGAGCATCGAGCAACTTGTCGGGATGACGCGCGCAAACAGCCCAAAGTGAGGGCCTTACGTGCATGAGCGCTTTGGTTCTACAAATAGCCGATTGTGGTACCGTCTCCGCCGCAAATTAACATGGAGGCGAACTGATAGGCACTCTGTTCGAGTTTGCGTGCGATTATTGCGAAGGAAGACCGAGCATCTGACTGCGGCCCCCCCAAGTTCCCATGAGCGTTATGCGGAATCGCATTCCGCGACGGACCAGGAGACGGAAAGATGACGAGTTTGGTTGAAGGAACGTTGCGCCGTCTCGGTGAACGGCTCCAGGATCGCGTGTCGGTGCCGGGAGATGCCCGATACATGGCGGCGACGGCCATCTGGGCAAAACCGGTCGGGCAATTGCCCCGCGCGGTTATCCACTGCCAGACACCCCAAGACGTTCAGTGGGCGATCCAAGTCGCACGCGATTATGATGTTGCGCTGTCGGTGCGCGGCGGTGGCCACGATTGGGCCGGTCGCGCGCTGTGCGACGGGATCGTCATCGACTTGAGCAACATGAAAGCCGTCAGCGTCGATCCTGGCGAACGCACCGCGCTAATTTCCGGAGGTGCGCGCGCTGCGGACGTTCTTTCCGCGACGACTCCGTTTGGCCTCGCGGCCGTCACCGGCTCAGTCGGGGCTGTTGGCATGGCCGGACTTACCTTGGGTGGCGGGTATGGCCCTCTGATCGGCCGCTTTGGGCTCGCGCTCGACAATCTCTTCGCCGCGGAGGTCGTTCTTGCCAACGGCCGTATCGTCATCGCCGACGACGCTCTTTAGTGTTTCAGAAATAAGCAATTGAAGAATCACAGCAAACGCCGCGCATCCGTGTCGCCCGCAGGTGCAGAACAATACTAGTTCTCATCACTAAGCATTATATTAAAGCGGACACCGTTTCCCAAGCCATGGGGCTTGTCCCGATGGAAATGCATCAAGTGCGCTATTTTCTGGCTGTCGCACAACACTTGAACTTTTCGCGTGCAGCAGAAGAATGCAACGTCACGCAGCCCTCGTTGTCACGCGCCATTCAGCAACTTGAAGCTGAGTTCGGCGGATCACTTTTTCATCGCGAACATAAATTCACGCATCTCACCGATCTTAACCAGATGATTCGGCCGCACCTGGAGACCATCTACAGCTCCGCTGTGAAAGCGAAGCGCGTATCTAGGGATGTGACTGAATTCAGAATGGTGCCGCTCAAGCTCGGCATTATGAGCACGATCTCGCCTTTTGAAATCGTCGATCTTATTGCGGCACTAAAGACCCGCCATCATGGCCTCGAGCTGAAACTATGCGACGCGAGCGCCAAAGACTTGCGCGGTCGCCTGCTCGCGGGTGAGCTCGAGGTGGCGGTCTATGCACTGCCTGGGGAAGAAGTCGATGAACGAACCCACGCATTACCCTTATTCATGGAGCAGATGGCCATTGCAGTTCATTGCGGTCATCGTCTCGCGAATCAGGGCGTATTTCCGGTCAAGGAATTGGACGGCGAAAATTATATCCATCGCACGAATTGCGAATTCGCTGGCTACGCGGACCACATCCTCCATGAAAAAGGGGTGACCTGCACACCGACGTACTGGAGCGAGCGAGACGATTGGACGCTCGCCATGGTCGCCGCCGGTCTGGGCTTCGCTTTCATGCCCATCAACGCGGTTAGCCATGCGGGTGTCGTTGCATTGCCAGTCGTCGAACCGGAATTTTGGCGACGTGTGGATCTTGTGACCGTGCGCGGTCGACCCTACTCGCCCGGCGTCGGCGCACTAGTTCGAGAAGCGATGCAAAAGAAATGGTTTGGTAACAATGCGATCACATTCAATTCTTCCAAAAGCCAAGCCCGCATAGCCTCGGCAAAATAATCTCTTCTCTCTCGCTAACGCGAAGTTTCACCATCCTCGACGCAGCCAATTCTGGCCTGAAATGTCAACGACGTCCTAAAGCCGACTCGCAGAGAACAAAGATCCGTAGCTTCCAGGTATCGCATAGGCGAGAGCTATCGAAACCATAAAGACTCCGCATTTCACTTATGCCTCCATTGTCAATACCACGAAGTTAGGTATTTCGCGGGGCATGACAGCCCTGAAGGCCACGGCTCCGCGATGTGCCTGAGGTCCAAGCAACAGGAGCGAAGCTATGATGAAGCAAATCGTGACGATCATGCTTGGCGTTGCCCTTATGCTGGGCACAGCAACAAGTTTATTCGCACAAACCAGCGGCGTTGCGGTCGGTGGCGGTGCGGCAGGCGGGCCCAACGGTATCTACAAGGACCCGTACGGCTTCAGCGGCAACAATACGTACAAAGCGATTGTGCAACGAAAGCAGCGTTAAACATCTCAATACAATGAAGCTCGCTGCCGGAGGTAAGCGGGCAGAGCAGACATGCTTTGCCCCCTTAGCCTTTGCTGGACGATGCCCGCAGTCC
>JBAPZR010000910.1:0-2340 GCA_049285335.1 Xanthobacteraceae bacterium | reverse complement strand
ACCCATGACAATCCGACGATGCCCTCGTTACCTCCAAACAACGCCTGGAGTTCGCGTCCCACAAACCCACGCGCCAGCAGCGGAGAGTGTACAGCCCCTTGCGGAAGACCACCCTGCCGGACCAACTGAGTTGTGAATACCACCACATCATCATTGGTATTCATATTGGAGGTAGAGTGCTGCTTCAGCGAATGGATTAGGTGTTCCATTTGCTTTGGCAGTATTACTACTACTACCTCTGCACACTTCGGCGTGAACACGATGTTCGTGATCTCTTGCCGCGTGAGCGGCAACCATCCGAAGTGGCCTGGTTTGAGGGACGCAAAATAGTTCTTGATGTCCAGCATCGCCCACCAGTCGAATTCGCTGTCCATCAAGTCACAAACCCGAGTTATGAGTGCTTTCTCCCCCTTCCCCCGGCGCGAGTAGTCGAACTCGCTATCTATATTCATGACCGTCAGCATGTCGCGTAGGACTAGGCGCTGGGCTGTCCTCACGATCCCGTCTTCGGTCACGAGACGGTAGCCCCCGCCACTCTTCGGCCGCCACCACGCAGTGACAGGCTCAGTAATCGGCTGCCAGCGTTTTCCCGCAGTCGCCATCCCCCTGATTTGTTCGGGTGACGCATACCGGTTCTTACGAACCGTCGCACGCAGCGCTGCGCAGGTATGGGCCGACCGTGAAGACCAAATCAGCTTTCTAGCTGATGCTTCCTGCTTCTGGGGGTCCCCCCGCGACGCCCGAACGACCCGCAACAAGGCACGCCGGTAATCTTTGATCAGTTGCTCAAACTTTGCGACATCAACTTCGCTGAAAGAGCGTTCGATACTGTTCGTCTGCAGTGCGCCCGATTTAGTCGACCATTCCCGCAAAGTCCGAAGGCTTCGCTTGCAGTCCGCGCAGATCGCATTGACCTCGGCAATCAGGTTGTCGAGCTGTCCCGGCTTGTCCATGGGTCACCTGAGATCACAACGGGTCACGCCACGAGCAGCCATTAGCTCAGCGATAGCCTCCTTTTGGTATTTCAACCATCTACCGTGCTTGGTTCGGGGAGGCATCAGGCCCCCCGCCTGCCACCTCCGCAACGTGCGCAGTGAGACGCCGTACTGCTTCGCAACCTTCTGGATCGAGATCAGGGGAAAGGCTTCTGCTGCGGCACGTGCCTTTTTTGCGATTTCATTGATTTCGTCGAAGGTGAGCATGATCGGTGGCACTCATCCGTGAAATTAATTTCGAGGTGTGCCAACCTAAATGGCACCCGTCAGGAACAGCAATCTCCAAAACTTCATCTGGTCGGAGTTTGGCACCAGGGTGCGGGTCATCGACTGACCATGGCAGCCAACGGACCTGTAAGGAAAAATACCGCTACCTATGCGGACACAGACTTCGGCCATTGAGCCGTGCGATCCCCCTTCGACCCTAGTGCAAGGTCCGTAGGTGGGGACAAGTGGGGATGGAGACGCAACGCGACTTAGACAGCCACGCCTCAATCTAGCGGCAAACGCCTAGCGCCCGAAGTACGGGGTAGTCTGGGTATGTGCGTTCAGCGGCTTTAGCCGGGCGATAGCGAGTTCTTCCTTTACTGGCGACAGTCGGGGACGAAGAGCAGACAGCCCGGGACAGAACTGGAGACATCACTGCGAATAACTCAACAAGGGGGTCGACCCGGGGGTACCGCGCTGAATAGCTGTCTAAATCAATGAGCTACCCTTTGCAGTTCGGTCCAATGCCGTTTCAAAGAAGCAACCCCACTCCGTGCCGGGAACGGCCAATGTCGCGGGTGAGACAGATGAGGGAAAGTCGTTTGTCTCGGCGCAGCTGCGGCGACAATTTCCATAGTTTGCCTGTTCCACGATCTAACGGATCAGTGTCCACCCGCGTCACCCAGCGACCACCCGTCAATGAATTATTGCCGCCCGAATTTTCCAAGGGCCTGGAACGAGCAATGCGCGATCTGCTTCTAGACTGGAAGCGGAGAGGCCGCCTCTTGCGATCAGTTGTCGTTAAGACCAAATTCTCTCGTGTGCAGGCGATCTTTCCAACTGGCCTCCAGTCGCTCGACATCTGCCTTGTCCATATCCGGCGAGGTCCGCTGAAGAATGGTAAAGACGAAATTTTCTGGGTTGCGCTCTTTGAGTTTAATGTTCCCACCGTGTCCCGTGTCAGCATAATTTTGCCAGCGGTGCAGCAGGTTTTCATTTCCAAAAGCAGAACCGACGTAACCTTTCCCATCCATAACATCGAGAATGAAATATACAACGCGCCATTGACCTAGCTTTAACTTCCACTCATTCGGCAGCAGTTTGAGGTCCGCCCACGTTAGCGAGAGCTGATCCCAGG
>JBAPZR010000909.1:0-15268 GCA_049285335.1 Xanthobacteraceae bacterium | reverse complement strand
CACCGGCCTGATGCGCACGGAAATTCTGCCCAAGGGCAACGCCAATGACAGCGCAACGATCCGTAAATTTGCCAAAGCCGTGCTCAAGGTCGTGCCGAACGCTACCGGACTGGCGATCGAGATCTATGAATCGGGGCGCACGGTGAGCCGTGCCTTCATCATGGCCGGTATTATCGCTATCTGTTCGATCGCGGTTCTGCTGTTCATCGTGCTACGCCGGGTCGGTGACGTTCTGCTGACGCTGATCCCACTGTTGGTGGCCGCCGTGGTGACGCTTGAGATCTGCGGTCTGACCGGCTTTCAGATCAATTACGCCAACATGATTGCGCTTCCGGCACTTCTTGGCGTCGGCGTCGCGTTCAAAATCTATTACGTGATTGCGTGGCGCGCCGGCGAATCGAACTTTTTGCAGTCGAACCTCACCCGCGCCGTGTTCTTCAGCGCGCTGATGACGGCGACTGCCTTCGGCAGCCTAATGTTCTCGAGCAATCCGGGGATTGCCAGCATGGGCAAATTGCTGGCCTTATCGCTCGCCTGCACGTTGGCCTCCGCTGCGCTGTTCCAGCCGGCGCTGATGGGCCCACCGCGACACGCCAAGGCCGATGCGCCGTGATCACCGCGGCGCCGCGCGATCGCTCATTCGATTGACCGGATAAGTCCTTCCGCATTCAGGCGAGGCGCAGGATTCGGGTGGGTCCTGGTGTCGCCCTGAGGCTACCCTAACGCCGGACTCACTCATGACTTGCCAGCGTCCTTTCGATTCCGAGGTTCGCAAAGGACGTGCTGCAAGGTGTGGCGAACTTCGGAATCGGGACACTACAAGGAGACCCACGAATAAACGCTGTGGCCAACATCGTTCCGGCCGACTTCAGGTCCCTAGAGCGACGCGTCGAGAATTACGCCTGGGACGCCATCGGTTTGGATCTCAATGCATTCGGTAGTGCCGTTCTGGAGAAGCTATTGACCGCGAACGAGTGCGACTTGGTTGCCTCGCTGTATGGGAATGACGAGCATTTTCGCAGCCGTGTCACCATGGCGAGGCATGGTTTCGGGAAGGGCGAATACAAATATTTCAAATATCCGCTGCCGATCGTGATTGCTGATCTGCGCACCGCGCTCTATTCACAGATCGTGGCGTTTGCCGATGCGTGGAATGAACGGATGAATGTCGGCGTGAGATACCCTGAAGCGCACGCTGACTATTTAAAACTTTGTCACGACGCCGGGCAGGTTCGTCCGACGCCGTTGCTGTTACGATACGCTCCCGGGGACTTTAATTGCCTGCACCAGGATTTATATGGCGACCTTGTGTTCCCCTTTCAGGTCACAATCCTCCTGTCCGAGCCTAACAGGGATTTTACTGGCGGCGAGTTTGTCCTGACCGAGCAGCGGCCGCGAATGCAGTCGCGCGCTGAAGTAGTGCCAATGCGGCAAGGCGATGCTGTGCTGTTCGCAGTCCACGATCGACCGGTCCAGGGTACTAAAGGCAACTATCGCGTCAATTTACGCCACGGCGTCAGCCGAATTCGTTCTGGTTACCGACACACAGTCGGTATCATCTTCCACGATGGGCGATAAGTCTCCCGCGATCAGCGATCAGGACAACCCATTTGTGCCACTGCATCTTCGAATGCGGGCTTTGGCCGGGACCTGATTGTCCGCCTATGACTTAAACCGGACATTGGTCAGCTGCTGAGGCGCCTGTGGACGGACACTTTCTATAGCACCTTTATGAGAAGGCGCCTCGTTCAATCTCGAATTTATATACGGTTGAGAGCATATTTAGACGAACAATCAGCAAAGATAAGGCCGAACCGCCGTGAGCACTCACATGAACATCGAGCAAGAGCCCTTAATGGTCAAGCGTGAGCGGTTCATTACGCCTGTGACCTGCCCACAATGCGCACTAAACGGCTCCGCGACGTGGGAAGAGGATGAAAGTAGAAATCTAGAAACGAGAATAAAAAACATATCGCATGGCTTCATGTTCGGTCCGGGTACGGAGATTTATTGTGACGGCTGCGGCGTTAAGGCGATTTTTGGCCGGACCTTAAGCCGATCCGAAATAATGACCGCTACGGCAAGCCCATGAAAAGCGCCAAGCTGATTATTTGCGTGGTAAGCGCAATGTTCGCCGCGATCAACCCAGCTCGGGCTCAAGCTCTTCTAGCGGGCGATGTGCCTACCAGAGTTGAAAACTTCATTCGTGCCGAGTGCAATCTGTGTTTTAGCGGATACTTGGCTGCACCCCATGCCGCTTCACTTGCCGCCGATCCGCGTGATCTTCTCAGTCACTGACCGTTTCATAAAGAAGACGACGGCTATCAGCGCAAGCATCAAAACGGCAAACAACCAGAAACAGTCGAAGTAAGCTAGTGCCGATGACTGCTGCTCGCGCAGGCTCGCCAGGCGAGTGAAGAGAGTAAATTCAGTTTTTCCCGTCAACAGGTGCGAAGCAAGAACCAAAACAAACCTCGCCGGCCGCCCACACGAGCCATATTCTGCTCGACTCGAGGCCGCGGCCTTTCATCTCGTCAAAATCGCGATCATTGAACGACGGATTTTCTTCGTTCCAAGACGCCATCCTTGCCTGTGACCGCCGATTCCTGCCATTTCCAGCTCGGCGTCGTGAAGGACTCCATCTCGAGACCATCACCGTCCCCGATCAGGCCCACCTCTCGAATGAATTTCTCAACCTCGAGACGCGCCAGGAGGTGGCGCGAGACCGGCTCCGGAGCACTCTTCAGCTTTTCGACCGGATCGAGCACCGTCAAACCCGCGGCGAAAAACTCGCGATAGACGGGCCGCTCCAACAGACCACGCGCAACGCGAAAGCCCAGCGTCTGTTGAATGACGTCCAGAACCCGATTGACACGACGCTGATTGCTCGATTGGACCAACTCGCGCCGGTTGCGAACCACGATCCAATCCGTCGCGCGACCGCTCACCTTTCGCCGGGCGTCGAGGGCGCGCCGAACCGTCTTGGCATACGCGGATGGCTGAGGCTTGACGTCACTTCGTTCGATCGCCACCAAAACGTCGAGGTCGAGCAAGCTGTCGTTAATCGGGGTAATCAGAGTATCCGCCAGGCCGTGAGCTATCAGGCTGAGATGCTGCACACCGCCCGGAGTATCAATAACGATGAAGTCGTATTTATCTGCTTGCTCAATTTTCTTGAGCTGCGATACGAATTGTTTCAGTGCGACGCCGTGGCTTGACGCACTGCCGTTTCGCCCAATTTTCTTCAGCTTTGATACGAACTGCTTGAGGTCGGCGCCGGGACGCCACGCGCGAGGGTGCCGGCCCTCTTCCGCGATCGAATAGTGATCGGGTAGATCCAGTTTGAACTCGTGCTCACGATCCCATTCACGCCGATTGCCGATATAGCGCGTGAGGGTGAGCTGGTCCAAGTCGAGATCGAAAGAAGCTACGCGCTTTCCGGCCTTGAGCAGCGCCACAATGGTGTGCATGGCAAACGTGGATTTGCCACAGCCGCCTTTCTGGTTCCCGATGACGACGACGTGAGGCAGCAACTGCGCGTCACAGGATGGCACGATCGATGTACGCATAACCGGCCCTTCCACCTACTCAGAAGGACGCCCTCCCATTCAGCCATCAAAATCTGCGCGACGCTCAACGGCGGCAACCGCCACTTTAGGGATAAACGTGGAATTTAACAAGCAGTCGATCTCGGGGGCGCCGTGACGGAAAGGTGACAAAGGCGGGTTCAGATGATGGAACAAACATTGCCCCTGGTGATCCGGCGGAGAGTTACCGCCTAAACGTGACGGTGAAACCGAGATTTACAGGAAACGGGTTGCCATCGCGATCCCCGCGCGCAAACCAATCACCAAGTTAGCGTCTTCATCGGAAGGACCGCCCACGGCCCTTGGTGGAGGGCGGCACCCTTTGTAGTTGTGGCAGCGCAGCGGAACCAAGCCATGATGCCAACGAATAACGGACAACGCGACAGCCAAACCGACGATCGTAAACTCCAACCCCGCGACTGGAACCAACGCATAATATGCCCAATCACTGGTCATCCGTGCGAAGGCGACCTCGCTTACCTTTGCCCGGAATACGGTTGCGCGCGAAAGGGTGGTTTATCCCCGCGATCGGAGGAAAATTTCTGACGCTCTCTTATACCGGCAGGCAATGCGCATCCGAGCGCGCTCAAATGACGTCCGCTGGCGACATGATGCGGACGTACTCATTTGATTATTTTCATAAGTTAAAGTTACGTCGAGACTTTGTCGTATTCCCCGAAGGAAAGGACACCGCATGAGCGCCAACGACACCTACCTCGCTGTTTTCCTTGGCAGCAAGACAAGCCCGAAAATGAAGGCATGGAACTCCCTTCCCGAAGGGGAACGGCGCGCAAAGGAGAGGGAGGGAATTGCCGCGTGGAAGGCGTGGGTCGAAAAACACCAAGGCGCGATCGTCGCGATGGGTGGACCGCTCGGCAAGACCAAGAAGATCACGCAACGCGGGATCGAAGACATCAGTAACGAGCTGGGAGCCTTCACGGTCATCCGCGCGGAATCAAACGAGGCTGCCGCGAAGCTTTTCGAAAACCATCCGCACTTCACAATTTTCCCAGGCGAAGCCGTGGAGGTCATGCCGGTTCTGCCTATTCCCGGTTCGTGATCCGCGGCGGCGCTCCAGCAAATAGCAGTACTAAACAAGATCCCATTTGCCGATGAGTGGATTGATTGCCGCCGTCGTGTTCGACCTCGATGGGGTACTGATTGACTCCGAGTCGATGTGGGACTGCGCGCGCCGCGAGGTCGTGGCCCGCAACGGGGGGCACTGGCAAGCAAATGCGACGCAGACAATGATGGGGATGAGCTCACCGGACTGGAGTCGTTATCTGCATGACGAACTCGGTGTGCCGCTCGATCCGGAGCGGATCAACGAGTTCGTGGTCGCTGCGCTGCTCGATCAATACCGCCGCCGCCTGCCGCTCTTGCCGGGGGCGGTCGCAGCGGTCAAGCGGCTCGCGGACCGCTGGCCGCTCGGGCTGGCGTCATCAGCGAACCGCCCCGTGATCGACGCCGTACTGCAACAAGCGGGAATCGCCGACTGTTTCACCGTCACGGTCTCGGGCGAGGAGGTAGCCGCGGGCAAGCCGGCGCCGGACGTCTATCTCGCCGCTGCCCGCCGACTCGGCGTCGCCGCGGCCGATGCTGCGGCAGTAGAGGATTCGACAAACGGACTGCGATCGGCCGCCGCGGCGGGAATGTTGGTGATCGCCAGCCCCAATCGCGAGTACCCACCCGAACCCGACGCGCTGGCGCTGGCGGCCCTCGTCGTCGAATCTCTCGACGCGTTGACGCCGGAAACGATCGAGCGCGCGGCGCGGCAATCACGCAACCAGCACGCCTCGTGAAGGCGCTGGCTGCCGCAATGATTCCGGAAAGGCGGGTAGCGCTCGGCCGTCGATGGTCGCAAGCGCGAATTGCGAGCATCGTGCTTAGATGACGATGACATGACGCGAGCTTATGTTCGTGAACGGTTACGACAGATGCCGCACCAGCGAGCCTCGCCGCTTGGTATACGCAAGAGCTTGCGCTTTTGAGTGCGGCCGTTGCCGGCCACTTCAGAGTCGCGCTTCCTTCCCGCGCGCGACTGCAATAATTTTTGACTCGTAATAGTAAAAGAACCACATCACCGCCTGTGGTTCGCCATGAGATCGCAAATTTTTTTCGATACGCGTTTCGCCTCATCAGGTTAGAGGCCTGAAATCTGCCTGCGCAGCCTTTGTGCGAGTCTTAAGGCGCCTGAAATTCGCTGTTCGATGACCGGCGCCAAGAATTTCGCCTACCAAGGGCGATTCGATGAACATGAAATCCATGGTCCGGCGGAATTCGCTGACGCTAAACGCTAAAGGAATGGCGTTTCGAGTAACGACGCCGGTGGTTTTCGTCGGCTGTCTGTTGATTAGCTTGATCGCCATGGCTGACAGCGCGTGGGCTCACGTCAAATGGTTCGTAGTTTGCAATGTCTCCGATGATCCGCTGCCGGCCGGCGTGGTGTTTACGAAGACTTTTTTTCTATTCGGAGCGCTGTTCCTTGCGTTGTTCTATTTTGGCTGTGCGATCGAGCAGACCCCGTTCGGGGCAGCCTTCTTAAGACAGCTGAACCGCCTGACCGAACCACTGCATCGCCGCACTGACGAGCTGCTTCGTGCGGTAGCGGCGGTATCCTTTGCATTGTTATGGGCCGATGGCGGCCTCATCCTCACGCCGGAGTTAAAAGCCGACGATCCCAGCCTGTCCGTCATTCAGCTGTTGATCCCGCTTTACCTGTTTGGGCGTGCGACGCTGCCGGCCGCAGGAGCGGGCATTCTGGTGCTGTATGGATACGGTGCCGTCGCCTACGGACTCTTCCACATGCTCGATTATCCGATTTTCATCGGGCTGGGCGTTTATTTTCTCCTTTCCGTATCCCAGACAACTGAGCTGCTCGCGTTTCGGTTAGATCTGCTGCGGTGGACCGTTGCGCTATCGTTGCTGTGGCCGTCAATGGAAAAGTTTGTCTACCCGGCCTGGGTGGCGCCGATCGCAATAATCGATCCGGAGCTGACATTGGGCTTCAACGTGGACACCGTCATGACCGCGGCAGGGGTCGTGGAGTTCGGTCTTGCCTTTGCGCTCTTTTGGACACCCTTGGTTCGCCGCCTGGCCGCGCTAGTCCTGATAATGCTGCTCACAGCGGCGACCTTCGATTTCGGGAAGGTGGACGGCATTGGCCATCTGATGATCATAGCCGTTCTTTTGGTTGTGGTTGCTGATCCTGGACGGCAATACCCAGGTTGCCGCCCGGTGCTTGCTCCGCTTGTGAGCAGCGCGGCTTGGCTCGCCACGGTATTGTTCTACACCGGCGGACACGCGCTTTATTACCGATCACAGAGCTCAGCGCTCCTTTCGCTCGTGAGCGGCGCCGCCCTTCTGGGGTTCATTTTCTTTAGTGTTCGGCGCCGTGTGCAAACCGCGTCTCGAACGACCATACGCACGCGGCGTTCGCCATACCTTGACATTCCAACTGTGAGAACCGGTGGAACGCGCGATGAGATTCTGCGGGGAGCAGGGGGAAATCTGGAAATAACGCCACTGGATTTGCCGGTTTAGTTGCGAACCGCCATCGACTGCTACGCTGAATGCGCAGCGTGGGGCGGATTGCTTTTCAAGCCCAACGCGGACGCAGACAGACCGAACGCAACAACCGTTGCCGTCTGATTCTCATCGACGGTTTCTGTGCGCGCTTTAGGTTTGGCTCAATGATATCAAAGTTGGATCTGCAGCGGTTTTCACCTTTCTGAGCTTGTCATCGGTGGCGTGGCGCTGGCCGCCGTAGCGGGCGTTACACTCATGGACCGGCGCGCTATGCCGCCTCGTGATCCATCACCCACCGAGCTTCAAGGCGCCCCGCAGTCCCCCGATCTGTTGTCCAGACATCCTTTCGATCAATCGCGTTTGGAAACCACCGGATCGATCAATCCGCCGTCAAGCGAGCTATCGGGAGCGGGCGGCGCGCTCCGCGAGCCACGTCCCCAGCTGGAGGGTTCGGTTGATGCGCTGAGCGCAAATCCCGACATCGCGAACGCATTTTGGAACGCCGCGCAAGTCCCAAAGCCCTCCGCGGAAGCAATAGATTCGGCCAAGCCCGAGCTAAATCCGCAAAACCCGTCCGATGCGATTTGGGTGCAGGCGAGGTTAGCCGACTTGGGCTATTTCACCGGCAACCGCAGTGGTGTCTGGGGACCGGTTTCTCGCCGTGCACTGCGCGATTTCAAGACGATGAATGGTCTGCAGGAGGATGATCGCTGGGACAGGGAGACCGAACAGCGGCTGTCATCGAAAAAGGTGGTCCCCGCCGCCGACACTTTCATCGGCGGTTGGACTGAAGACGTCGATCAGTGTCGAAACGGCGCACCCCTCGTGATCGGCTCGCGCGGAGCTAAAGTTGCGGGTGCAGAATGTGACTTTCGATCCGTCAAGCGAGAGGCTGCTGCGCAGTGGCGGGCCCAGGCCGTGTGCACCGACGGCGGAAGTTCGTGGAATGCCAATGTCAGCTTAAAGCTGACCGCGACAAAACTGATCTGGTCCAGCGAACGCGGTACGGCGACCTATTTTCGATGCGCGAAAGCGCGAATGTCCTCTGCCTCACTGGGAGAGACCGGCGCACCGCCTTTGATTCAATCGCTAGGAGACTGGCTGCAAAGTGTGAGGAAGCGTGTTTTTGTCCCCGAATAAAATCGAAGCCACAGCCCGTCATCACAACGGACAAATTCGCGCCGCGTTATCGAGGAAGAGCGCGATGATCGAGTCGGAGTACATGCAATTCGCTTACAATTCGTTTTTTGATGCTGGCTATCATCTTCTGTTCAGTGTCGAGAGAGCCGGCAAACGCTTTGCACTGACACGGACATTGGATGTTTCGGAGCCTGTTCGATGTAAGGCTTTGACGCTCGGGGCTGAAGATTTGCTCAGTGCTTGGAAGCTTCGCGGGTTCCATGCCGGCTAAAACGGCATTGCCAAAAATTCATTTGGCGGCAAGCACGCAGCAATGATGGTTGCCTATCTACCAGCCAACAAATCGAAACCGCGCCGGGTTACGGCCCAAGGACCGCTCTGTCCATGCGCAACGAACACTCTAGCAAATGCGCACCAAGAGTGCCGCTCTGTCCAAGCTGTGCTCAGAGCATGCGGCTCGTTTGAATAACATCGCGATTTGGCGATCTACCCGACCTTTATACATTTGAATGCCGAGCCTGCGGCGTGTCCCACATTGAGGCTGCATGATCGCGGCCATTCTCAATGATGGCTGAAAATGACGGCGTTGAGCCACGCTGACGGCGATTTCGATGGCCGCGGGTGGATCGAGATGCGTTATCCGTCATTATGTTTCACATCGCCTCGCATGCGGCGGACTTTCTCATGTAGCTGCTGGCGCGCCTGCTTGAAAGCGTCGTCGATAGCAAATGTCAGATCGGAGCGGCGTTCGTCCTCCGGCGGAGTGCGCTCGACATTCACTTCCTGGCCTTCGGGGAGCGCGAGGCGAATGTGCACCTCATAGAGACCGCCTTCGCGGTGATGCGCGCTCGGCGCCTTCACCACGACTCGGCAGGCCGTTATGCGATCAAAGCGTTTGTCAAGCTCCGCTACATGCGCAGCGATCATTTCCTCGATTTGCGGCGTCCCTTGCATGCCTTGAAATTGGATTTCAGGCGGAGTTTCCATCGTTCACACTCCGGTCGCCGCGGACGAACCCGCGTGGGCACGTTGAGGCAGAAAAGAGTTTGTCGCACTTGCTCTTTCGGGAGTAAAGCGGACAACGTAGTCCTCCCTTAAAATGTCCGCTTACTATCCCGGCAGACATTTGCGGCGGGCGAGCGTATGCTTCGCACATTAGGGGATACTCTGTTCAGCCCCTTCAAGATCGTGCGACAGCAAATGCGAATTCTGTTCACATTGTTGATTGCTCTGGCCTTAGCTCCGGCAGCGAGCGCAGGCGGAGCGAGGCTGACCGTCAGGCAAGTCAGCGAAATTCTCATGAAGGCTGCCCCCGGGCATTCTGCCGATTTTTCGCATGACGATCTGAGCTTTCTTGATCTGAGCGATCTCGATTTTCGGCAAGCCAAGTTTGTCGGTGCGAACCTCTATGGATCGGACCTGTCCCGTGATGATTTGTCCGGGGCCGATCTTTCCGGAGCAAATCTTGATCACACGGTGATCACGCGCACAAATTTTGCCGGCGCCAATTTGGCGAACGCGAGCCTATACGATAGCGCCGCCTATTCGACGCTGGACCCGTCTCCCGCTGAAGCTCCGAATTTTGTCGGCGCCAACCTCTCGGGCGCACGTGTCATCGCTCGACTCAATCACGCGGATATGCGTGGTGCCGATCTGACCGGCGTCCGCATGAGCATGACCACCGATCAAATGATAACTGCTGTCCGGAACAACGATCTCTCGGGTTGCAACCTTTCCAATGCCAATCTGACCGATGCCGACCTGCAACAGGTGCGTTTGACGTTCGCCAACCTGACAAATGCAAATCTCGCGGGCGCCAATTTGGCTTCTAGCGATATGACGCGTGCCGATCTAACCGGAGCGAATGTCGCCGGCGCGAACCTGACGGATGTCGATTTGGCCGGGACCGTGATGCGCCGCGTTAAAGGTCTTCAGGAGGCCAAGGGACTTGATCATGCGCGAAACCGGGACAAAGCGGTCCAGTGACGCTTCTGTTTGGCAATCGACCGCGGCTCTGGCCTTCATCGGCGTCCTGGCGATGGTCCTGTCGCTGCAATCGTCATCGGCGCAAGCAGGACCGAAGACTGGCGCCGAGACGGTCGATACCGCCCTTGTGCTCGCCGTCGATGTCTCCGAATCGATCAACACGGAGCGATACGCCCTGCAAATGGCAGGCATTGGCAAGACCTTCGAAGATCCAGAAATTCAACAGATGATCTTGTCGGGACCAAATCACTCCATGTTCGTGGCGTTGGTGGAGTGGTCGAGCAAAGCCTTCCTCAGCATTCCATGGACATTGATCACGAGCTCCGGTGACGCAGAGGCTTTTGCTGACAAAGTCCAACGAGCGCCGCGTTTCGACAACCAATTTACCTGTTTGGCGAGAGCGCTTCAGGTCGTTCGCGATAAGGTGCTTCCGTTCCTGCCGGTCGCGGCCAACCGCACAATTATCGATGTTTCGGGCGACGGGCGGGACAATTGCAACACCAGCCCTCCGGTCGAGGCCGTCCGCGATCAGCTCGTGCTCGATGGCGCAACGATCAACGGGCTGCCGATCCTTGAGGGTGACGAAGCCGCGACGCTTGAGGACTGGTATGCGCATCACGTGATCGGGGGCCCAGCAGCCTTTCTTGTGCCGGCGCTCGGCTTTTCCGATTTCGAACGCGCGATGAGAAAAAAGTTTCTCGTTGAAGTCAGCTCCTGGTTTCCATGACGTAAGCGGCATCTCCACGTGACAGTCGGAGCGCTTTAGAGTGGGATGATTTTCGTTGAGTCTATATTCCGCTCTAATGATTTGTTTGAGCATGATCCCCGGATCGTGTCCGTGGCATGCTTTTCCGAAAAACCGGTTCCCACTTTTCGGCATCATGCTCTAGAGCCGCCGCAGCGGCAGCGACCAGGCCAGCACGGCTCCGACGCCGGTGAATGCGGCAATGGTAAGAAAGGCGGCGCGGAAGGCCTCGCCGATCTCGGCATGAACGATGGCCTGCTGCGCCGGCGCTAGGCTTGCGATCGCATCCGGGCCGCGTTCGATGATGCTGCCGAATAAGGTCGCGGTGCTGCGATCGGTGGCCGTCAAAATCGAAAACAAGATGGCGGCGACCGACGCTGTACCGAACGCGGCGCCGACCGAGCGCGAAAATTGCACCATCGCCGCGCCGGTCCCAAGAAGGAGCGGCCCCGACACCGCCTGAACCGTTACCTGAACGACACCCATCACAGTTCCCATGAACAATGCGATAACGCAGAACGCCCAAGCGAGATGCGACGGCGTTAAGTGCTGCGCCGAAAACGCAATGGCCACGAGTCCCACGGTCGCGGCGATGAGTCCATAGGTCGGGAACACCGCGGTGCGTCCGGTTCGGCTCACCATCTGCCCGGTAAACATCGAGCCGATGCCGATGCCGGCGGTCAGCGGCAGCAGAATCAATCCGGTCTCGGCGGGGGACGCGCCGCGTACCGCCCGCAGATAGATCGGCAGGAACGTGATCAAGGATACGAGCGCGGCGCCGTGGCACGCGGCCATGAGGTCTGCCCGCCAGATCGAAGCCTGCCTGAACAGCCGCGGCGGAATAAGCGGCGAGGTGGTGATCCGTTCCTGCCACGTCAAAAGGCCGAGCGACACCAGCCCGAAAGCCAGAAGTCCGAGCGCCATCGGCAGCGTGCTCAGCTCCATGCGCTGCACCTGTTCGAGCACGAGAATGACCGGTCCGACAAACAAGATGAACAGCACCAGGCCGGGTGAATCGAACGTGGTGCGGCGGCGATCGCCCTGACGCGGGGGAATGCGAAACACGAACACCACCGCGAGGAGGCCGAGGGGGATGTTGATCAGGAAGATCGATTGCCAGCCGAAGGCTTGCGTCAGATAGCCGCCGGCCACGGGGCCGAATGTGTTCGAACTAACCGCGACGCCCGCGAGATAGCCCTGGTAGCGGCCGCGCTCGCGCGGCGGAATCGCTTCTCCGATCAGCGCTTGCGACAGCGTCATCAGCCCGCCGCCGCCGAATCCTTGGACGACGCGAAACGCAGTCAAAAGCTCGATACTCGGCGCCAACGCGCAGAGGATCGACCCGAGCATGAATATCCCGAGCGCCACAAACATCATCAGCCGTCGTCCGAACGTGTCGCCGAGACGGCCGTAAACGGGCGCCGCGATGGTATTCGCGATCAGGTAGGACACCACCACCCATGACGCACGTTCGATCTCGCCCAGGCTCGACGCGATCGCCGGCAGCGCGGTGGCGACGATCGTTTGATCCGCAACCGCGAGAAACATCGGCAGCATGATCGGAGGAAATACGGTGAGAAACTGCGACGCCGCCGTGTGCTCCTTCACCGTTACGGCGTGATCGCTCGCCAGCGGATTGGCATCGGCGGGTTTCGCGGTCGGGGCCGGTGGCGGCGAGCCCGTTTGCGCGGTGGCGGGATGATCGCCTGCCGGCGGTTGGTTCAACGATTCATTCATTGCATGAAGTAAGGCGCATCATTCGCGATGAAAAACTTCGATGATTGGGCGGCGCATAACCATCGAAATCAAGGATTCACGGCCAATCTCCCACGTCTTATGGCCGGAAGTCACGATGGAATTCCAGCGGCTTTGCGCTGAGTGTTGCAATGCGCCAAGTCAAAGGACCGGAAAACATACCGAAAGCACTAAAAAACCGGCCGCCCGAGGGCGGCCGGGCAGGTCCGAATCGGCACCGCGTTCAGCCGATATAAGCGACACGTTCCTGTTCACGCGCCTCTTCCATAGTCGCGGGTTCGGCGGGCAATTGCAGAACGGTTGCTGGTTGACCTTCACACAACAGGGTCAACAGCACGACGCGCCCATCGGGAAATTCGAGCGCGTCGTGATGGGCGGCCGTTTTGTCCTTGTTGACTTGTCTGAAGATGGCCGTCCGGTGGCCGATGGTCTTTGTCTTCCAGCCGAGCAAGCCGGCAGGCAAGCACATGACCTCGCTTGCGAAAGCGAGCTCCGTGCCCGGCCGAATGCACACCGCCAAGCCGGGGTCGTCCGCCGCGGAGAATCCGCGGGTTCCAGTCCCGAAATCGCGGGTCACCAGTTTATCGGCGACTTTCGCTGGCCGCGACCGCACGCTTTGAAGGCTAAAGTCACACATTGGCGACTCCTTTCTTCTCAGTCCAACGTTGGCAGCCCCACAGCCGTACCGATAACGCAACTCAAGCGAGATTAGTGCCGTGCTTTGGCAGATTCAGGGCATGCAAGCGAAGGCGGCCGTCGCAGCGGCGATCATCAGCGGATTGACGCTCTTGTGAGCGCTCCGTTAGCGCGCTTGTTAGCGCTCTTGGTTCTTGTCTGCTGCCTGAAATGGTTATGCATTTCAGCTCCCTTCCAGTCGCGATCGACTAATTTTGCGGCGCAACTTTCGGCACGTTGCCTGCGCGGAAGGCGGCGCGGCTTCACGCCCAGCCGGACCGCTTTGTTGACATCACAGAACGGTGATACCGCCAACCATCCCGTCCCAATCGTGATCCGAGCATCGCAGATCGTAGGTTCCGGGCGCGCCGGGCGTCAAAAGCAGATCCTTGGCATCCCCGGGCTGCATGACAATCTCGGTGTGCTCGCGGTTGAGAACGCCGGGGTTGTCGATTTTGGCGCTGGCGAAGAACACCGGCGCGGTAAATTCATGGGTTTGCTTGCCATTGTTCACAAGATGCAGGCGATAATGCACGCCGTGCCGAAAGCTCAAGTGATCCGGCACGAACCGGTAATCGACCATGGTCACGTCGACTTCGACCGGCGCCGGCGCGGCACCGCCGAGACACGCTCCGATGACGACAAGCGACGCAAGTTTAGTGGTATTTCCAGTCACGTGACCGCTCCGGGGCACAATGAGCCGCCTGCGTCCCGGCAGTGTCATTCTGCAACTCTGTAGAACCCCGCAGGTGATTGAAAAAACAGGGCTCGCGGCTTGAAAATGCCTCAATGACCCACGGCCGCGGTTGGCGCGTGGAGATTGACGCGTCGGACGAGGATCAGGACCAGCGGGATCATGACCGCGGCGGTGATAGCGCAGACATGAAACACGTCGATATAGGCCATGATGGTGGCCTGCATTTGAACGAGTTGGCCGATAAATCCCATCGCCTGCCCGTTGGCGTCGCTGGCCGAGGCGCCGTGCGACATGAAATACTGGGTCAACTGCTGCACCGTCGACTGGAAAACCGGCGAACTCGGCACCGTGTTTTCGACCAGCCGCGCCTGATGGAATTGCGTTCGCTGGTACAGAACCACGTTGGCAAGCGAGATGCCGATACTGCCGCCGAGATTGCGCGCCACGTTCATGAGTGCGGAGGCTTGATTGGTCTTGTTCCGCGGCAGCCCATCGTAGGCCACCGTATTGATCGGGATGAACAAAAACGGCAGGCCGACGGTTTGATAGACGCGAACCCAGCCGAAGTAATCGAAACTCGCATCCGGCGTCAGCGAGGTCGAATACCACATCGACACGGCGATCCCAGCAAGGCCAAGCACCATCAAATATTTCGGTTGGAAGCGGCTGCTGACTTGGCCGGCGACCGGCATGACCACAAGCATGGCGAGGCCGCCCGGCATCATGGCCAGCCCCGAAAGCATCGCGGTGTAGGGAAATGTCGTCTGCAACAACTGCGGCATGATCTGGTTTGAACCGAACAGGATCGCCCCGATCATCAGCATGACCAGAAACGCCATGCCGAATTGGCGGTGAAACAAAAGCCGCAATTCGACGATCGGCTCGTCGTGGTTGAGTTCCCACGGCACGAAGGCCAGAAACGAAGCCACCGCAATTGCCGAGAAGGTGATGATGGTGTCCGACTTGAACCAGTCGTCGATCTGGCCGCGGTCGAGGACGACTTCCAGGCTGCCGAGCGTCACGGCGATCAAGGCGAAGCCGACCCAATCGACCTTCAAGCCGCCGGCAAGGCGTTCGTGGCGTTCGCGTTCGAGGACTTCAGGCTCGTCGACGAACCAGTGCACGAGGGCGAGCGAGATTAAGCCGATCGGCACA
>JBAPZR010000908.1:0-6566 GCA_049285335.1 Xanthobacteraceae bacterium | reverse complement strand
GCGTATAGTCGTCGCCCCCAACAAAGAACAACGTACCGGCACTGTGATGTCGTAGCTTGGCAAGAAATTCCACCCAATATTCGTCTGGCCATTCTCGCTCTGAATGCAAAGCACCTATACCCAGGACGATCCAAGGCCGTGGGTAAGAATAGAAGCGCCCGCTAATCGTCTCGAGGATTCTGCTTGGAACGTTCAGCGTCGGTTCGTTAGACGGCAGCGGAACATTCATCTCAGTCATAAGCGCGCGTAACCAATCGATGGGATGGTCATGGAAATGGCTCCGATCGATGCCACGATTAGTGATGAAGTGAGACTGTCGTCCTAGGCCGAGACCAATCCGCTCAGGAATCCTAGCGAGCGCAGCGGCGATAGCGGGTCGGAGGGTCCGGTCAAGTATCCAGACGGTTTGAAATTGCATTTGCCACAGTAGCCTCGCCAGTCGGATTACATTGACGCCGCGCCTGAACTCTGACCCATCATGCTCGAAATAGATCGTTTGGAGAACTCTGGGCTCAGCCCTAAGTAGATCTTTCGCCCTGCTCGTCGGCGGCGCCAAAAATGTGACCTGGCCTTCCGGTGATAAAGACGCAATGGCGCGGACGAACGGAAGGTGCCAGATCACATCACCAATGCCGCGCTTTGCTTGGAGTACGGCGGTTCTTGTGCTCACTGCGGGCCTCGGGAACCTTTGCGATGCTGCTGCATCAAGCCGCCTGTTGAGACAAGACGCTTCGAGAGGTCGTGTACACAGCCTCATTGGTGACGACGAAGTCGATGCGGCCGTCAAGCAGTGCCCGCAAGCACTCGGACGGCCGGTTGACGATCGGTTCCTCGTGAACGTTGAAGCTCGTATTGACCAGAACCGGCAACCCGGTGGCATCGCGAAACCGCCGCAAGATGCCGGCGAACAACGGATTGGTTTCGTTCCGTATGATCTGCGGTCGCGCCGTGCCGTCGATGTGGACCACGGCCGGGATTCGGCCACGCCACTCAGGCCGTACCCCGCAGGTGATGGTCATGAAGTGCGCCGCGTAGCGGTTCACCGGCGTAATCTCGAACACGCGGGCGGCGTCCTCATCGAGGACGTAAGGAGCAAAGGGCATGAATTCCGACCGTTCCAGCCGCTTGTTCAGGTTGTCGTTGATGGCGTGATCGTGTGGAGAGGCAATGATGCTACGGCTGCCGAGCGCGCGGGGGCCGTATTCCATCCGTCCGACATAGATGGCGCCAACCTTGCCGGCATGAATGAGATCGGTTGCAAGACCGGCCGGGTCGCCGCTGTGTCGTTTGACACCCGCGGCCGAACTAAGGCACTCATCGATAACGCCATCGTAGTTCCGCCCGAGATACACATTGTCGAGCCGCCGGCGACGCGACAGCCAGGTGGTGAGCCCGTCGCGATGCAGCAGGAAGGCGAGCGCATTGCCGACCGCCAAGCCGTCGTCTCCCATGGCCGGAAAGATGAAAATTTCGTCGAGCGGCAGCGACTCGGCCAGTAGGCGATTGAGCCGCACGTTCGCGAACAATCCGCCGCCGAGCGCGAGCCGCCGCATGCCGGAGCGCTCGATCCAGAACCGGAGAGCCGAAAGGATCACGTCCTCCGAAAGTTGCTGGATCGATGCAGCGATGGTTTCGCGGTCGTGGCCGTCCAGGACGCGGCGCACGCCCTTTTCCAATGATCGCCAATTCTTGAAATCGCTTTTCACGACGCCGTCGGGGCCAGTCCAGAAATGTCGCGCCAACTCCGGGGTCAGCGTAGGCTTGCCGCGGGCGGACAGCCCGGTCAGCTTGCCTTCGTGACGCCACGGACGGAAGCCGCAAGCGACCGTCGCGTGCATATAGGCCGTGGCGATGCTGTTACGGAAAGGGTGGGCGGTTAGTTCCATGTCGCCGCCGAGATGACAATCCAGCCTGCCGCCCTTGAGGCAACGAACCGAATAGCTGACGTTGTCGCCGACGCCGTCAGACGTGTAGACCAGCGCATCATCCCAATCGGTATGAAACAGCGCCGCCAGCGCATGCGCTTCGTGATGGTTCTGGAAGCAGATTTTGGTGTCGGGTCGAAAGGAATGATCGGCAAGAAATAGGTCAGAACGAAACAGCGCATAGGGGTCGCCGATGCCACGGCGTGCGGCGACGGTGGCGATATCACGCGTGCGCCGCTCGCGACCAAACCAACGTCGCGTCGTGTAATAGAGGTCCCTCCCCAGTGAAAAGCGCAGATAGCGGGTCGGAAAGGTTCCGCAACCGAGCGCGATCACATCGATGTCGCGCCGATTCCATCCGGCGATGCCCAAGACCTCCTCGATCGCCAACCACGGCACGCCGCCACCCCAAGACTTTATGCGCGTGAGGCGCTCTTCCTGTACAGCGGCGATGAGGTTGTAATCGTCAAACAACGCCGCGGCGATGTCGTGATCCCAACCGTGAATCCCCAATATACGCATGACTGTGTTGGTCCCTATGTGGCCGAATCAACCTTAAACCACTCATGCTCTGATGCGCTATGCTGGTTGTGATGTTGCCCCGACTTAGCCGCCGGCCGCCGTGTGGACAATGTCAAAGACAGGTGATCGAATAAAATTTTGACGGCGGCTAACGAGGGGTAAGCGGACCACCCCGCGAAATCGAAGGGAGCGTCCCTGGGATGACAGATCATGATCACGAAGCCATCGACCGCCTCATCGAGCGGCCTTTTTCACTCACGAAAGGCATTTTCATGGACGAACGAGCGCACCTTGAGACCCTATTGAACGCCCTCGACGCCTCGCCCCGCGCTTTGCGCCGGGACGGCTGCGGCGATTGGCCATCTACGGCAAGCACGCCATCCTCGCTGTCAGACTTGATCGCAGTCGCGACGGATGAATCGAGCCGCCGCTGGAACAACGTCAAAAAGCGCCTGTCATTCTGCCGGATCACTTGGGACGGCAATGACGAAGGCTGCCTGCCTCTCGACCGGCTGCCGACCAGGGCAGAAGCCGGTGCGATCCGCGACGCCATCCATGTGCTCCGCCCGGCGAGCCCGTGTGTCAGTTGTCATTGTATCCGTCCTGTTCATTTGGATGTGGATCGATGAATAGGCGTTTGATGTTTCGCCATAGGCGTCGCAGCCATTTCATTTGCTCCCCCGTGTGAGTTTGGAGAAATCGGACGCAGATATGTCTTCCAGACCGAACGGGGCACCCCATTCACCACCGATGCCGTTAACCGGCTGATCAAGCGCATCGGCGAGCGCGCCAACTTCCCTTTCAAAGTCCATGTGCACATGCTGCGACATCCCTGCGGCTACGCGCTGGCGAACCAAGGGCATGACACGCGGGCAATTCAGGATTGGCTCGGGCACCGCGCCATCCAGCACACGGCGCTATATACGGAATTGAGCCAAAGAGCGATTCAAGGAATTTTGGCGGGGATCAACGCTCAAAAACCCCCGACGGAACGGCCTGGGCCACGCTTTTCAACGCGGGATTTCCTCCTTGGCCAGATCACCCTGGCGTCGCTGTCGTTTTGCATTTGACCGGCCCACCTTGCCACTTTGTAATTTGTGGCATGCGCGAAATAAATGCAGATTCGACCCACCGGGGTCG
Source organism: Xanthobacteraceae bacterium (assembly GCA_049285335.1). Taxonomy (GTDB): domain Bacteria; phylum Pseudomonadota; class Alphaproteobacteria; order Rhizobiales; family Xanthobacteraceae; genus BOG-931. The sequence continues at coordinate 2,979 of JBAPZR010000908.1, read as the reverse complement.
GGGATTTGAGCTCCTTAGTACTAAAGCCGGTTGAGCGATTAGGTTGTTGGCGCGTCGAATTGGCGTGGCCGCACCATCCTCGGCGTTACTTCGGCAACTTTTCCTCCGAAGCAGAAGCCGAGAAATGGATTAAGCAGCATGACTGGCTCACCAAGCAGAGACGAAACCCAGAGGTGACCCCGGAGGAAACAGGCGATGGCGAATAACGATCTGTTTGTCGAGCGTCGCGAGACCGTTCCGATCGCGAGATACCTCGACTTAATAATTGCCTCTCGCGCCCGGGCCGTCGTCCTCCTTGTCTTTATTGCGCTCTGCGCCTTCTTGCCAGGGTTCATCGCGATTCCGCCGGTCGACCGGGACGAGCCACGCTATGCTCAGGCGAGCAAGCAGATGATGGAGACCGGGAATTATCTCGACATCCGGTTTCAGGAGCAGCCTCGATACCTTCAGCCGGCCGGCATCTATTGGCTCCAAGTCGCGGCGGCAAAGATCACTGGTTACGGGCCCGAAGCTCCGATCTGGGTCTACCGACTGCCGTCCCTACTGGCAGCGACGGCGGCAGTCGTCCTGACTTATTGGGTCGCACTGCCGGCTGCAGGGCCTGTCGGTGCGTTCATTGCCGCGCTACTGCTTGTGCCCTCCATTCTCCTTGGTGTGGAAGCGCGGCTTGCGAAGACCGACGCGACGTTGCTCGCTTGCATCCTGAGCGCGACCGGATTTCTGGCGCGCGCCTATTTGCATCAAAGCATTACGCTTCGCGGGGCGGTCCTGTTCTGGACAGCTTGCGCTGCAGGTATCCTGGTTAAGGGGCCGATGATTGCACTCCTCGTCGGTTCCACCGTAGTAGCCTTGTGCGTGCTGGACCGGTCGACCGCCTGGCTCAAGGCGCTGCGCCCAGCGCTTGGCCTCGGCTGGCTCGCGCTATTGGTACTGCCGTGGTTCATCGCGATCGCGGTCGTCAGCGACGGGGAGTTCTACCGGATCGCTATCGGTCAGAGTTTGCTGGGCAAGGTGGCCGTCGGACAGCAGGGGCATGGCGCGCCGCCGGGGGTCTATTTTCTATTGTACTGGATTACGTTCTGGCCTGCAGCCGGACTTGCGGTGACGGCGTTTCCTTGGGTCTGGCAGAATCGGGGCGAGCCTGCGGTCCGCTTCTGTCTGGCGTGGATTATTCCGACGTGGCTTGTGTTCGAGCTCATCAGCACCAAGCTGCCGCATTATGTCTTGCCGGTCTATCCCGCCGTCGCCACGTTGATTGCGCTGGGATTACTGCATGGCCGGCGGCCCGACCCGATCATTAGAATGGTGCTCGCGGCGAGCGTCGTTTTCTATGGTGCGATCGCCTTCGCTGCTCTGTACCTGCTGCAAGGTGAAATCGCGTTTGCAGTGCTGATCGTCACTTTCGTGGCTACCGTCATGATGGCCGTCGGCATGCGCCACGCGGTGGGTTCCCCTGCGGTCCTTGCCGCGGCGGTCGCAATTCCGGCCATCCTGATGAACGGTGTAGTGGCCGCGGTCGTTGCTCCAAGTCTCGAGACCATCTGGGTTGCTCCACGTCTCGCCGCGGCCATCAAGCGCCGCGCGCAATGTCCGCAGCCACAGGTAGCTTCTGCCGGGTTTGAGGAACCAAGTCTCATCTTTCTCGTGGGAACCCGGACTCAGCTCGTCGATGGTGACGGAGCTGCACGCTTTCTTGCCGAGGGCGGCTGCCGCATCGCGTTGGTCACGACGAACGACGAACCGGCTTTCATTGCCAAGTTGGCCGCCCTATCTAAGCAGCCGGAGTTGCTGGAGCAGATCCCCGGAATGAATATCGGCAAGGTCAGGAAGGAAGAGATCGGTGTTTATCGCCTTCGAACCCCGTGAGCTTGCTGCGCATGGCATGATCTGGGCCTGCACCTTATGACCAGCCCCCGCTTTTCAATCGTGGTTCCGTCCAAAGACGAAGCCGAGAGTCTCCCGGGGATTCTCAAGGAGATCTCGACTGCTCTCGCAGGTGATAATTTCGAAATCATCGTGGTCGATGACGGCAGCACGGATGACACAGCCGGCGTGCTGCAACAATTAGCGGAAGTCCAGCCGTTTCTGCGTCGTTTGGTTCACACTCAATGCTGCGGAAAGAGCGCTGCGATCACGACCGGAGTGCGCGCCGCACGCGCTTCCTTGATCGCGACCTTGGATGGCGACGGTCAGAACGACCCCTGCTATTTGCCAGCACTGCTGGCGCTCATGGCCGAGCCCGGCGTCGGACTCGCGGCAGGCCAGCGTATCAAGCACGCACACTCACACGCCAAGCGGATCGGATCCCGTTTCGCGAATGGCCTGCGCGCATGGCTATTGCACGACAACACACGCGACACCGCTTGTGGGCTCAAGGCTTTTCGCAGGGACGTCTTTTTGTCCCTCCCATATTTCGACACGATGCATCGGTTTCTGCCTGCCCTGGTCCAGCATGAGGGACTTGCCGTCCGCTACCTCGACGTCGTCGACAGAGATCGGCAACATGGTCGATCGAAATACGGGGTTATCGATCGTGCGATCGTGGGAGCCTTCGATCTGATCGGGGTTTTTTGGCTCATCAAGCGAGGCAGGCGAGGGCCCCAAGCCAACGAAGTATTCTCCAACTCCGACTGATGACGTTACTCATGCTCGGTCCGAAAGCAAGCTTAACGGCCGCCGGATCGGAGCCAATGCTGTCCTTTTGGCATCTTAATGCCAGCTCGAGCGGGTGCCATGCCTGCCGACGTGAGTGTGATTGCCATGGAAAGAGTAGTGATTGCCATCGTGGTCGGCTTAGTAATCGGGATCATGGTGGCCGGGGTACTTGTTCATTTTCTGCCGTGACGGCTCGCTGCTTCTCGCCGCTGGTCGATCGAGGATAACGACGGCCTGCTTCACAGCCTGCGACGCCCACCCTGGGCATGAAAAAACCGCCCAATTTGGAGGGCGGTTTCCATTCGTAATTCCCAGACCCTATGC
>JBAPZR010000907.1:0-5102 GCA_049285335.1 Xanthobacteraceae bacterium | reverse complement strand
GATTGTGCAGGGGCCGCTCGTTGCGCTTCTCACCATTATCGGTTTTGTCGCCGCCATCGTGTCGGCTCTGCGATGGGCCACCGCGCAAGACACCCGAAGCCGTCACACCACTACGCCGGACGTTGGTACGGCGCTGGAGGTTCTTAACGCGCGTTACGCGCGAGGCGATATCGATCAGGCAGAATATTGGGAGAAGCGAGCCCTGATCGCCGGCAGAACCGGCGGCGAATCGTAAAAAACCACCCCTTCGCCGCCTCGGTCTACGAACGAATCAAGCAAAGCCAAAGATGACGCCACTGCTTTCTTAGTGAGGCGTGGCCACCTTACTATCCCGTGCCGGGACCATATGAAGAAATATTTAATCTCGACCCTCATGGCGGCATTTGCGGTCCAATACCAAAGGCCGCGCCACGCCACAGAACTTGATCAGGATTAGTTTTTATGATGAATTCGACCTTAGAGGGCCAAAACGCAGGTAGCGATCACACCGGCTCACACCGGTAGCTCGATCCTACCCTCCTGATCGTTTTGCGGCTCGATTCCTGTAGCACTGAGAACTTACCGTAAACGCGAGAGCAAATAACGTAATAGTTTCTCGCGCGCGCGCGGGCGCGCGTGTGGTTAAAGTGTCAATCCGGGGTCTGCTCCTACGGATGCGAGTGAGGGGGCGTGAAGCTTCGGGCCGGCGAAGAATTGCTCAGTACGATAGTCGTAAAACCATCGCTCGCCCGGCTCGAAGCTCGCGATTATCGGGTGACCCGTAGCGGCGTAGCGTTTCGATCCATGCTGACTTGGTGAACTGTCACAACAACCGATGTGACCGCATTCGGCGCATCTGCGAAGATGCAACCACCATCCGCCTGAAGCCGAGCATTCGACGCAACCGGTTCCGCTTGGCTTGGCTGCGGGGTTGATGCCGTCCCTCTCTGACTTCATAGGGTCAGCTCACTGGAGTGCACGCGGTCACCACAGATGCTTTCACGCGTTCTGCTGTTTAGCCGTAAGCAACGCCCGAGTTGCTTTGCCCAACTTCTATAATATAGCCATCAGGATCGCGAATATAGCAGCGCGTCTCGCCGTACTTGGGCTTCGGCTCCGTGATGAACTCAGCTCCTCGACTTCGCCAAAGTTTATAACACGTTTGAATATCTGCAACGCGGATATTCATAAAGCTGCTGACTTTATTGGGATCAGCGGGGACGCTGAGCGTTACCATTGGTTTGTCGGGTGTCGGACCGCCCCCGGGGTTGACAAGGAGCCACGTGTTCGCGATCTGGATGTACCCCGGCGCGCCTTTGCTGTCGCCTCTGCTCAGAATGCGTCCTCCGAAGACTGTTTCGTAAAATCGAAGCGATCTCTCGACGTCGGCGACGGTGAGAAAGTGTGCGACGGTAAACCCATCCTGCGGCGGCATCTGATAAGTTTTCTGCTCGACTTGTACTTGGTTCATACACGGCTCCTACGTTGATCGGCTCGCCCAATGCCATTATAGGCGGTTCCTCAGCGGCCGGAATGTCCGTTATGTGCCAATAGCGGACATTCGCGTGATCGGCGTCGATGTCCGCGTAATTTTTGCAGGATGGAAATCAAAAAATGGAAAGAGGCGGGGAAGGAAGTAACGTCCAGGCGCCATCGCCAAGAAGAAACAGCACAATTAACGCAGCCGCCCAAAATGCGGGGTATTCCCAGCCGCCACCCCTGTTGCTGAACAACCACCCATTTTTGCCGTGGACCATGACAATTGTGCCCAAGATTTCGGGTACAAGCAGCAAAGCAACGTATCGCGGGACGACGCCCAGGATCAGGCACGCTCCCCCTACAAGCTCGACTGTAATGATTACATAGACGAACCATCCCGGCAGACCGATGGAACGGAAGAACGCAATAGTGGCTCGAATCGTAAACGCGCCCTCGAGCAGCCCGTGCGCAATAAACATGATCCCGAGACACAGGCGCAGCAACAAAGCCGCATAAGGAGCGGTCACAAAATCAATCATGGCTGTTTCGCAAGTTGGTTATCAGCGACCAAACAACCCTATGCCTGCAAGCGATACGCAATCAATAAATTTTATTTGAAAGCGTAACAGTTCGCGGTGACCTCGACACGGCGCAGCGTTGCGGTCTGTACACCGCCTGTGAACGGTGAGAAGCTCCGGTAGTATTTGGGTTTCTGACCGGAGGACCAGATATGTTAAAGCATTCGAGAACAGCGATCTTGTTGTTTCTGGTCGCCGCTTCGCTTCTGCTAGATGGCAGACTGACTGCCATTGCGGACTCGAGGCTGCCGGACGCCACGAAAGCTGGTTTCGCCGACAAGCTTTATCGGCTGGATTGCGGTCACTCCCTCGCAAACGACGAATCGGTCTGGACCCCAGGCGAAAATATTGGACGCAGCATCGCATTCTCGTCGACTTGCTGGCTGATACAGCGCGGAAACGAATGGTTGCTCTGGGATACGGGTGTTCCTCAATCCACGTTGAACGACCCCAAAGGCTGGTCAACCCTGCCTAAATTGATCGTCTACCATCTTGATAAGTCAATAACCGATCAACTCGCAGCGATCGGACTCAAGCCAGACGACATCACTTATGTCGCGATTTCCCATACCCACGGCGATCACATTGGCAATATTAACTTGTTCCCGAATTCAACAGTTCTAATGCAGCGAGCCGAGTATACATGGATCAGTTCTCCCGATGGCCCGAACGACAACGTGAATCAATTGAAGGCTCTCGCACGTAAGCTTTTGGGTACTCCGAAAAATCTCAAACTGCTCGACGGTGATACAGACGTGTTTGGCGATGGTAGCGTTACCTTGGTTTCCACGCCAGGACACACTCCGGGCCATCAATCATTGCTGGTTCATCTGAGGAACTCAGGTTTCATCATTCTGTCCGGTGACGTGGTCCATCTGAAAGAGAATTTTGAAAAGAACACGGTGCCGTCTTTGAATACGGATAAAGCCGCGTCAATCACCTCAATGGCAAGGATCAGACGGATGATGGCAACGTACAAGGCGAAGCTGTTTATCAATCATGACAAGGCGCAATCTGACACTCTAAAGCTGCTCCCAGCATTCTACGACTGATGTCTTCGTGAGTGCGTTCGACGCCGCGTTAATGTTGGGGCTGCCAATGTCCGCTTTGGGTCATAAGCGGACATTGAGGCTCGGCTGCAGAATGTCCGCTTTACCCTCAAAGCAGACATCAGTTGAGCGCGCCTGGGGTCTCGACTTGTGCACGGAGCCTCTGGACGTATCCAGCGCGTCGCCCCGGAGGGCGGTCGCCTACGTGCTTGGGATTTTGCCCGACGAGAGAGTTACTTGTTATAATTTTCGAGGATAGAACTAGCTCCACGTTGGGGCGCGCCCGACCCATCGAAACGATCATGACGATCAAATCCGTACCCTTTCTAGCCTCGCTTTGTGTTCAGCAGCCAAGAGGAGGCAAGTATGGGGCGCAGAAAGAGGAGGAGGTATCGGGCAGAAAGGGTAGGCTTTTGATCGTTGTGATCGTCAGGAGCAGCTTATGATTGTCACAATGGGTTAGAGTGCTAGAACGGCACCTTACCGTCAGCTTTCAGACCTTCCGAAGTGTCACCGAAGACAAATTCACCGCTGGCAAGATTAGTATTGGAGATGGTGATAGCCCTACCGGGGCCGAAGACGATCTCGATCCCATCCTCGCGAAGGAATGCCGCCGCTCTCCGTAATCGTCCCGATAACTTATTTGGCTGCGAGGGCCAGGATTTCTCGTACCTGATGCTATCCCCAGCACACCGACCAAGGGCGGAGAGCAGCTGGGCTGCGGTCCCGGTCCACTTTTGCTTCTTGTGCATGAAAGTGCACAGGGTGTCCGCTACCAGATCGGCGGCAAGGACCGATTCACGTGCCTGGGCGCGGTTACCGGCGTAGGCGTCAGCAAAACTGCAGTAAAGGCCCAGCGCCGGTTCGCAGGCCGTTGCCCACACGGCGAAATCGGCCATGCGCGGTTTCTTCTTGAGGACAACGTTCGGAAGGTTGCGCAGGCCATACGCCATCGCATCCAGCAACGCCCCGAGCACGGCGGAGTGCATCTTATTGAACTCCGACCAAATCTGCGTCTCTGTGAGCCGCCGGTCGCCGCGAATTAGCGGCAAGGTCAACATAATGGTGCGATCGGTAAGGTCCTAATACGTCACGACGTCTTGGATGCTGGTGATAGCAATGGGACGCATGACGTCGTTTCGCGAATTTATTGCAGGCGTAATCGCGTCGGTCCGATTACCCTTCGGAAGTAAAGGAGTTGGTTCTTCGAGAGGCCGACGGCCCACACGTCGCCGCTGGGCGTGACGATAATTCCTTGCATCAGGCCGAACAGGCGTCAGCGGCGTGCCGTTCTTGTCAAACACCGCGATTGACTGGCCGCCAACGAACACGAATGCGCGCCTCGATGAACCACCTTACATAGTCGCCAGCCTCCTGCTCCCCACGTTCAAATGGGTCGGACCGAAGATTGATTTACTTCGACGCACGCAGCGGCACGATAGGCTGCATCCGGAGTGTACAAGCCGTGCGCTGGACGCTATGGGTCACTAGCGGACGTTGCGCCCGTTTCTCGGCATGTCCGCTTTACCCCCCAATTTAATGAGCTTTAGGATCTTATTCGCACGCCGTACCGATCGCCCATGCTTGAGTCCTACCGAACGCCGGTCCTGCATCAGCTCAGGCCGCGGTGACCAGATGATCGGCCGCCCTTGGCTCGTCGCGAGGCCGATCCGAATGGCAAGCAGATCAGCAACTCGGGTTACGTTGGTGCGATGCCAACTCCTAATTTCGTCACCCACCCGGCAATAGCAATGCTTCACTAATTCGGTGGCCGTCAGTGGTTTGCCTCCGGACCACCAGAACGCCTGTCGGATTCGCCTTTTAAGCCGACCGTCGCGAGCATCTGTAAAAGGCGCTCGGCGGGCGCGCATCTTGGCCATCCGAGCCGCATCTCCAGGTCTACCCATCCATCCACCTTTTCATTGCTGTTGGTCTCCCGACGCATCCCTCCACGTTTTCATTGCTTGAGGGCAGGCATCTTTATTCTCCCCAAACATCGGATTACCGAGGTTCGATT
>JBAPZR010000906.1:0-2395 GCA_049285335.1 Xanthobacteraceae bacterium | reverse complement strand
CGACCGCTCGGCGTGCCCGACATCGTGGGGAAACATCCCCTCTGTGAACACCTTGCGAAACACCGGACGCTCTAAACACAACCATGCACCGGCAGCCTGAACCTTCGGATCCCCGATCACGAGTTTTAGGAATGCTTCCCCGATCATCGATCCATCAAGATCAGCGGCATTGAATTTGGCGTGCGTTTCTGCGAGCGCCGCGTATTCCGGGATACCCCGAGGTCCCGCGCGATCTCCTTGATCGTCTTGCCCCTGACGAAGTGCTCCCGCCGAATCCGTGCAACCGTCTCCACGACCAGCATTCCCTGACTACCCGCTTCGAATCAAAGCGGGAAGCCTGCACCGGCTACACCTCAGGGGGTCAATTTTGGACGCCGATCCCCCGGCTCAGGGGGCGCATTGCCTCACCAGAAATGTTACTGAACAAGTTCTCGCCAATCACTGGGACAGCGTCGCCGAATCATGTCGGTGTCGCCAATGGCGAGAAGAATCAGCATGGGCGCGCGGCGCGAGGTGGTGTCGGCGGTGGCGCAACGCTACGGGTCGGCCAAGCGGGCGGAGAAGGGGCGCATACTCGACGAGCTATGCGCGACGACGGGGTGGCACCGCAAGCATGCGGTGCGCGCACTTCGGCAACGCAAGTCCGCCGCACGGGACGACACGCGAGAGCGCAGGCGCAGATACGATGCGACGAGCAAGAATGCCTTGACGGCATTGTGGGAGGCATCGGATCGAGTGTGCGGCAAGCGGCTCAAGGTTATGATCCCTACCCTGCTGCCCGCACTTGAGCGAAACGGCCGATTGAAGCTTGACGAACTGTATCGTGGCCGTGTTCTGGCTGTGAGCGCAGCGACCATCGACCGGATGCTGAGGGATGTAAAGGTCGCGGCAAGCGGCGGCAAACGACGACGTGCAGGCTTCTACTCTGCAATTCGGCGAGAGGTTCCAATCCGCACGTTCAACGACTGGAATAGCCCGCCGCCGGGCTTTTGCGAGGTCGACATGGTGGCACATGGCGGCACATCGGTCGCGGGCTCGTTCATCCAGACGCTGACGATGGTCGATGTCGCCACCGGCTGGACCGAGTGCCTGCCGTTGGTGACGCGCGAAGGCTCGCTTGTTGTCGAGGCGATCAAGCGCGCACAAAATCTGTTCCCCTGGCTTTTGCGCGGCGTGGACTTCGACAACGACAGCGCTTTCATGAATGACGTGGTCGTCCCGTGGTGCCGCGAACAGAAACTCGAGGTCACGCGCTCGCGCGCCTACAAGAAGAACGACCAGGCATTCGTCGAGCAGAAGAACGGCGCGGTTGTGCGCCGACTAATGGGCTACGGCCGCTTTGACGGTGCGGACACGACGAGGGTGATGGCGCGCCTCTACGCTGCTGCTCGGCTCTACATCAACTTCTTCCAGCCGTCGTTCAAACTGAAGGAGAAGCGCCGCGAAGGTGCGAAGGTGATCAAGCGCTATCATGCTCCGTCGACGCCCTATGAGCGGGCGCTGGTGCATCCGGAGGTGCCAGCGGCGGTGAAGCAGCGGCTGCGCGAACAGTATCGGACGCTCGATCCCGTCGCGCTTTTGGCTGAGATCCGCGCAACCCAAGAGGAACTTGGCAATCGGGTCGATCGCCGTGCCGGCAAAGACGCCACGCTGCAGCCGGTGCCATCAGCACCTGATGCGGTTGCTTTTGCGAAGACGCTTGGCACGACAGTCACGGCTGGTGATCCGCGTGCAACGCACCGGCGACCCAAGCGACGCTATAAAACGAGGGTTCGTATGCGGTCCAAGCTCGACCCGCACGTCGCCGCGATCAAGGATTGGCTTGCTGCGGAGCCACAGTTGACCGCGATCGCCATCGTGGGTCGACTGAGTGAGAAACACCCCGACCAGTTCGGAACGAAACAGCATTCGATCGTGCAACGTCTGCTGAAGGCTCTTCGGAAGAAGGCCGCCGAACAGCTCCTTGCTCAAGAGTCGCTCGGTACCACGGCCGTTGTCCCAGCGCCCGGGTCTGTGGACGGCTCGGGCTATGGAGGGCCCAACCCGCCCACAGCCCCTCTCATCGTGCGCGCGTCGAAATCTCCGCGTTGCAATCGATCAGTCACCGTCGGATTGTCACCGCCAATGGCGCCATCTGGGTAACATTCTCAGATGAGGCAATACGGGGGGTCAAATTTGGGCGCCGATTGACACACTGAGATCAGCAGATGCATCCAACGGTGCCCCCACGCACCTGCGCCCCCTGGTCGTCATCGATCGGAATACATGGTCGCCATGCGTCGGAACCAGTGGTCTTCTTCGTCGGTATGCCCAGATAATCCAAAGGGCCGCGGCTCAAGGGCTGTGGCCTCTGCCGAGACGATCACGGTGGCGTGGCGTTTGCGCGCGTCACCAT
>JBAPZR010000905.1:0-7677 GCA_049285335.1 Xanthobacteraceae bacterium | reverse complement strand
GTTTACGAAAGCGGCACCAGAAGAAGAAGGCCCGCTAGATTACGGCTGACGCCGCATTACGGCTCAATCAATCGCCCGCTCGCGGCCTTGATCGCCGCTTCGGTGCGTGTCGCGGCGCCGAGCTTATTGCGCGCATTGTCGGTGTGGAAATCGATCGTGCGTTTGGTCAAGCCGAGGATTTGTGCAATCTCGGCCGAAGTCTTGCCGCGCGCCACCCACGTCAGCACCTCCACCTCGCGATCATTGAGAAGGATCGTCTTCGGCAACAGCCCGGCGCGTGCGACGGCCTTGAGCCGAGCGGCAATGATCGTGTCAAGCAAATCGAAATCGATAGGCTTGGTGACATAGTCGTCGGCGCCGAGCTGCCGCCCTTTGAGTTCGTTGTCGCGATCCGTCAGCGCGGTCAAAAAGACAAAGGGCATGTAGGAAAAGCGCGGCGCCAACGCGGTCAGCCGTTCCAGCAACTCGAAGCCCGACATTGCCGGCATGCTGATATCCGAAAGCACCAGATCCGGCATGAGCCTTAAGATCGCCGCGAGGCCTTCGCGCCCATCATGCGCAACCGTCACATCATAACCGCGATCCAACAGCTCCTCGGCGACCAGCGCCGCGGTCTCGCGGTCGTCCTCGATGCAGACAATTTTCTTTCTGGTATCAGCCATTCATCGATCTCAAGGCGTGAGCCCTCTGGAAATACGCCGCAATCGCGGCCTCCAGGCAATGGGCAATTTACCGCAATGTGGTTTTCTTTGATCGTGGCTTTGCGATATGGTTATTCTGCGAAATGCCTGCACCGCAGGCGTGACGCCAACGGGCATAGTTTCATGCAGCAGCCGCGTTCAATCCGCCTCCATCTTGCCGCGGTGTTTCTGCTGTTTTTCGCCTTGGTCGTGGTGCTCGGGGCGTTCAGCATCTGGCGGCTCGCAAATTTCAATCTATTGTCCGCCGATGTCGCCGAAGTCTGGCTGCCGACGACGCGGTCGCTCGGCGATCTCAACAATTTCACCTCGGATTTTCGCGCTTCCGAAGGCAGCGCGCTCTTGATCTCCGATCCGAACGAGGTTGCGGCGACCGCAAAGCAAATGGAGGACCTCGATCGCGCGATCGCGAACGCCGAACGCGGCTTCGAGCGCATCCGCCACGAGGCGGCCGAGAGCGCTCTCTACGATCAATTCAAGGAACGCTGGAACAGCTACCGCAGCATCGTCAACAAGATGCTCGTCCTGTCGCGGGAGAACCACAAGGACGAAGCGCTGCAAATCTACGGCAGCTCCTCGCGCAAGGCCTATAATGCCGCAAGCGACGCGCTCGGTCAGCTCACCGATCAGGCCGTTACCAGCGCGCAGGCCGCGAGCGATCGGCTCGCGGTCGCCTACCGTCATGCGCTGTGGCTGATCCTTTTGGCCATCATCGTCGCCGCGGTCCTGGTCGTCGCTGCGCTGGTTCACATCAGCCGTTCGATTTCGGCGCCACTTCTGGCGCTAGCGCGCCGAATGCGGCGCCTCGCCGCCAACGAGACCGAGCTCGATATCCCCGCCACGCAACGCCGGGACGAGATCGGGGAAATGGCCAAGGCGACGGTCGTGTTTCGCAATAACGCCATCGAACTGATGCGCAGCCAGCGCACGCTCGCCCGACAGGCGGCGCTCTTGGAGGAACGCCTGGCCCATGAGCAGCGTGTCAGCTTGATGCAACGGAATTTCGTTTCGATGGCTTCACACGAGTTCCGCACGCCGATGACGGTGATCGACGGCCACGCGCGGCGTCTCGACAAGGTCAAGGCGACGGTTACGCCTCCCGAAATCGGGGAGCGCGCCGGAAAAATTCGCAGCGCGGTTCTGCGCATGACGCACCTGATCGACAATCTTCTGAATTCCTCGCGGCTAATCGACGGCAGCGCCGGGCTTTATTTGCATCCTGCAGAGATGAATATGACGTCGTTGTTGCAGGAGGTTTGCCAGCTTCACCGCGAGATGGTGCCCGGTTCGCAAATCGCCGAGCGGTTTGCCGCCGACGCGGCACCCATGGTCGGGGACGCCAAGCTCCTGTTCCAGGTTTTCAGCAATATCCTCTCCAACGCCATCAAATATTCACCGAACGGCGCCAGGATCGAGGTTACGATGACAGGGGCCGCCGACGAGATCGCCGTCGTCATTTCAGATCACGGCATTGGAATTCCCGCGGGCGATCTCGATCGCGTGTTCGAGCGCTACCATCGCGGCGGCAACGTCTCGGGGATCGTCGGCACGGGCGTTGGGCTCTATCTCGTCAAGATGGTGGTCGATCTACATCACGGGACGGTCGACGGGCAGAGCCGGGAAGGCGAGGGGTCGCGTTTCACCATCCGGCTGCCGCGCGCGTCACTGCCGGTCGAGGACCGGTTGCCGAACGATGCGGCAGTGATGGCCGATGCATGACGCGGATCCTCCCGATCGTTCTCTGCCTACTCTTGCTAGCGTCAGCTACGGCGCGCGCTGTCGAAATCGAACACCCCGGCGATGGCTTTACGCGTATCGATTGGCAATATCCGCCGCAATTGCCGCCGCGATTCCGCAATCATTGTACCTTCGAATATTTCACCGGTCGCCCATACTGTTTGAATCATTGCGGCATCGATTATCAGTTTTTCTATTGTTCGGAGCTGTCGTTCGGCTGCTGCCATCTTGGCCGCGGCTATTGCGATTGGAGCGGCATCCTACGCTGCTCCCCATAAGCGCGCGCTTTCGACGCTAAGCCGGATGGCCGCCGGCGACGAGCCAGGCGGGATCGAACCAGCGGTCGGCCTCGCCGTCATAGGGCAGGCGGTTGATGTCCCAATGGCGGATGAAGGGCGCATAGGCGGCATAGACCGGCGGCCCGCCGCCGATGAAGACGATGCGGCCTGGAAAGCGCGCCAGCACGTCCTCCGGTTTTTCGGAGGCATGAATCTCGACGATATCGCGGTCCTTGAAGGCAAAATCCGGCACCGAAACGAAGGTGTGATGCCCCATGATGAGCACGTGGCCGCGCGTCAGCTCGAAAAAGCGCTCGACATCGGCGACATATTCCCGGCTGCGATTGCCCTCCCAAGGCAGACGCCCGCGTAGACCGAATTGGCCGCGGAGGCCGATGGCGATGACGGCGCGGACGTCGGTGACTTGCATAAGAACCTCCCGCCGCGCTTTTAGCGCTTCAAACGACTAGGTAAAGTGGCTTCATGCGGCGCTTAAAAGGGCGCAGGCCAGCGTCGCGGAAGCTCGCGCAAAGGGCGGTTGTGCTTCCCTCGACAGTGACTAGTATGCGCCGCCGCGGTTTTGCCGGCAGCATATTCGGCCGGCCGGATGAAAACCGGAACGGTCTGCGGGTGTAGCTCAATGGCAGAGCAGAAGCCTTCCAAGCTTATGACGAGGGTTCGATTCCCTTCACCCGCTCCAATACTTGGCGGGACTTAGGTCTTCTCCCCAGGGTGATGGGTAACCCTGGGGGTAACACCACACAGAGCCGCGCCGGCTAGGAGCGCCCCCTCAGCCTCGGCCGAGCTGGCGGAGAATGCGTCTTTGGTGCGCAAATCGATCCGCCGGTGCGCACCACACGCGGCTTGAGGCGCTTTTGTGGGGTACCGACTTGGATTGCTTGCTGCCCATCGAGTTCGCTAGGACTAATTCCACCTCTGCGAGGCGGTGAGCACACGATCAAAATGGCTGAGCTTCGCCCTCTCACGGCGAAAACAGGGGTTCGAGTCCCCTAGGGAGCGCCAATAATTTCAATAACTTAGTGACACGCCTGTCCGGCTTTCCCAATTATTGGGTAGTTTTTGGGGAATAAACGTCACCGAACGACGGCGATCAATGCCGATTGCGAACGTCGCATTTCTCATTGCGCAGCTACCTACTACTCTCTGTGGTAATCTGATTCAGGCGCAGGGCCGGCGTCTGCGGCCTGTCGCCGGACACATCACCACCGACGTCCGGATTGCTTCGCGCTAACTTGCGGGGTGGTGAGGGGTCGTCATGGTAAAAGCGCGCAGGTTCAGCGGCGTTAAGACAAAGCCCTCGGTGCTAGAATCACTTCCGCAATTCCAACCTGAAACGAATTTCGATATCGATCACATCGAACCGGAGACAGGAGAGTATCGAGCATTCTCAGCGACCCGGCAAGCTGAGCTAAGTCAAATTCTTAATGAACGCATATGGCCACACCTGCAAAAATTCGAGCAAAAGGGACAAGAGGCGCGATTAAAGCGTTTTCTGAAGGCCGCACTTAGCGCAATTGCGACTTATGAGCACCAGCGAGAAGAGCAGGCTAGTTTCGATCGCGTTGAAGCAAGGAAAATTGTTTTAGCGGCCCATATGGCGGTCTGGGATGCACGCTCCGCTTTGTTGGGCCTCGCTAAGGACCGGCACCTATCGCGATTCCTGGAAAGAGTTTTTACACATCAGAAGGCCAAAATCGCGTCGCCTGAGACGTCCGCATTAAGACAACGGGATGTTAAGAAAGATTTAGCGAGGCAAATAGAGGAGAGCGAGAAATCGTTGCGTAGCTATCGTGCTCTCAACCCCAATACAGTAGCTGATCAGTTATCTCGATTGGAGCCGTGTTTGATGCTTGCCGCGGAAAGGCTCCTTTTCCAACCGGGCGACATGCAGCGCGATTATATTGCGAGGACATTTACAGATATGATGGCCTCCGCGTGGATGGAAGCGACTGAAAAAATTCCAAGCTACGCAAAACCATCTCTCAGATCTCGGAATCCATCTCCGTTTACTTCGTTGTTGGATTCGATAAATAAGGGGTTTTTGCGGACCGCTTATCAATCCAAGAATAATTTCAGGGATTATGCAAGCGCATCCATCAAACAACTAAGACGCAACTTTCCAGATCGTTGTTAGAGGCGATCCCCCCGGTCCCAAGCGGGGGAATTGTCGCTAACGGATCGAATGGGCGACGCTTCGCCAATGTTCGCAGTGATTCGAACAGGGTGCCGTGGACCATCACGGCCAATAGCGAGGCGATAAAATGGATGTAAATTCCATAGCGTTGAAGATTAGTGAGGCATGCTTAGCTGCGCGCGTCGGGCGAACGTCGCTCTATGAGGCGATCAAGCGAGGCGAGCTTCGAGCTCTGAAGAGGGGCAAGTCCACCTTGATTCTAGCCGCCGACTTGCGGCGGTGGCTCGAGAACCTTCCCGCAATCGAGGTGAGCGCGGACAAACAAACAAATAAGCACCGTGCTCGTTGCGAGGCCAGCTCATGACCGCTCAGACCATCGCTGAGGCGCTTGGCGGTCGGAAAGCCGGGAGCGGCTGGACGGCACACTGTCCCGCGCATGAAGATCGGACGCCGAGCCTCTCAATCCGTGATTCTGACGACGGCAAGGTTCTGGTGCGCTGTCATGCAGGTTGTGACCAGGAGCGGGTGATCGCGGCCCTCCGGGCGCGCAATTTGTGGACTGATTTCCGATTGAAGTCCCGCCATGCAGCGAGACCTATCGTCGAGCGGCAGCCGGAGGACGATGACGTTAGGCGTAGTAAAGACGCGCTCGCGATCTGGCAGTCCGCGATGCGGGCGCATGGAACGGTGGTCGAGACTTATCTCCTATCGCGCGGTCTATATCTCGCGCCATCGTCGGCATTGCGCTTCCACGCTAGGCTGAAACACCCGTCGGGCGGCACGTGGCCTGCAATGGTCGCGCTGGTGACCCGCGGCTCTGACAACGCACCGTTGGCTGTTCACCGCACATTCCTTGCTCGCAACGGCTCGAGTAAGGCCCCCGTCGATCCGCAGAAGATGATGTTCGGTCCTTGTCGGGGCGGTGCAGTGCGTATGGCGGATCCGAGTGACCTTTTGATGGTCGGCGAAGGCATTGAGACTTGCCTTGCCACGATGCAGGCGACCGGCAATCCCGCGTGGGCAGCGCTTTCCACTTCAGGGCTACGCTCGCTCGATCTGCCTAAAGACGTGTGCGACGTGATCGTTCTCGCCGACGGCGACGATGCGGGTGAGGCGGCGGCACAGGACTGGGCTGGCGCTGGAAACGCGAGGGTCGGCGGGTGCGCATCGCTCGTCCGCCGCATGGGCTGGATTTCAACGACATGCTTATGGGCCGCGCGCCCCGCATCGAAGAGGGCGTCCGATGACCGACGAACATCAGACCGAAGCCAATAACCCAGTTGCCGCCGCCATCGACGCATCTGAGGTTGTTCGAGATCCGCTCGAAGGATTAATCGAAAAAACGGCGACGGATCCGGGTGCACCCTTTCAGCCTGCGGTGCTGGAACGACTTGTTGCGCTGAAGAAGGATGACCGCGCCGCGTTCGAAGTACTGCGAGCGGAGTTGAAAAGCGCGGGCTGCCGGATGACGGCGCTCGACGAAGCTATCGATGAGGAGAACGGGGATATGGGCGGCGGGCGCAAGCCCTCACAGGCCGATGTTCTGATCGCGCTCGCCCAGTCAGCCGAGCTGTTCCACGCCCCGGACGGTACCGGCTTCGCTGATCTTGACATCAGTGGCCACCGTGAGACTTGGTCGATCCGCAGCAAGGGTTTCCGCAAGTGGTTGGCACGCTGCTTTTACGAGGCGACAGGAGGCGCGCCGAGTTCGGAAGCTTTGCAATCGGCTCTGAACGTCATCGAGGCCAGGGCACATTTTGATGCGCCCGAGCTTGCCGTACACATACGCGTCGGCGGGTTGAATGATCGTCTCTATCTCGATGTCGGCGACCAGTCCTGGCGGGCGGTAGAAATCGACGCCACCGGTTGGCGCATTATCGACAGTCCGCCGGTACGGTTCCGTCGCGCTGGGGGGATGCAGCCTTTACCGATGCCGATGTTTGGCGGTTCGGTCGAGAAGTTGCATTCCTTTCTCAACGTCAAGACAGACGCCGATTTCGTGCTGGCAGTATCCTGGCTACTGGCAGCCTTTCGTGATTGCGGGCCGTACCCGGTCTTGGTCTTGTCGGGCGAGCAGGGATCAGCGAAGTCCACCTTCTCGGCTTTGTTGCGCGCACTGCTCGACCCCAATACCGCGCCGCTACGGGCGCTTCCCCGCGAAGACCGCGACCTGTTCATCGCCGCGAACAATGGCCATGTCCTCGCCTTCGACAATGTCTCGGGACTGCGCGACTGGATCTCCGACACGCTCTGCCGGCTTGCTACGGGCGGCGGTTTCGCTGTCCGTCAACTGTACACGGATCAAGATGAGGTGTTGTTCGACGCCGCCCGGCCTGTGATCCTAAACGGCATCGAGGACATCGTTGCTCGGCCCGATCTCGCGGACCGTGCGTTGTTTCTCACGTTAGAGCCGATTCCAGAAAGCCGGCGTCGGCCAGAGGCTGAACTGTGGACTGCATTCGAGGTCGACCGTCCGTACATTTTGGGCGCGCTGCTCGACGTCGTAGTCGAGGGCCTGAAGCGTTTGCCCGAGACGCGCCTGGAGAACTTGCCGCGTATGGCGGACTTCGCGCTGTGGGCGACAGCCTGCGAGACGGCGATGTGGCCCGCCGGCACCTTCTCGTCTGCGTACTCCGGTAACCGCGAAGAGGCGGTGGAGGGGGTCATCGATGCGGACCCGATCGCCACCGCTGTCCGCGCCTTGATCGCAACGCGGACGGTGTGGACGGGGACAGCCTCGGACCTTCTGGGTGCCCTTGCAGGGGTGGTTGACGAGCGCGCTGCCAAGTCCAAGACGTGGCCCGATACC
>JBAPZR010000904.1:0-2259 GCA_049285335.1 Xanthobacteraceae bacterium | reverse complement strand
GAGCATGTCGGCTGGCGGAATCCAATCCGGCCATTCCGTTTTGCGCTCGATCGTCTTCACGCCTGACCAGGTGAAGCCTTCGCGGCCTACGCCGATGCCGTAGCGGATCGCTTTGTCGCCGCCCAATATGAAATAAAGATAGGTGTGCGGCGTGTCGATGATGATCGTGCCCGGCGCCTCGCTTGATCGATAGTTGACGATCTGACGCTGCAAGCGCGCTGGCAGATCGGTGGCGCCACTCTCATCGGTTCCGTTGTAATCCGTCTGGCGAACAATGTTGCCGGTGTCGGGTGCCATCGATGCCGGAGTGTATGCCGGAATGGATGCCGCAATCACCTGCGACTGCGCAGCGCTCGTCCATGCGAAACCGCCAATCATGATCAGTGCCGCGCCGGCGGCTCGGACGAAACGATCGTACATGACGGCTCCCCCTTTAAGGATGAGGCAACACTCCGCGGTTCATTCACTGCTGAAGCAATCGGAATTCGGACGAGTTAACGGCAGGCGATAAATTTGCGCGGTTAATATTGTTTTTTGCTGCCGGCGCTGAAAATTCCGATGATGTCCTTAAGGATCGCGTCCTTAAGGGACAGTACGTAGGGGTATTGCCGACGGTCTTGCGGCCTTGGCCGTGAGTCGAGGTTTACGGCACATATCGCTGCGCTAAGGACCAAGCATCCGACTAGTGCGAGCTCGTCGATTCGCCCGGCAGAAAGTAAAAAGTGAGAGCGAGAACCAGGTAAACGGCAATAAGTTGCGCGCCCTTGAGCCAATCGGACCTGCCATCCCCTGCGACCTGTCCCGTGATCAGCACAGACAGGAGGATGATCAAAACAAGGCCAGGCCGGAAGGCAAGGTTCATCGGCGCCGCCGGCCCAAGAAAGAGGCTCGCGAGGACTAAGACGGGCGCCACGAAAAGCGCTATTTGCACGCTCGAGCCGATGGCAATCGAGAGCGAGAGGTCCATTCGGTCCTTCATCGCCACGGTAATTGCGGTCGCGTGTTCAGCCGCGTTCCCGACGATCGCAACCACAAAGACACCGACGAATACGTCACTGAGCCCCAGCTCATGCGCGGCGGGTTGGACCGCGCCCACCAGAATTTCACTCATCCAAGCAATGCCCGCAGTGGCGAGGGCAAGTACCGTCGCGGCCCGCCCGACTGACACGACTGCTTCCTTTTCTCCCGATACGCGGGAGCCGACAAACAACGCGGAATGGGTAACAAGGGTGAACGCGAGATACAGCGCGTACACGATAAGAAGCACCACGGAAATTGCGATGCTTAGACGGCTCAGTCCCTCGACGGTCGCGCCAGTTACGGTTTGAAATGCAGCCGGGAGGATCAGAGCGATAGCAG
The DNA here is from genome assembly GCA_049285335.1 of Xanthobacteraceae bacterium. Taxonomy (GTDB): domain Bacteria; phylum Pseudomonadota; class Alphaproteobacteria; order Rhizobiales; family Xanthobacteraceae; genus BOG-931. Next base: position 900 of record JBAPZR010000904.1, on the reverse strand, counting down.
CAAGCGTAAGCATGGTCGCCTGCGAGCGCGCGCCGGCTGGATTGAAATGTTGCTCGGGTCGATTCCAGCCTCCAGCCAACATGGCGGCGCCGAGCACCAACAAGATATTCCCGACAATGCACCCGGCAATCGACGCCTTCACCACGTCGTATAGCCCGGCACGCAACGCTACGAGTGCAATGATAAGCTCGGCGGCATTGCCGAAAGTCGCATTAAGAAGCCCGCCAACGCCTTCGCCCAAACGTGCGGCAAGGTGTTCCGTGGCCCGGCCCAGCCATCCGGCGAGCGGTAGGATAGCGAGGCACGATGCTATGAAAATAAGTGGATACTGATTCGGCGCGAATAATTTCAGGCCAACAGTTACCGGGATAAAGACGAGAAGCCAGTTCATCGCCGCTGATCGCTTTGATTGTCGATGCCCAGCAATGCAAAGGTTACCGGCAAAAGGCCCATCGGTAGGAAAGAATGGAGGTTCTATTTTTGAACGTTGAGCACATTTTTGGCTGCGTCCATGACAGGCATTTCGTAATTCTGACGGCAATAAGTCTCAAGCTTATGCACATTCTTTTCCATTTCTCGAATATCAACAGAAGTATTGCTGTTCTTGCCATTGTAATAGCCACTCAACCAGTATGCGATTGATTTTGGTCGCGCAAATTTGCTGGCTACAAATTGCTTGCAGGTGATCTTGGCAAAATCGACCGTCATCTGTGCGCGCGCCGGCGGGCCCTGAACCCCAAAAAATGCACAGGGCAGAGCCAGGAAAAAAATCACAAACCGGGATCGCATCGTGTTCTCCCAAAAAGCCAGTTAGTTCTTGCCGTCGCGTTCCCCAACGTTCACGGCATCATCTTGGGTTTTGAATCGCGCTTTGGCGTATTCGAAGAGAAAGTACCAACG
>JBAPZR010000903.1:0-2470 GCA_049285335.1 Xanthobacteraceae bacterium | reverse complement strand
ATCTAGCACCAGCGGCAACGTCCCCAGCGCGCGCAGCAGCCTCCGCAGCCGCCACAACCGCCGCAGCCTCTCCAACCGCATCTGCAGCCACCGCATCGGCAGCCGCCGCAGCCGCACCGGCAACCCCAGGCAACTTTCTCACCGACCTGAGGTGTCGCGGTGTTCTCCTTGTCGAAAACATAGAACGTCGACAAACTGACGTCAGAGATTTCTTCCTCACCGAGAAACACTCCGTGATTCGGTAAGGTATTTTGCGGCGTTACATCCGCCGCCGGTCCGCTGGTTGATGCGGACGCTCCACCCGCCAGTGATAGCGATAACCCGGCAGCCCCCAATACCGGTACGGCTTTACTCCGACGGACTCGCTTCGAAGCTTGCTTCGGACGCGACATTTAGAGTTTCTCCCATACCTTGAGCAGGTTTTCGCTCGATCGATTGAGCAGAAAGACTTTACGCTCGGTAGCGCACACAGGCAAGCCGCGAACCACGATTGACTCTCATCGGCGCTCTCGCATCATTTACATTCATTCATTTACATTAATGAACATGAAATGAATTTCCGCGACGCCACAAAGGTGTCATGCTATGGCAAAGCAAAAAACGGGCGTTTTATGCGGATATCGTTGCGCGAACCATCTGCTCACGTGACGTCCGGTTTGGACTCGCAAATGGGAACGTCTGCCGGTGCATCACCGATATGTGAAAGCTGCTGCTACTTCGAACTTGGGGGATTCGAGCCTGGTGGAGAAGAGTTGGATCCAGACAAGACTTGTGAGTCCGCATCCATGATGTGACGAAGCCCTTCGCATGCGGCTTGGTTAGAGGGGTGAGCGGTCAGGCAGTTTCGATAGTCCGCGACCGCCCGGCTATAGTCTTGGGCTGCCGCTGCAATCGTCGGGTTCATCGCGGCTGGCGGGCTGCTGATAAAGCCGTTTTTCACCACTTCCTCGGGTACGGACAAGTCGCCATTGGAGTCTCGTTTGTATCCTCGCATCTCCATGCACGTGAGAAGCGGATCTCCCTTGGAGAAGCTGAACCTGTCTGACAGTGCTTCGTTGCGGCAAGTGGTATAATCCTTCAGAAACGTTTCTTGGGTAGCACCCGATTTTGTCCAATGCTTTGGCTGCAGTGTCGAAGCGCAGCCACTGAGCAACATCGCACTTGCCATCACCGTCAGCAGTAATCGCATGACGCCCTCCCCGTCGGCATCAGTGCTCAGTGGGCCCACATAAGTATACCAATGCGGCGGCGAGCGCGACTGCGCGGTTGCGATGCCTTTATTGAGCTGCCGGTGGGTTTCAATCGCTCACAACACTCAAGTCAAAGACCGTGAAATGGCCTTTGCCGCGGCAAGCGATCGTTCAGGGGTTGAATGGCGCATTTTGGGCGGCGAAATTAGTTCCTTCTGCCCAGAAATTCGGAAACGCTTCGCCGGGAACGGCCGGAATAGAAACGATCGGAAATCGAAATCGGCGGTTGACCACAATTTCGAGGGTGTAAAAAGTTCCTCCGGCGCGCCAGTATGAGTGGCGCGCCGGAGGGTGTTTGTGCATTAGCGTTGGTCGTGACGGCTCACGGCAGTGTAAAGACCGTGAGTTGGCCGCCGAGTGCAGTGTAGTTGCTCAGTGCGGCATAACCACCCACCGCGCCCAAGCCGGCGTGCGGGTCGGTCAAACCAGCCGCAAGGCCGATCCCGGCCCAGCCGCCCACGCCCGAGAGCACTGCAACGTATTGCTTGCCATTGTGCTCGTAGGTCATGACGTTGCCGATGATGCCGGACGGCGTCTTGAACTTGTACAGTTCCTTACCCGTCTTGGCATCGACCGCCTTCAGGTAGCCTTCCAGCGTGCCGTAGAACACGACGTCGCCCGCGGTCGCCAGTACACCTGACCACACCGAGAACAGCTCCGGATCGGACCAGACGATCTTTCCGGTCTTGCCGTCCCAGGCAATCATATTGCCCATGTTGGTTTGGCCGGGGGGCGGGAACATCGACAGCGTCGCCCCGACATAGGGCTGCCCTGCCGTGTAGCTCACGCGGGTCGGTTCGTAGTCCATGCAGACGTGGTTGGTCGGCACGTAGAACAGCTGCGTCTCCGGCGAATAGGCCGCCGGCTGCTCGTCCTTGGTTCCCAGCGCGGCCGGGCAAATGCCAGTCGTGTTGTGATCCTCGCCGCCGGCTTGCGTCGAGTACTTGCTCACGACGGAGGGCCGGCCGTAGTTCGCCGAGTTCTTGTCCATGTCAACGCCGGTGGTCCAGTTCACCGCCGGGTCGAACTTTTGCGCAACCAGTAGCTCACCGGTGACGCGGTCCAGCGTGTAGCCGAGACCGTTACGATCAAAGTGCGTCAACAGCTTGCGTTCGCGGCCACCGACCTGTTGATCGGTGAGGATCATCTCATTGACGCCGTCATAGTCCCACTCGTCGTGGGGCGTCATCTGATAGACCCACTTGGCAACGCCGGTGTCC
>JBAPZR010000902.1:0-17738 GCA_049285335.1 Xanthobacteraceae bacterium | reverse complement strand
GAATCCGGGACACGGCGAATTCAACTGCAAAACCATTGCCGCCGTGGATTTGGACCGCATTGTCGGCGGCGGACCAAGCCACTCGCGCAGCGAGGAGCTTTGCCATGCCGGCTTCGAGATCGCTGCGCCGCCCGGAATCCTTTTGCCGCGCGGCGTAGTAGGTCAGCTGGCGTGCGATCATGATCTCGGCCGCCATCATCGCGATCTTGTCGGCGACGCGGGGAAAGGCGGCAATCGGTTCGCCGAATTGTACGCGCATCGTGGCATAGCCGAGCGCCTGTTCCATCGCGGCCTGCGCTACACCGATCGCGCGCGCGGCGGTCTGGACGCGCGCGGCCTCGAAGGTCGCCATCAGCTGTTTGAAGCCGAGGCCCTCGACTCCGCCGAGCAGATTTTCCGCTTTGACGACGAAGCCATCGAAGGCGATCTCGTACTCCTTCATGCCGCGATAGCCGAGCACCTCGATCTCCGTCCCACTCATTCCGGTTATGGGAAACGGATCCTCGTCGCTGCCGCGCGGCTTTTCCGCAAGCAGCATGGATAGCCCGCGATAACCGGTCTCTGACGGATTGGTGCGCACCAACAGCGTCATGAGATCGGCGCGCACCGGGTGGGTGATCCATGTCTTGTTGCCGTAGACTTTGTAAACGTCGCCGTGGCGCACCGCGCGAGTTTTCAGCGACGCGAGGTCGGAGCCGGTATTCGGTTCGGTAAATACAGCGGTCGGCAACACTTCGCCCGAGGCGATCTGAGGCAGCCACTTGCGTTTTTGCTCCTCGGTGCCCGAGCCGAGAATGAGTTCGGCGGCGATCTCGGAGCGCGTGCCGAGGCTGCCGACCCCGATATAGCCGCGCGACAATTCCTCGGAGACGACGCACATCGACTCCTTGCCAAGTCCCATGCCCTCATAGTCCTCGGGGACGGTGAGGCGGAAAACGCCAAGCTCCGCCATTTGCGAAATGACGTCGAGCGGAATGTAGTCGTTGCGCAAATGCCATTCCTGGGCATAAGGCGCGACCCGATCGTCGGCGAATTTGCGCATCTCTTCGCGGATGGAATCGAGAGTATCGTCGAGCCCGCAGGCGCCGACGGTGGCGTCGTGCCGGTGGTGGCGCATCAGCTCCACGAGCCGTGCCCGGCGCTGCGCGGTATTGCCGGTGGCGATGAGATGCTCCATCGCCGGATTGACGCGCGCAGTGACCGCGGCGGCGTTTAATCCCAGATCCGACAGGCGCACGATCTCGCCTTGGCTCATCGGAATGCCGCCGAGCATCTGGGCGAGATATTCGCCGGCGCCGATGCGCAGCAGAAGCTCTTCGGTCTCGCTGAAACTGCCGCTATTCGCAAGCCGTTGTCCGGTATCGGCGAGTTGGCGGAGCGCTTCGACATAGGTCGCAAGCCAGGCGAGCCCGTGCGTGGCGCGCTGTTCACTGTCCAACAGACGCGAAACGGTGCGCCCGTCGACCATCACCCGGTCGGCGACGGCGCGGCGGGCATCGTCGAGGAGAGCGTCTGCCGCCGCCACGGCATCGCCGAGCATGGCGATCACTTCGAGACGCGGCGATTTCTGTGTGGCGAGAGATGACATGACCCGACTCCCGTGAACCGCTGTAACCCCGCCCAGAAGGCGAACCCAGCGGCGGACTCATGACCGTGAACTTATGCGTGCAGTGCACAAAAGCAATGCTATGAATAGGCTGTCCGGGTGCTGAGGATAGGAAGGTGCGGCCGTTGAAGACGATCCGCCTGTGCTTTCGCGTGGCGATGGACGCCTTCCTCCGCTTCAATGCCGACGACGGCTGGGCGATAGCAAGCCATATCGCCCTATCGGTTCTGATGTCGATGTTCCCGTTCTTGATCCTGGTGACGGCCATTGCCGGCTTTGTCGGCTCGAAGGACCTCGCGGACGAAGTGGCGCGGCTGATCATCGGGGCCTGGCCGAGCGAAGTGTCCGGCGGCATTGCCAACGAAATCCACAAAGTATTGACCACCGCGCGCGGCGATATCCTCACGATCGGCGCCGTGTTTGCCCTTTACTTCGCATCGAGCGGCATCGAGAGCCTGCGCATCGGGCTTAACCGCGCCTACGGCTTGACCGAGCGGCGCCCATGGTGGCTGTTGCGCCTGGAATCGATCGGCTACGTGCTGGTCGCCGCGGTCGGATTACTCGCGCTCGCTTTTCTGGTGGTGCTCGGTCCACTGGTCTTTCGCACGGCGCTCTCCTACGTCGATTGGCTCGCGCCGCTTGAAAGTCATTACAACATCGCGCGGTTCAGCTTGGCGACTCTCGTGATTGCGCTTGCGCTTTTGATCCTGCACCTATGGCTGCCGGCGGGCCGCCGGAACATCGCGGACGTATGGCCGGGCATTGTCGCCACGCTCGCGCTATGGCTCGCCTGCGGCTTCGTGTTCGGTCGCTACCTCGCGGATTTTTCCTACACCTACGTGACCTACTATGCGGGCCTCGCGTCGGCGATGACGGCGCTGGTGTTTCTTTATTTCACCGCGTGGATTTTCATCTATGGCGGCGAACTTAACGCGGCGATCGCGCGCCGGCGCCTGACCAAGGATCGCGAGGCGAATCCCTAAGGCGTGATCGCGAAGCATGCCCCGACGTGATCCGGGGATCATGCAAAACTCATAAAAGCGTTCGGGAAAAGCCGTCGATTGCACCGGCGCGAAGCGCTCACCAGAGCCCCAATCGATTTATTTTGAAACGATTGCGCTCTAAAGTCTCGACTGCGCGTTTTGCGCTTCGAGAACGTCGTCGAAATTTCGCAAGCCTTGACGCGGCGTGTTGACCAAGACTGCCATGTTGCCCGGCTTGTGGCGATTGGTCCGCATCAGTTCATGAGCGTACGGAATTTTGTCCCACGGAAACACGTCGCTCATGCAAGGATCGACGCGCCGATCGATGACGAACTGATTGGCGGCGCTGGCTTGCTTGAGATGGGCGAAATGCGAGCCCTGTATGCGTTTTTGCCGCATCCAGACATAGCGTGCGTCGAAGGTGAGATTGTAGCCGGACGTGCCGGCGCAGAACACGACCATGCCGCCGCGCTTGACGACCAGACACGACACCGGAAATGTCGCCTCGCCGGGATGCTCGAACACGATATCGACGTCGCGCTTACCGGTAACATCCCAGATGGCTTTGCCGAAACGCCGCGCCTCTTTCACCCAAGCGTCGTATTCGGTAGTGCCGACCTTCGGCATCGCTCCCCAACACTTGAAGTCACTACGGTTGACGACGCCCTTGGCGCCGAGATCGAGCACGTATTGAACCTTCGACTGATCCGACACAATCCCGATCGCGTTGGCGCCGGAAGCGGCGACAAGCTGCACGCCGAACACGCCGAGGCCGCCGGAGGAGCCCCACACCAACACGTTGTCGCTCGGCTTGAGCGTATGCGGAGGATGGCCGAACAGCATGCGATATGCGGTCGCCAGCGTCAGCGTATAGCAAGCGGACTCTTCCCAAGACAAATGCCGCGGCTTTTGCATCAGCTGGCGCGATTGGACGCGGCAGAACTGCGCGAACGAACCATCCGGCGTTTCGTAGCCCCAGATGCGCTGCGACGGCGACAACAGTGGATCGCCGCCATTGCATTCCTCGTCGTCGCCGTCATCCTGATTGCAATGGACGATGACTTCGTCGCCGACCTTCCAGCGCTTCACCTTCGAGCCCACCGCCCAGACAATGCCCGAGGCATCCGACCCTGCAATGTGGAACGGATGCTTATGTCCGTCGAGCGGCGAGACCGGGACGCCGAGACCCGCCCAAACGCCGTTATAATTAACGCCGCCGGCCATCACGTAGACGAGCACCTCCTCCTCGGCGATCGGCCAAGTCGGAACAACCTCGCATTGCATCGCGGTTTCCGGCGGCCCGTGGCGTTCCTTGCGGATTGCCCAGGCATACATCTTCTCTGGCACATAGCCGAGCGGGGGAACCTCGCCGATCTCATAGAGATCCTTGAGCGGCGCTGCCGAAGGTTTCTTCTGTGGAACGGCCATGGCGGACTCCCTGCTGCACCGGCCTTTCGCGGTTCGGGGTCGCGGCGACAACGCGCTTAGTCTGCCGCAGCCATTGTTGCAATGCAACAAAAACGGCGTCACACTGCGTGGACAAGTAAGCGGCGAAGTAAACGGCGAAGCTAAGTGAAAAACGACGGCGCGATGAGCCGATGCGCAATAAAGAGCAACGTGACGGGTCGGAACCCGCTCAAGCGACAAGCGCCGAAGCGGTGCGGGATAAACCCTGGATCTTCCGCACCTATGCCGGACATTCCACGGCGACGGCGTCGAACGCCCTCTATCGCAAAAACCTGAGCAAGGGCCAGACCGGGCTTTCGGTCGCTTTCGATCTGCCGACGCAGACCGGTTACGACAGTGACCATCCGCTCGCCAAAGGCGAAGTCGGCAAGGTCGGAGTGCCGATCTCGCATCTCGGTGACATGCGGGCATTGTTCGACGGCATCCCGCTTGGCGAGATGAACACGTCGATGACGATCAACGCGACCGCGGCGTGGCTGCTGGCGCTCTACATTGCGCTCGCCGACGAGCAAAACGTGCCCCGCGCCAAGCTTCAAGGCACGACGCAGAACGACATCATCAAGGAATATTTGTCGCGCGGCACCTATGTGTTTCCGCCGGCGCCATCGATGCGGCTGACCAAGGATGTGATTCTGTTCACGACCAAACAGATGCCGAAATGGAATCCGATCAACGTTTGCTCCTACCACCTGCAGGAGGCAGGCGCGACGCCGGTGCAGGAATTGGCCTTTGCACTCGCCACCGCCATCGGCGTGCTCGACGCGGTAAAGGCTTCAGGACAATGCGTGGAAGCGGAATTCGGCGAAGTCGCCGGACGCATCTCGTTCTTCGTCAATGCGGGGCTGCGCTTCGTCACCGAGCTTTGCAAGATGCGCGCGTTCACCGAACTGTGGGACGAGATCACGCGCGAGCGCTACGGCGTGCGCGATCCGAAGCAGCGGCTGTTCCGCTACGGCGTGCAGGTCAATTCGCTCGGCCTCACCGAACAGCAACCGGAGAATAACGTCGCGCGTATCCTGATCGAGATGCTGGCCGTGACGCTCTCCAAAGACGCGCGGGCGCGCGCTGTGCAGTTGCCCGCCTGGAACGAAGCGCTCGGCTTGCCGCGGCCGTGGGATCAGCAATGGTCGTTGCGCATGCAGCAGATCCTCGCTTTCGAGACCGACATTTTGGAATACGGCGACATCTTCCATGGTTCGCCGGTCATTGCCGCCAAGGTCGTGGCACTCAAATCGGCCGCGCAGGAAGAGCTGAGGCATATCGAGGGCATGGGCGGCACGGTCGCGGCGGTCGAATCGGGCTATCTCAAGCAACAGCTCGTCGAATCAAATTCACGGCGCGTCGAGGCGATCGAACGCGGTCGGCAGACCGTCGTTGGCGTCAATCGCTTCGTCGAGACTGAAGCGTCGCCGCTGACCGGCGCGGCGGATGCGGTGCTCACCGTGTCGGACGAGGCGGAGGCCGATCAAGTCGCCCGCTTGAACGCGTGGCGGGCATCGCGCGACGGCCGCGCCGTAGCCACGGCACTCCAAGAGTTGCGGCGGGCGGCAACGAGCGGCGGCAATATCATGCCGGCCTCGATCGCTTGCGCCAAAGCCGGCGTCACGACAGGGGAATGGGGCACGGCACTGCGCTCGGCCTTCGGCGAATATCGCGCGCCGACGGGCGTCGGCACCGCCATGCGCAACGACGCCGAGGGGCTCGACGACATCCGCGCCGAAGTCGATCGCGTCTCCAAAAAGCTCGGCCGCCGGCTGAAAGTCCTGGTCGGCAAGCCGGGTCTTGACGGCCATTCGAACGGCGCCGAGCAAATCGCCGCCCGCGCGCGCGACGCCGGCATGGATGTAGTCTATGACGGCATCCGGCTCACCGCCGACGCCATCGCCGGGGCGGCGGCGGAGAAAAACGTCCATGTCATCGGTCTCTCGATCCTGTCCGGTTCACACCTGCCGTTGGTGCACGACGTCATCGCGCGCTTGAAGGACGCGGGCCTCGCCAACGTGCCTCTTGTCGTCGGCGGCATTATTCCGCCGCAGGACGCGGACGCCTTGAAGAATGCCGGCGTCGCCAAAGTCTACACGCCGAAGGATTTCGACCTGAACCGGATCATGGCCGATCTGGTGCGGATCGTGGAAGTCGCCTCGGATGGCGGCAAGTCGTCTGCTGAGGGCGCGCTAGACCAGGGTCGAGACTCATAAAAGCGTTCGGGAAAAAGCCGCGAAGCGATCACCACGGTTATGAGACGGATTTAGTCACCGTGCCGCGGCCGAACCGGCCATCGCAACGTCAATCGCTTCGCTTAGCATGCTCGGGCTGATCGGCTTCCGCAGATAGACATTCATCCCCGCGAGGCGCGCCGCTTCGCCGTCGCCGGTCTCGGCGCGACCGGAAATGCCGACGATCGGCGTTGAGCGTGGAGGCTCCACAAGCGCACGAATGCGGCGCGTTGCTTCGAGCCCGCCGATTCCGCTCAGCGTCAGGTCCATGAGGATCACGTCATAGCCGCGCGACGCCGCGGCGACGGCTTCCTCGCCGGAGCTGACGAAGTCGGCGCGATGACCAAGCTCGGTCAGGATCGTGTTGAGTATGACGCGCCCATAGGGATTGTCCTCGGCGCAGAGAACGGAGAGCCGGCGTGGCGGCGCGATGGCCTGTTGTGCGCGCTCGGTCCCTGCAATTTCGGCGGTCGCGACCGGAAGCACGGCCGAGAAACAAAAGCGCGAACCGCGGCCTGCAGTGCTGGTGACGGTCAGGTCGCCCCTCATCAGCTTGGCGAGCATCTTGGCGACCGTCAGCCCGAGCCCGGCGCCGCCATAGCGCATCGCGATGTCCTCGCTCGCTTGGGCGAACGGGCGGAACAGGCGCCTGATCTCGGACGGTTTGAGCCCAATGCCGCTGTCGGTGATGATGAAGATGAGTTTCACGCGCCCACGCCCGGCGCGCTTGGCGCGGGCTTCCAGCCCGACGCTGCCGCGGGATGTGAATTTCACGGCATTCTCGATGAGGTTTTCCAGCGCCGCGCGCAGCCGGACCCGATCGCCGATCACGCGCTCGGGCAAGTCGTCGGCGATCGTGAGGTCGGCGTGGAGACCCTTGGTCTCGGCCCGTACCGTCAAGCTTTCGCCGAGCGCTTCGATGAGCCGGCGCGGCCGGAACGCCTCCTGCTGTAGTTTCAAGGCGCCGGCGGCGGCCTTGGCGGCGTCGACCACCAAAGTGGTGAGCGCGGCCAGATGCTCCGCACCGGCTTTGACGCCGGCAGCCCAACGCCGCTCGCGCTCGCCGAGACCGGAGCTGGCCAGCAATTCGCCGAGCGCGAGGATGCCGGTCAGCGTGGTGCGGACGTCATGGGCGAAAACCGCAAGCGTCTCGTCCTGCGATCGTGCCGGGTCCTTGCGGTGGCGCGGCTGCCCACGCCGCGCTTTGCGTTTTTGTTTGGACTTCGATCGCGCCATGGCTCCCCTCGCGCAGGCGTCCAACATGCCACGCAAAACGGGGTAGCGTCACCGGCCAAGGCCGACCATTCGCCTGATATCGAACGGCTTGAGCCCGGCGGCACGCAATTCGCGCAAGCCCGTCGCATTGGTCGATTTCGCAAGCTTCTGGCCGGATTCGTCGAGAATGAGCTTGTGATGACGATAGGTGGGCTCCGGCAGGCCGAGGAGCTTCTGCAGCAGCCGATGGATGCCGGTCGACCAGAACAGATCCTGGCCACGTATGATATCGGTCGCACCCTGCAAGGCATCGTCGACAACGACCGCGAGGTGATAACTCGCCGGCTGATCCTTGCGCGCCAGGACGACATCGCCCCACATCTGCGGCGCCGCGGTGATCACGCCGGCCTGACCATGAGGTCCGCAGCCGACTTCGGTCCAGGTGAGCACGCCGGCACGCGCCACGGCTTTGTCCATGGCGAGCCGCAGCGCGAACGGTTCTCCCGCCTTGCGGCGGCGCTCGCGCTCGGCGGCGGATAATTTACGCGCTCGTCCGTGGTAAATCGGCACCCCGTCCGGATCGCGCGGCCATCCGCCTTGCCGATCAAGCTCCGCGGCCAGCGCTGCGAGTTCGCGGCGGGTCTCGAAGCTCGGATAAAGCAAGCCCTGCGCCTCGAGCTGCGCGATGGCGAAGCGGTAATCGGCAAAATGCTCGCTCTGGCGACGCACCGGCTCCTGCCAGGAAATCCCGAGCCAGTGCAGATCCTCGTAGACCGCTTGTTCATATTCGGGACGGCAGCGCTCGGTATCGATATCTTCGATCCGCAACAGCAGGCGTCCGCCGAGTTCGCGCGCCACGTCGGCATTGAGCAATGCGGAATAGGCATGGCCCAGATGCAGATAACCATTCGGACTCGGTGCGAAACGCAAAACGCGGCTGTACATCGACGCGATGCTTCCCGACACTAGAGCGCAATCGTTTCAAACTGAAGCGATTGCGGCTCTAGCTATTTGACGAGGCATGATCTTTTTCGGAAAACCGGTTTCCACTTTTCCGGATCATGCCCCCACCCCAAAGTCGTCATGCAGTCTAACACCATCACTCACATTCGGTGCGAGGACGATCTCGACGCAGCGCTCGCGGCGCTGGTCGCGGCTGATGCCCGTTTTGCCGCATTGATCGCGACGGCCGGGCGGCCGCCGCTGCGGCGCCGGCCCGACGGATTTGTCGGGCTCGCGACCACCGTCGTGTCGCAGCAGCTCTCCACTGCAAGCGCCGCGGCGATCTGGGCGCGGCTTGCCGCCGCCTTCGATCCGTTCGAGCCGCAAGCCATCATGCGCGCGCGCCCGGCGCGTCTCGCGCGGTTGGGATTGTCTGCGCCGAAAATCCGCGCGCTTAAGGAAATCGCGCGCGCCGTCGCCAAGAACCATCTCGCGCTCGGTTCGCTCGCCGAAGCGACCGCCGAAGATGCCCATGCCTCGCTGACGGCGGTCCACGGCATCGGTCCATGGACCGCCGACATTTATCTTCTGTCGTGCCTCGGCCATGCCGACGCTTGGCCGGCTGGCGATCTCGCCTTGCAAGAGGCGGCGCGCGTTGCCTTTGGCTTGCCGGCCCGGCCGAGCGCCAAGGATATGCTGCCGCTTGCGGAAGCCTGGCGGCCGCTGCGCGCTGTGGCGGCGCGCGTGCTTTGGACTTACTATCGCGCTGTCAAAGGGCGCGAGGGGGCGCCCGTCCTGCCCAAAACCGAACCAAAGTCCGAGTCAAAATCCGAACCAAGCGCAAACTCGCAACCCAAGCGACGACGCAAGCCGAAACAAGGTTCGAGACCTCGAAAAAGGTCCAAATCTTTGCCGAAGAGAGGTACCGATGGCCGCCGCACTTGACGGTCCGCGGCTGGCGGCGCGTTCCGGCCCCGCTCAGCAATTGGTGGTGTTCCTGCACGGCTACGGCGCCGACGGTAACGACCTGATCGAGATCGGGCGCGCTTGGCAGCCATTGCTGCCGCACGCCGCGTTCGTTTCACCGCATGCGCCCGAGCCCTGCGGCCAAGCGCCGGTCGGACGGCAATGGTTCGCGCTGACTTTCCGCGATCCCAATGAGCGCTGGATCGGCGTCAACAAGGCCGCACCGTTACTGCAACGCTTCCTCGACGCCGAACTCGAGCGTCACAAGCTGCCGCCGTCGGCGGTCGCGCTGGTCGGCTTCAGCCAGGGCACGATGATGGCGCTGCATGTCGGGCTGCGGCGCGCCGTCGCGCCAGCGGCGATCGTCGGCTATTCGGGGCTTTTGGTCGCGCCGCCCGACGGCAATGCCGAAGCCTTCACCGCCGGGATCACGTCGCGGCCGCCGATTTTGCTCGTGCACGGCGATCGCGACGATCTCATCCCCCCGCAAGCGTTGTTTCAGGCGACGCAAGGTCTCGCCGCGCTTGAAATCCCCGCCGAGTGGCACCTCTCTTCCGGCATCGGACACGGGATCGACGACGAGGGCTTGCGCCACGGCGGCGAATTTCTAGCGCGGCAGTTCGGCGGCGGGCGGTGAGCGAGTACTATTTGATCTTAAGCTGACCAAGATGCCGCGGCGCTTCGTCCGGCCGAAATCGTTTCCGCTAGAACGGGCGAAGTCGTCAGCAAGAAGCCGACCGCGGCGAAGAGGACAACGTTTCTCTTTTGCATCGTGCGAGGAAAAGCTAGAACCAGCTTCAAAATACCGAAAAGTTGATCGGCTTGTGCCGGTCGAGCGTGCGGTGGATCGGCGGCAGCGGGTATTTCAGCCCAGTCGCGCAGTTGAACAGAAGCGCCTGTTCGGAGCGTTTGACCCGGCCGTCGGCGAGGCTTTGCTTATAGGCCGCATAGGTCGCCGCGCCTTCCGGGCACATCAAGAAGCCTTCCTCGCGCGCGACCTCTTCGAGCCCTTCGCCGATCGCCTCGTCGGACACCGCGATGGCGAAGCCACCGCTCTCGCGCACCGCGCGCAGAATCAGAAAATCGCCGATTGCCTGCGGCACGCGAATGCCCGAAGCGATGGTGTGCGCGTTGTCCCAGCGCGGCGCATGTTCGCTGCCTTCCTCGTAGGCGCGCACCATCGGCGCGCAACCGGCCGCCTGCACCGCGACCATGCGCGGGCGTTTGGCGCCGATGAAGCCGATCGCCTCCAGCTCGGCGAACGCCTTCCACATCCCGATCAAACCGGTGCCCCCGCCGGTCGGATAAAAGATGACGTCGGGAACGGACCAGCCGAACTGCTCGGCAAGTTCTAACCCCATCGTCTTCTTGCCTTCGATCCGATACGGCTCTTTCAACGTAGAGACGTCGAACCAGCCGACCCTGGCCTTGCCTTCGCCGACAATCTTGCCGCAGTCGTCGATCAATCCGTTGACGCGAAAGACGGTGGCGCCTTGCAGGCCGATCTCGCTGACATTCACTTCCGGCGTGTCCTCGGGACAGAAGATCGTGGTTTTGATCCCGGCATGACTGGCATAGGCGGCGAGCGCCGCGCCGGCATTGCCGTTGGTCGGCATCGCCATGTGTTTGATGCCGAGCGCCTTGGCCATCGAGACCGCCATGACCAGCCCGCGCGCCTTGAATGAGCCGGTCGGCAAGCGTCCTTCGTCCTTCACCAGGACCTCGCCGCCGCCGATCTTGGCGGCGATCTTCGGCATCGGCACGATCGGCGTCATCGCCTCGCCGAGACTGACGATGTCCGCAACGCGCCGCACCGGCAACAGCTCGCGATAACGCCAAAGGTCGGGCGCGCGACGCGCCAGCGCGTCCTTGCTGAGCGCCTTCTTGACCCCATCGAGATCGTAGCGGACCAGGAGCGGCTTGCCGGCGCGCGAGAGGTTGTGAACCTCGTCGGCGGCGTGGCGCTCACCGGTCGCCGCGCATTCGAGATGCGTGACGAAGGTCGGTCGGTCGGTCGTCAAATTGTCGTCGTAATGCACGCGCGTCTCCGGAATTGGCGGGAGGCGCACCGTAAACATGGCCTCGCGCGCGGTCCAGCGCGGGCGCGGTTGCGACCGATTCGGGCGCCGACAACCGCTCGCGGCGATCGACGCTGGTGTTGGATAAGCGCGCGAACGATCGCAACGAACGAGGACGGATTGCGCCAGCGGCACGCACTTTTGAAGCTTTTCCCGCGATTTCGCGCGATTCCGGGCGGCGCTGCCCGCAATAGGTCTAAGCCTTAGGAGTGCCTTCACAATGCTGTCACGCCTGCCTATAAACTACCCCCCAACGCCGCACTGCGGCATTGAGTCGAGGTAGGAGCGTCGTCTTGAACGCTCATGTTTCGCAATCCGGTTTTCCAGCTCTCGTGCTGAATGCGGATTTTCGGCCGCTGAGCTACTACCCGCTGTCACTGTGGTCGTGGCAGGACGCGATCAAGGCGGTGTTCCTTGAGCGGGTCAATATCGTCGCCAATTACGACCGCGCGGTGCATAGCCCGAGCTTCGAGATGAAGCTGCCGAGCGTGGTTTCGCTGAAGACCTTCGTCAAACCTTCGACGCATCCGGCCTTCACCCGCTTCAATGTCTTTCTGCGTGACCGTTTCTCTTGCCAATATTGCGGCACGCGGGACGATCTCACATTCGATCATCTGTTGCCGCGCTCGCGCGGCGGACACACGACCTGGAACAACGTCGTGGCTGCGTGCTCGCCGTGCAATCTGCGCAAGGGCAATCTGACGACCGACGAATCGAAGATGTGGCCGTCGCAGCGGCCGTTCCAGCCTACGGTGCAACATCTGCACCGCAACGGCCGGCTGTTTCCGCCGAACTATCTGCACGAGAGCTGGCTCGATTATCTGTACTGGGACACCGAGCTCGATCCGTAAGCGCCTGCGCTGCTTCGCGCGACGAACAAATGCCCACATTCCGGGTTGATTCAGGGTTGTCAGCGGCCCTGCTCGGGCCTAGATGCGCCTGACGGGAGCTTGAAGCACGAGTTGGCGAAATGGGTTCGATCGTTCTCCTCGATCTGATGGGTGGCGTCGCGCTGCTGCTGTGGGGACTGCACATGGTCCTGAGCGGCGTGCTGCGTGCGTTCGGCCCGAACCTGCGCCGCTTTCTCGCCAAAGCGCTGCACAATCGCTTCTCTGGGTTCGGCGCCGGACTTTGTTTGACCGCGCTCCTGCAAAGCAGCACCGCGACCGGCCTGATGACGACTTCGCTCGCGGCCGATGGACTGGTCAGTCTCGTCCCTGCGCTTGCGATCATGCTCGGCGCCAATGTCGGCACGACGCTGATCGTGCAGGTTCTCTCGTTTGATATTTCCGCGCTCGCGCCGGTTCTGTTCGTCGCCGGCCTCGTTACCTTCCGCGTCGGCGGCAGCAGCCTCACCAAGGCGCTTGGCCGTATCGCCATCGGCCTTGGGCTGATGCTTCTCGCGCTGCACATCCTCCTCGACACGCTCGCACCCGCCGAGCAAGCGCCGGCCGTCCGCGAGCTCCTTGCGTCCATCACCGGCGACCCGGTGCTCTGCATCCTTATCGCGACGGCGCTGACCTGGGCGGCGCATTCGAGCGTCGCCGTGGTGCTGCTCGTGATGTCGCTTGCTTATTCGCACTTCATCACGCCCGAAGCGGCGCTGGCGCTCGTGCTCGGCGCCAATCTCGGCAGCTCCGTCAATCCGCTGATCGAGGGTGGAAGCCACGGCGATCCGGCGAGCCGGCGGCTGCCGGTCGGCAATCTCATCAACCGTTTTGTCGGCATCCTGATCGCGCTGCCGTTGCTGCCGGCCATCACGCGAGAGCTTACGGCCTTGCAGCCGGACGCCGCCAAAATGACCGCCGAATTTCACATGCTGTTCAACATAGCGCTCGCGGCCATTTTTATTGGCGCACTCGATCCGTTGGCGTCGCTCTTGGTGCGCATTTTGCCGGAGAAAAAACAGCCGTCCGACGCCGCCATGCCGCGTTATTTGGACGAGGCCGCGCTCGACACGCCGCCGCTTGCGCTCGCCAACGCCGCCCGCGAGGCAATCCGCATGGGCGATACCGTCGAGGCCATGCTGCGCGACGTGATGACCGCGCTTTTGAACAACGATCGCAAGCTGGCGACCGAGGTCTCGCGGATGGACAATGTCGTCGACCGGTTGGACGAGGCAATCAAGCTCTACATCACCAAGCTGACGCGCGACAGCCTGGACGATCGCGAAGGCCACCGCGCGATGGAGATTATTTCATTCACCATTAATCTCGAGCACATTGGCGACATCATCGACAAGAACCTGTGCCAATTGGCGCTTAAGAAGATCAAGCGCGGCTATCAATTCTCACCGGAAGGCGCAGCCGAACTAACCGCGTTCCACAAGCGCGTCTGCGAATGTCTGCAAGCGGCGTTCGGTATCTTCATGGCCGGCGATGTGGCGGCGGCTGGCCGGCTGGTTCGGGAGAAAGCGGAGCTGCGCAAGGCCGAGCTGGAGGCGGCCGACCGGCATTTTGAAAGGCTGCGCGAGGGCCGGCCGGAAAGTCTCGAAACGACGTCGCTGCATCTCGATGTGCTGAGCGATCTCAAGCGCGTCCACTCGCACATCTGCTCGGTCGCCTATCCGGTCTTGGAGGCCGCCGGCGAATTGCCGGTGCGCGAGGCCGCCAACGACACGGTCAACGCCGGGATGGCGTATCAGCCGAAGCTTCCGTGATCGGCGCCCGGCGGCGGCGATGCAAGCAATCCGTCGCCCATCCAGCCAGCAATCGCCGGCTGGAATGAAGCCTCAGGCGCAAATCGGCGGAGCCGACCGAGCCGAGCAGAAGCGACCTGGGAGCGCCCGCTTATTCGGCGGGAGCGGCCGGCGCGTCTTGTTGCTCGGGCGCGCCGTTGAGCTTGCGGCTGCTGTCGACGATTTGCGGACGCGCGAGCGATATGCGCGGCGTCTCCTTAAGGCCATCGTCGCGCCGCGAGGTGCCTTCGAACCGCGCATTCTCCTCGATCGCCAGCGACCGGTGAAAGATGTCGCCTTGGACATCGGCGGTGCTGTTCAGCTTGACGCGATTGGCGTGAATAGTGCCCTTGATACGGCCGCCCACGGTCAGCTCTTCGGCGACAACGTTGCCCTCTACTTCCGCGCCATCGTAAATCAGGACGGTGGAAGCCTGCAGCTCGCCTTCGACGCGGCCGAAGACTTGCACGGCTCCCGAGCCTGAGATTTTTCCGACCACCGTCATGGCGGAGCTAATGGAAGCGACGTCGCTCTCCTGCTCTCTCGCCGCTCTCGCCGCTCTCGCCGTCGGTTGCATGACCGGCGGACGTTGAATGTGCGGCATAGTCGACACCGGCGACCGAATTTCCTCCGGCAGATCATCTTTGGATTTTCCGAACATGTACTACTCCTCTCTCACTGGTAGTGTTGAACATTCCCTCGTCAGATCGTGTAGTAGACGCGGTGAAAGCGATGCCCGAGTCGGGTCAAGACCTCACGCGCGGTCGATTTAACCGCTGCCGCGAGATCGTCGACGCCGATTTCCGCGCCGATCAGCGTCACCATCTCGCCGGGCCGCGCCACGGATTTATCGGGCAGATCGGTGACGTCGATCGCCAGCAGGTCCGTCGACGGCGGTGCGGCAACCGGACAGCGGTGACCGCCGACGATCGCCTGCAATTTGCCCTGCGCACCGTTCGCCGCGTGCGGATAGCCGTCGGCATAGCCGATCGAAACCAAGGCGAGCCGCATGGCGCGCTTGGCGGTCAGGGCAACGCCGATGCCCTCGGCGATTGTCTTTCCCGCGGCAAGATTGCGGACCTGCACAATGCGCGCCCGAAGCTCGATGACCGGCAGCATCGGATTGGCCGCGCCGGGCAAGGGATTGAGGCCGTAAAGCGCGCCGCCCGCGCGCACCAAATCAAAATGCGCCTTGGCGCCAAAGAGAATGCCGAACGAATCGGCGAGCGACGCGGGAACGCCGTCATAGAGCCGGCGCAGATCGCGAAACTGGCTGAGCCAGCGTTCGTTGCGCGCGTGACGGGAAGTGTCGGCATAGTCCAGATGGCCCATCAGAAGACTGATGCGGTGATCGGACGAATGGACCCGGGGCGCGAAAGCCGCCGCTTCTTCCATCGACAGACCGAGGCTGCTTTCGCCGGTGTCGACATTGAGCGCAAAGCCGCCCGCCCAGCCGCTCGACCCGACGAAGAAGTCCCATTCGGCGAGTTCGACGGAACTGTTGATCACCGGCCGCGCGTTGATTTCGGCGAACGCGGGACCAGTGCCGTCGTAAAAGCCGTTGACGACATAAATGACGGAGTCGGGCGCCGCCGCCCGCACGCTTCTCGCCTCCGCGAGATTGGAGACAAAGAAAGTCCGGCAGCGCGACTTTGCCAGCGCCGCTGCGACCGGACCTATGCCGCATCCATAGGCGTTGGCCTTAACCACCGCGGCGCATTCCGCCTCGGTGCGCTGGCTCAACGTCTCGAAATTGGCGGTGATATTCGACAGGTTGACCTTGAGGATGCCGCCCGCCTCCGCTTCCGGAGGCCCGTCGACCGTGACGCAGGCCGCAAGCCCTTTGTTGTTAACCAGGAGCCGGCCGCCTTTGTTGACGATTTTTCCGTCGACCGAGCCCTCGACGACGACGTTCGCGCCCTGCTCGATGGTCAGGCTGCCAAGCATATTGCCGCGAACGTGAAGGGTGCAGTTTCTCTGCACGATCGTGTCGTTGAGAACAGAACCATGAATATCGGACGAGCCGCTGACCAACAGCGGCCCGTGCTCGGCTCTCTGTTCTGAACGCGCAACTAAGGACGACACGATTGGCTGGGCTCCCCCCGGCCGAACTGGCCGGGATATTTGCTCAATTCGGACCAATTCACAAGCTCAACGAACGCATCTAAATGATTTTCATAGAGGCATCGTGACACGAGCTTATGATAATATTCATACACGCGAGGGTTGGCGTTTCCGGCGAGCCGGCGAAGCGATCAGGCGGCGGCGATGGTGCTCCCGGCGGCGAATGAGGGCGCCACCTCGGCCATAAAGCGCGCCATTTCGTCCTTAACCTGCGGGTGCGGCTTTTGCCCGACATTGACGTAGAGGATCACCTCGGCAAAACCTGCCGCCTCGACCTTTTTCAGGGTTTCGATCATGCGCGCCGATGAGCCGAGCAGGACGGAATTTTCCGTCAGATCCTCCGGCTTCACCTTGCCCAGCCGTTCGACCATATCGATGAAATAGCGATAGCTCGGCGGCGCAGTCTTCGGGTCACCGGGAAGGGCCGGAATCACGCATTCCTTATAGTAGCGGATCTGCCGCGCTCGCGCGGCGTCTTCCTGGGCCTTGTCATCGGCGAAATGGGTGAAATAGCTGCACATCAGCCTGCCCGGCTTACGGCCATGCTTGGCGCAGGTCTCGTTATAGAGGTCGGCGACCTGCCGGAGTCCGCCGAAGCTCATGGCGGCGGCAAACGGCGCCACGATCAGCCCGCAACCCAGGCGCGCCGCCAATTCGATCGACGGCTTGGAAAAAGATCCCACATAGGTCGGCAGCGGCCGCTGGATCGGTTTCGGCGTGATCCGCACATCATCGAATGAAAAATATTTGCCGTGGTGCGAGATTCGTTCGTCGGCCTGCCAAAGCTTGCGAACCAGTTCCAGACCTTCCTCGAAAATTCCCTGATTGTCCTCGAAGGACACGTGGAACGGCAAATATTCGCGCTTGTCGTAGCCGCGGCCGACCGCGAAATCGACGCGGCCGCCAGACAATAGATCGAGCGTCGCCCACTGCTCGGCAACGCGGATCGGATGATGCAGCGGCAGGACATTTACCGCGGGCGCGAGCCGCAGCCGTGTCGTATGGGCGGCCACATAGGCGAGCACTATGTCCGGACAGGACAGCACTCCGAGCGAGTTGAAGTGGTGCTCGCCGATCCAGGCCGAATGCATGCCGACCTTTTCGGCATAGAGCGCTTCGGCGGTGATGTCGGCGACGAACTGGTTGGATGAGCGCTGATTGTTTTCGTAATGGTTGTCGCTCAGCGTGAAATAGCCGAATTCCATTTCACCCTCCCCCTTCGCGGCGCCGTGCGCCCATTTTTATGACCTTGTCTAAAGCAGGATCCGGAAAAGTGGATACCGGTTTTTCGAAAAGATCATGCTCACTCAAGGAGCTAAAGCGAAATGCCGATTCGACTTAAAGTCATTTCGCTTTGGACGAACGTGGCGGATCTCACGCAGGCGCGCGCATCCGCCTTGTATGTCGGGAAAGCAGCATATTGAGGGGTGACGGGAGTCGGTTCACGACACCGCCCCCGTCGCA
>JBAPZR010000901.1:0-1986 GCA_049285335.1 Xanthobacteraceae bacterium | reverse complement strand
TGGGCGCTTGAAGAAGTGGGCCAACCTTACACGGTTCGCCTCGTTTCGTTTCGCGCGATGAAGGAACCCGCGCATCTGACGCTTCATCCTTTCGGTCAAATTCCGACTTATGAGGAAGGCGATCTCGCCCTGTTCGAGACGGGTTCGATCGTGTTCCATATCGCCGAGCGCCATGCGGGACTCCTGCCGAAGGATGCCAATGCGCGGGCGCGCGCGATCACTTGGATGTTCGCCGCGGTCAACACAGTGGAGCCGCCGATCCTTGAACTCGGAACCGCCAAGCTCCTGGAGGGCGACAAGCCTTGGAATAAACAACGCCTGCCTCTGGTCGAGGGGCGTGTCCGCAATCGGTTGCACCAATTTTCTCGTCGCCTGGGTGATGCCGACTGGCTCGATGGTGCGTTCAGTGCGGGCGACCTGATGATGGTGTCGGTTCTGCTCAGGTTGAAATCTTCGGGCATTCTGGACGAATATCCGAAGCTGGCCGCCTATGTCGCTCGCGGCGAAGCGCGGCCCGCCTACAAGCGGGCTTTCGACTCTCAATTGGCAGTTCACACCGGCAAGCCACCTACCGGTTGATTGAGGTCCGTCCTAGGCTCGAAGTCGTCATCCGAGTTTTTCGTTCAGTGTACTATATGTGATGTACCTTGTTCCAAATGCATCGGTCTGGTGCGCCGCTTCACCACCGGTTCGACTCTAGTGCGACAAATACGGAGTTCCGATTGCCTCGGCACGACGGCAATTCCCGCCACAACTAGGACAACTTCTAGCACAAACAGCAAACAGTTCATGATCGTTCTTTTGGTTTTTTGAAAACGCGCACAATCATGAACGCAGCGATGGGCAATTTATTCGTTTGGTAGTTTCACAATATTTTGACCATCTCTGTTTTCTTGCAACAACGAATTGGTGTGTGACTGTCGGGAATAACCGGCGATCTGTTGTGCTAAATACAGCCTCACAGAAGGCCGTATGCTTTGCTGTCCGGGGCGGGCTAAGTCACGTCGCCGTAATACAGGCAATATGCCCAGAGCTTCTCAGGCAAATCTCACAGACCTTCCAGTTTTTAGTGTGACGCGCGTCACAGTGCGTGGACGTCTCGAAGTTCTATTCAGCGCGCTTCGAGATGAGCGAGCGAATTCTCATGAAAAGCACACTACTCAATAAATGTACGCAGTGTGGTGGTCATCTGATCGCACCGGATTGGTCCGAGCATCTGTCGGATTCTTGTGTTCGGAACGTGTGGTCCTGCGAAACCTGCGGATGTCAGTTTGAAGACATGGTCTATTTATCCGCGCGGGAATTGGTAGCTTGGCAATATTGACGGCCATCCGCCTGTCCTCATCCTATTAGCCATCCGGTCAACGAGTGGAAACAAGCAATGACTGCGACTACTAACGTACAACGCAACAGCTCAATTGAGGATCGTAGGGTCAAACCTCGCGATTGGGAGCAACTCATATGCCCAATCACCGGCCATCCGTGTGAAGGGGACCTCGCTTATCTCTGCCCGGATTACGGATGCGCTCGAAAGGGCGGTTTATCGCCACGATCAGAGGAAAATTATCAATAACCTTCTTACTCGACTTCGGTTTGCGCCTAACCATGACTATTGCTCCTTCCTTTGCTCCTGACTCATCCTGCAAATTAGGTTGACCTTATTTTTGCCGACCAGCACGTTGAAGCGGATGCGGCCGCACTTCCACCCCCTCGAGATAACCATCGGCTTGCAACTCAATGAGCTGCTTGCGCATGTCTTCGATAAGCTCAGCAGAGCTTTTGTACGGGGGCGCTTTGACCTCGTGCTTGCGGACGTCGGACCACTTGTCCTTCATCCGGTTCTTCAACCAGAACTTCTGCGCCCTCACGTCTGGCGGGAAGTACTTCTTCTTCCGTGTCACTCTGACCAGCTTGCCGTCGACGATCTCTTCCTCGTCCCACGTCACCCAGTAGCCAATAGCTGATTCAGCGAGTGCTCGTTCGACC
>JBAPZR010000900.1:0-1531 GCA_049285335.1 Xanthobacteraceae bacterium | reverse complement strand
GTCACTGACGGTTTCTACGAATGGAAAAAGCTTGACCCAAAAGGGAAGCTGAAGCAGCCCTACGCCATCGCCATGGCCGACGATGACGCGCAAATGGTGATGGCCGCTCTGTGGGCGAAATGGAAATCGCCGACGAGTGGCGAAGAAGTTTTGAGCTGCACGATTTTGACCTGCCGCCCAAACAAAGCGATGGACGAGCTGCACGACCGTATGCCGGTCATCCTCGAGGAAATTGATTGGCCGAAATGGCTGGGCGAAGAACCGGCGAGCGAGCAAGAACTACTGACGTTACTCAAACCCTGCCCGGACGAGGCACTGAAGCTTTGGCCGGTTGATAAGATGGTCAGCAACGTTAGGAACAATGGGCCTCAGCTAATTTTGCCAGTCCTGAGTGAGGCAGTTCCCGCCTGAATTGCCGAGGCACTCCGGATGGAAACAGAAGCCACCATCCTGCACGCGGATCTCGATGCCTTCTATGCATCGGTCGAGCAACTACTCGACCCGTCGCTGCGCGGCAAACCCATCGCCGTTGGCGGTGGGGTGGTGCTCGCGGCCTCGTACGAAGCAAAGTCATTTGGAGTCAGCAGCGGTATGTCGGGGTGGCGGGCTCGTGAGCTGTGTCCACAACTGATCTTTGTCGGCGGACATTTCAAGGATTATCAGCGGCTGGGCGATGCTGCCATCGACGTGCTCAACGACTTTACTCCTCTGGTCGAACGGATTTCCATCGACGAAGCCTTTGCTGACGTTGTTGGGTGCACTCACCTTTTTGGTTCGCCGCCTGAGGTCGCGAGAGCGGTACGTCGTCGTGTGCGCGCAGAGCTGGGCCTTCCTATCTCTATCGGCGTGGCACGCACCAAGCACCTCGCGAAAATTGCCTCGCAAGTGGCCAAACCTGACGGCCTAGTGGTTGTCGATCCAGAGACCGAGCTTGATTTCCTCCACGACCTTCCCGTCGAGTTGATGTGGGGAGTGGGCCCGGTCACCCGCGCGCGACTCGCCAAGATCGGTGTTCACACCATTGGGGAGCTGGCGAAGACGCCAGGATGGTCGCTCGAGCGCATAGTCGGTCGCGCGGCCGGAGCGAAGCTGACGGCGCTTGCATGGAATCGCGATCCACGGGAAATCAAGACGCATCACCGCGCACAATCGGCCGGAGCCCAATCAGCGCTCGGCAGGAAGCCTGCCGAAGTGCAAGTTTTCCGCCCTGCGCTCCGTCATCTCGCCGACAGGGTTGCTACTAGACTTCGGGCGAAATCCCGGCCCGGTCGGACTGTGACAGCGCGTGTTCGGTTCGCCGACATGCACTCGGTCACGCGATCTGTAACGCTTGATGCGCCGATTTCAGCAACCGCCACCCTTGCCGAAATCGCCGAGGAGCTGGTTCGTACGGCGCTTGCCGATCATCCTCAAGAGGAAAACATTTCGCTGCTGGCGATCTCCGTGTCGCATCTTGAGAAGCATTGGAAAGTACAGCTGGAGTTTCCACTTGGACTCGAAGATGAAAGGCGTCGGCCGGGCACCAAGAGAG
>JBAPZR010000899.1:0-3683 GCA_049285335.1 Xanthobacteraceae bacterium | reverse complement strand
TGCGCGAAGTATCAAGAGTTTCGATAGAAGAAGTTGACCGCCTCATCAGTGAGCTTCAAACACTGCGACGAACGCTAAAGACGAACGGTGAACGTATCGAACGCGACATTGCCGAATACGCGACACTAAGCTCACAAGCGTCCCAAATAACAAAAATTGTCATTGACGGCGTGAAGCAGCTTCCAACGCGAGCTTAACACTTCTGATGGGACCTTTTGTCTTTAAGGTTTTTGCGCATCAAGCCTTTGCGTAAGTTCGCCGGCCGTTCGCCGTGCCCCATCGCGGTTCAATAAATTGCCGCTAAGGCCCACGGTCGTTGTGCATCGCATCCATCGGCATGGGGTTGAGGCCACGAAAGCTCAGGGCTGCACGCGATGTTTTTGATTGGCATGACCGTAGGCAGCGTTCTGTCTGTCCAAAAACGTGAGCCTAAACAAATCGCATCAATGGAACTCCAACCCCATTCATAAACAGTGGCGACCTAGGGTACGTCTTTCAATTCACGCTTTCATGTTGCCTCATAGATTAAACGGCGAGCCGCAGCATCGGCCCTCTTATGTCACAAACTTGGCTAACTTTGCGCCGACCCTCAACGAATCAAAAAAACTCGGTAATAAATGGGGGATGGAGCCATGCGCGGGTTCCACAACAGCTCCTTTCGATCCTCAGACGCTCGTCGTTTTGGAGACGGCTTTCGATGAAGCGTGGCTTACGCTCAAGTCGATTGGCAACACGACGGTGAAGCCAGACGAGTTGGCGCGCTATGTCTTGCGGCTCGCCATGGAAGGCGAACGCGATCCTATACAACTGCATGATGGCGCGCTCAAAGGCTTGATACCGGCCACCTCCTGGCGTGAGGCAGGGTGAGGGCGACCACAGTTCCGATGTGACGGAAACGGAAATTGCGCGCGACCGGCGATGTTTGCCCGAGTTGCGACAGGCACGGCACCCGCTCAAGCTGCAACGCCAGCCGCAACGCGATTACCGCGTCCTTGATGTCGCCACCGCGAGGCAGCTTCGCAACGTTGGCCGCAATCCTGCCACGCCTCATCCTTGCTCAGTAATTGGCAGCACGCCGTTCGCTAGCGTGTATGTCAAATAAGTAATGGCTCCTGGGTCACAGGCTCGGTTTAGCGTCTTTAATGGCCGGTACGCTTCCTCTGCTGCCATGCCAATTAGCGCCTCGTTCCTCTTCGAGCGCGAAGCAGCCGGACTGATGTTCGACTGGCACCGCTGGCCGCGCAGTTTCCGTTGGTGGGTTTTTTGTCCGTTTCCGCGTCAGGATACAGCCGCAGACTACGAACGCCGCCACGATTGCCCAGAAAGTCCAAAGTTGCATCTGCTGTATGTGGTGTCCTCAGTCACAATACCACTGGTCGCCGCCATCATAACGCGGAGCGGCTATCAAGTGTTGCGCAGCAATCCCGGCAGTATTCGCAGCGATCCGCCGCGCCTGATCTTTTGGTGAGCAATCTTCGATGTCGAGCGTCGTCTGGTCCTCCTCGTAATAGACATAAACCAGCTTTTGCCCGCCATGATCGCCGACCACGAATCAATCGCCGTTATCCTCGACCATGTCGCCGCTATTGTGTCGATAGTTGAGTTCAGACGTGCCAAGCTTTTGCAGGACGCGAGACTGTCTGGCATTACCATTGAGGATATTGCGAGAGCACTGGCGACCATGGCTGGCGTCAATGCTTTGTCGGACTTCGATGCCGGACTAACCCGCGGCGTTTATCTCAGGAAGGTCGAGACACTCCTTGAGTTAACAACTGAATTTGCTCAAGAGCGCCGCCGGAACGACTGGTAGCTATCGTTAGTCCAAAGCCCAAGCGCCAAGTTCGATCTGCCCTTGGCAACTGCGAAGTGCTATCCTGTCAATTGAGCGAAGCTCGCCTCACTGTTGGATATTCCTGCTCGCTACCCAGCAAAAGCGCAGGGGTGAGGAGGGGCTTCGCTCACCCTCTCGCGCATCATCACCGCCTGTGTTTGATGGAGATGACCCATGGCTGAGGAAAACGTGTTCATCAAAAAGCTGATTGAGCCCCGGTCGCAGCTGAACTGGCACACAGGGGTATAAGCGGGATCACACGGAAAAAATGAGGGATGCCTTCATCAGTATTCAGAAAACGATAGAGGCCATCGACCGCGCCATCCAGCCGCGCTCGGAAGTGAGTAGTGGTGAAAAGATAGGGCCACCGAACGGTGGCCCGTCGATACTGCGAACACGCGTCTAGCGGCGGTCGGTTAAATAACTGCTCAGGAGGGGCAGGTATCCAAACCCGAACAGAACGAAATCGTCGCGTTTTTTGCTTGGCCTTCCAATATTCCCGCCGCTGCTTCCAATGCTTGGTCGGAGACTTGGGTCAGGATTTCTTCGTCGGTATCTGCGAAGTTGATGATGCTCTCATTCATGACGTCATCCAAGTAAGAGTGATGGTCACCCGGCTCTTGGCTTCCCAACATCCACAAAATGTGGCCCAGGACACGGGGGGCTGGGGGGCTTCGAGGTGTCCTGGGCCACTTTAGACCGGGGTATGTGCTCCCCGGCCACCTATTACAGAAACTTCGCACGCTGCGAATCGTTCCCTCGGCGTCGGCAAATTAGCGTCGTAGCAGGTTCGGCAGTTTAGCGACGTTGGCCGCGAACCCAATAAGGGTTAGAGCGTTTTCTGTTTGGTGACCATGTCGTAGTGCGCGGCCTGTTGTGGCTGGAGTGCGTCAAGCGATGACCAATGATCGAGGAACACGATATCATTGCGGTGCTGCAACAGCAAAAAGCCTCCATTGCTAGTTTTGGCTTGGAGGCGTTGAAGTCCCAAAACTTGGACGAGCTGCTGACCAAGGCGGCGGAATTGGTGGCGTTCGGCCTGAGCGTGAAGCGGGCCAAGGTGCTGGAATTGGTCGATCCCGCCACGTTGCTGATCCGGGCGGGCGTCGGCTGGGACCCCAACGTGGTCGGCGTCGCGAAGCTTCCCGCCGATGTGGGGTCGCCTGCGGGCTATGCGTTGCAAACCGGCGAGCCGGTCGTGTCCAATGATCTGATGCACGACAGCCGTTTCCGCCTCTCCGACGACATTTTGATCCGGCATCGTATCAAGTCGGCGGTTAATGTTGTTATTGGCAACGATAACAGTCGCTTCGGCGTGCTGGAGGTGGACAGCGACGAGCCGAGGGAATTTACCACCAACGACGTGAACTTCTTGCAAGGCTATGCCAACTTGCTGGGTGCGGCCATCGAGCGATTGCGGACGCATATGCAGTTGGAGGACGCGCTCCGGGAGCGCACCAAAGCCGTGGAGTACAAGGAGACGCTGCTGGCGGAATTGCAACATCAGGTCCGCAACAATTTGCAAGTGATCGTGTCAATGATCAATTTGCAGCGCGAAAAACAAGCGGCGGACATGGAAGTGGTCAGTTCGCGGATCGAAGCGTTGCGCGGCATTTATGATAAGCTGTATCTTGCCGATCACCACGGTGAGGTCGACTTTGGCGGTTATTTGCTTGAACTCAGTGCTAACCTTGTTCAGTTTCAGAGCGCCATCAGCAAGACTATTCATCTCGACGCCAAATGCGAACATCTTCACGTGACCTTGAACAAGGCCGTGCCGCTGGGCCTAGTCTGCAACGAGTTCATCATGAACTCGATCAAGCACGCCTTCCCCAACAATAAGGGGCGTTTG
>JBAPZR010000898.1:0-4097 GCA_049285335.1 Xanthobacteraceae bacterium | reverse complement strand
CTATTCGGCAAGGTGCATACTTTTTCGTCTCTAAGGCTTCAATTAGCCTTTATACGACGACGACGACGCTTCTCGTTGCGATTGTCTTGGGACCCACCGCTGCGGGGCATTTTGCTCTGGCAGATAGGATACGCACAGTAGCCGCAAGTATTATTGGGCCCCTCAACATGGCGATCTATCCACTGCTCTTTCGAGTGTCCGGCCGCCCAGAGACCGATGAAGAAGCAAGGACACAACGAGTATTTTTTCTTGGTATTCTGGCGCTATCGGCGCTGATATCGATCGGGTTGTTTGCCTTCGCTCCGCTTATCATTTGGCTAGTAGCGGGAGATGCATTCCACGATGCGATTTTATTACTTCGAATAATTGCTTTCTTACCTTTTATAATTACACTCTCAACTAAGTTCGGATACCAAACTATGATACCGTTGCACATGGACCGTGAGTTTATGTGGATTGTAATTTCCGCTGCCGTGTTCGGGATTGCTGGACTATTCATACTGATGAAGACACTTGGTCAAACGGGCGCCGCGCTCGCGTTGCTTGCCGTCGAAATTTACGTGACTGTCGTATTCGCGATTGCACTGCAAAAACAAGTGAGTATCTTGTCGTTTTTCTTCGGGAAGTCGTAGTATCTGCAGAAAACCGGCTTGACGCTGTGGCCGACATGTATAGCAATTACCTTAACGAAGCCGCTTAGGAGGCATCGAATATTCACGCTGCAACGAGGACCCTCCAGCCACCTATTACAAGATCCATCCTGCAATAATATTTGTTTTACCTGCCAAATCCAGCTTTGCTGGCAGCGCGCGCGGTTCGGTAAAGACGCGCAGCTGGTGATTGACGGGTTGGATCGAGTGGCCCGTGGAATGTTAGTTGACATCTTGTTGCCGACGGCAGTTTCGCAGGCGAAACCTGTCGGTGGGGGCAGGCCCAGCGACGTGGAGAATATGGGGGTACGAAGAGTTCCGGTATTCGCGATTTGTAGCTGAGAGAGGCAGGCCAGCCTGAAGACGCGAATGAGACCTTCCATAACTAGGAAAAAGACTTGGCCGATGCTGAAGAAACGATTTTTTCTGCTAACGTATAAAAATTTTATAGGCGGCCGGGTTAAACACCGCCCTAGTTAAGTTCTTGGTCCGAGTTTGATCTGCAGCCTGTAATGCGGTCATAAAAAGATCGTCAATTCGATGTGTATGCGCCTGCGTGACAGGACGCTTTTCGCAGCGCTCTTTGTTCGAATGTATGATCTTAGTTACAATTTCGAGTAGACCTCGCTGATAAGGATAATGGGAGAGCCGGCATCCGAGAAGCTGCGCCTGACCTCTGCAATTGATATTGGAGGGGGCGAAGCTGCGGCTCGCCATACGAAACATAGGCAGATCGTGCTCAGTGTCGCCGACCACAATCGTTTCGGCATCGTCTCTCAAGACCCAGTCGCGAAGGGCAGCAAGACCAGTCCCTTTGTCGGTCTCCTTGGCCACAATAGCAGTGTCAATCGTTGTGTGATGGAAAGTGAGCCGATCAAGTCGGAGATCCACGAGCAGTTGATACAAAACGTGGGTTGAGATTGGTGCAAGCGCGCCATCGCCGACGCTGGTCGCATGTACTGAGCCGAGCAACGAATCGATCAGCCCTGCCGATTTCTTACGATAAGTGAAAGCCCGGATGGAATACTGATGGCGTTCATCGAGAAATACCCCTGGGATACCCTGCAGACGATGTTTCAGCTCTTCCAATTGACGAACTGTCTCGGCGCTGATGAGAACGCGCTCACGCTGATGCACGGCATCCCAGAGATAGCTGCCGTGCTCGGCTACGCCGCCCGTCAACGAATAGGCTTTGCAATAGTCCTTCACCTCGGCAGCGGAGCGTGCCGTATTCAGCGCGACCGAGAAATCATGCGCGCTCAGCAATGAAAGCGCCTCCATACCTGCCGCAGTTGTACAAGGAAATCCAAACACTCGGCGGTCCAAGACACCATCCACGTCAAGTACAACAAGCGGATCACGCCAGCACAAGTCGCTCCGTGGCTCGCATAACGAGCCGCAATAACGCGCCGTCTGCACGGTCAGGAAGTTCCAGGCATTCATAAACTGGAGATGATAGTCGCGCTGCGCATCGCGGCCGCGCGGGTGCGAGCTGAGGAGTTGTTGTTGGGTCTGACTCATCGTCCACAGGCCGGCGAGCAGCTTGTGCATGAAAAGGCGTCGCTCAACGGTGGCGTCCCCAGACTGCGCGATATATTGTCTTATCAAACTACCTTCTTGTTCGAGCGAGAGCGAAAGATTTAAGATTGTGTCTGCCAGATCGTAGGCGGGGTCGGTCACGTTTAGCGCAATCTTTCCCATCGCATGATGTTCATAATCAGTTTTGAGTGGTCCCTGCGGTCCTAAAATCCATTCGTTGCTATTCATGTTGCCGTCGACGAGCGTGGGACACGGACATTCCACGTCCCGCACCAGGCCGCCAAGGTGCGAGCGCATCAATAGGTCAGCAGGAAATCTGCCATAGGCTCGGCTGAAAGCCTTCTCCAAGAGTCGACTGGCATTGTTATACCGCTTGAGGTCGATGCCGGCTGCCGAAGTAGCTAAATTCAGGCGACGGACTCGCGCGGCCACGTAGGCAGCGGACACTTCGAGAAGCACATTGTGTTTATTGTTCGGCTCAACCGCCGGCTGCGGAATGAATTCCATATAGAGAATACCGTCGCGCAATCCGAGAATCGGCGGCACAAATTCGGTGAGTCCGTGTCCCATAAGAAAGGCACGGTAGCTCAACCATCCCCAGCCGACGCTCTTCGCCAAAATGTATTGCGTCTGCTTTTTGCCCTCAGGCGTTTCCAGTCGAACTTCGAATATGCGTTTTAGACGGACTCCACGTTCGTCAGACGCGGTATTTTTTATGAGAGCGTTAAATTCATCCGCGCGACCACCTGCGGCGACGGATACGCCGACGAAATTTCGTCTGCGGAAATACTCGCCAAGCCGGAGTTCCACTGCTTTCGAGTTCAGTAGCTCGTACTTGTGCCATTGCTCAGGTACCAAGGTGATGACGCTGCTCTCGGGAAGCGTCTTGAACCAGTTTGGGCTAGCCGCATGGGTCGGCGCGAGAAATTTTACATTGCCGGCCGCAAATCCTGCCCGCCGAACGATGTCCGAGGCAGCAAGCAAAGTGCGACTGCTATCTGGTGGATCGTCGACGATGAGTGCCCAATAACCGCGTGCAGCAAACTGCTTAAGCTTCCTTTCCTCGCGGCGCCCAACGCCTTTGAGCGGCTCGACCGTCAGAAGCTCCACACTGCGATAGCCTTCAGTTTCGAGCAGCGCCCGAAGCAGCGGGGCAAAGTATGAGCCTGCAGTACGCATCCCCACAATGAGGAGCGGCTGCGCGCGCTCGGGAAATCGCCGCACAAAGATACCGCCGAGCCGCACAACATCGTTTGGCGTCAGATCAAGGTGGCTGAATGGAGAAGGGATTGCCAATCGCTTGCCCAACAGCTCCTTCGGAAGCAGCGATCCTAGTCGGACCAATTTGTGGCCCGCGTCGGAAAGGCGTTTTGCATCAACAACAGCCCGCTGACCGACAATAAGCGAGAGGAAATTGTTAAGATCCGAAAGCCACTGATCCCGCAAGCGGTCAACTCTCCGCTGCGGCCACTGGTAAGTTGAGATTGTCTCTGCAAACCAATTGACACCGCGACCGACAACGGTCCGTCCCACTCGATTCGGAAGACGCAATGCAAGCCCGCGCAGGTGTCCATCGATGCAATTCAGCAATCCACAGCAAAGAAGGAATATATTTGTTGCAACCTCGTCAGTCTGCCAGCCGCTCGCCACGATGGACAGCCTTTTAACTTCCTCTCCAAGACGACTGACAGCCTCGCGAACCGCAAGATGCGGATTCAAAGACCAACGATAGGATTGATAGAATTCTAGTTCCGCCGGGAGCACGCCCTGCGGTCCAGAGTTTTCCAAACCGGAGCCATTGATAACCGGGAGTGCAATTTCTGACTTATCAACAGCGCTGCACGATGGGGTCAAATTCATGACTTTTCTGCCAAGCAATAGACTTTGGTCTGTGCGGTCACCCGTTGG
>JBAPZR010000897.1:0-2248 GCA_049285335.1 Xanthobacteraceae bacterium | reverse complement strand
CTTCTTGTCCCGCCGCCTGTTTGTTTGGAACGGTTTCCAATTAATCGGCTTGACCTACGGGCGGCCGGATTCGGATCGTCCTCCTTTTCCAGCTTAGCCTGGGCCTCGGCCGAAGTCGAACCTCCGGCCGGGGTTCCAAGTATCGGAACAATTCACGGACAGCTGAGTTTGGGAGGGGAGTGTGGCTCGGGACAACCCCGTTGCTCCGTCTACGAGTCATGCCATAGAAGTCGCGGGGCCGGTCAGAATGATCGCCGGCCCCGCAGTTTCAATCACGCGCAAGCCTGCAGGCCAAAGAAAGAAAAAGGCCACCAGCCCATTGCCGGTGGCCTTAAGTCACTGAAGGGAACGCTTTGGGGTGCCAAAGCGAGACCAAACAAAACAACGGCACGACAAACGGAGCATTGATTTACATCAAAACCCCGACAGCCGTGCGCCCTGACGTTACGCGGTAATCGGCTTACCGTTCTGACCTACCCCGAGAAGCCCAAAGACGGCACCAATGAAATCCTGCTCGGCTTCCTGTTCTGTATCCCATAAGTCAGGAGCCCTAAGCGCCAGCGCACGGGCCTGCACCCTTAGACCGTCAAGAGTGGTCGGTTGCAGGGCCACGATTTCATTGATGATTGGACGCAGCCGGGCTTGGAGTCGGTCCATTTTCGTGTCGCCGTTTTCGTCTTCCTCTTCGTCGTAGGAGTTATTGGCAGCTAGTTCGTCTTCCGCCTTGACTTCCCGCCCGACTATTTCGAGCTGGACGCCAAGCCGCAACAGCTCCGCATCAGGATGGTCTGGACTGAAGGAGGCAAGTGCCGGCATAGCGAGCGCCGGCAATGCAGCTGCACTAGTTACGAGACTACGTCTTGATAGATTATTCATGCTCATTCTCCATTTTTGCTCGCGGATTTGCTAGCGAACTACAGAACCTCACGTTCAAGCACGCCAGAAGTCTTTGAATCGTTCCTGGCTGAGTTCGGTGTAGCGGGCGGTGTGCTGAATGGCGCGATGCCCGAGCCAGTCCTGAATAGCGCGGGTGTCCTGCCCCGCATTGGCCAGCGCGTAGCCGCAGGCGTGTCGCAGCATGTGGATGTGGCGATAAGGCTTCGCTCTGTCCCAACGCAATCGCTTGGTCATTGCCGGCCGCCAGGTGGGCGGCGGTGCGTCGGCCCAAGATTGCTTTTGAGAGCAAAATCATTTAGATCGGCGTGCATCGGGGTCGGCCCCTTGTTTGGCGCGCGTCCCCTTCAAAGCTGACCAGTATCCGGCCCGCCTTCGCACCCAATCGCAGGCGGGCCGTCTCTTTACCAAACATCGCTAGGCTGCCCGGTTGTCCTCGCCGTGGTCTGCTGCGGCCAGCCTTCGCTCCATCGCTTGTACTGGGACGCGCAGTAGGCGCCCAACCCTGATCGTTGGAATATCGCCGCGCATGGCGGCGTCGTATGAGCCTCCACGGCTTAGGCCGTAATATATCCTCCCGGCCTCCGGCACCGACATCGTTCGCGGTATAGTGCCTGTCATCTCGAATTCCTCGTAGAACCACATTTGGTCCAATATTTTTCTATGTAGAACCACATCTGGTTCCAGTCAAGTACCAGTTGCGGTTCTATCGTATTTGTGTATCTTGCGTGTGCCCAATTTGCCTTAAAAGGGCTAGGCTTATGGCCAAGCGAAAGAAAACGGATATCGTCCAGTTTAAGCTGCGCCTACGAGAGGCACTGCGAAAAAGGCTTGAGACAGAAGCGGCGAAGGCAGGAAGGTCGCTGAATAACGAGGCGGTCCGGCGCCTTGAGGGATCCTTCGAACAGGAGGGCGTCGCGGCCCTTATGGAGGTCCTCCTTAGTTCCAAAGTCAGCGCGGAGTTTCTTAAATCAATTGCCACCATACTTGGGATGGCGGGACCTGGTTGGTACAAGGACGACGTAAGGATCGCCGTATTTGCGGCGATCCAAAAAGTTGCTTCGGTCTTTGTGGGGGCGTCGCCGTCCACTGAGCAGTCTTTTCCCCACCGCGGGGATCGGCTCACGGCCGATTATCTGGCGTGGAAGGCCATCGAGGATTGGATTGAGCAACGTATTGGTGCCCATCCAACGACTGGCATTACAGACGTCCTGGACCTGGGGCGGCTGCTGGATGACGAACAAGCCAATCTGCCTCCGGCGGCGCGGCAATCAGCGGGAGGCAAGTCATGAAGGGACACGTTCGCGAGCGTGGCAGGGGGAATTGGTACGCAGTGCTTTCAATGCGCGATAGC
>JBAPZR010000896.1:0-1518 GCA_049285335.1 Xanthobacteraceae bacterium | reverse complement strand
CTCTCTTTCATGGTCTGGCTGCATCACTTTTTCACCATGGGCGCGGGCGCCAACGTCAACGCGTTCTTCGGCATCATGTCGTCGATCATCGCGGTGCCGACGGGTGTCAAAGTCTTCAACTGGTTGTTCACGATGTTCCGCGGCCGGATCGTATTTCACACGCCGATGCTGTTTGCAGTTGGATTCATGGTCACGTTTGTCATCGGTGGCCTGACCGGGGTATTGCTGGCGGTGCCGCCGGTCGATTTCGTGGTCCACAACAGCGTTTTCCTGGTTGCCCACTTTCACAACGTCATCATCGGCGGCGTCGTGTTCGGCGTGCTGGCGGGTATCAACTACTGGTTCCCGAAAGCGTTCGGCTTCACCCTCGATGACCGGCTCGGCAAGGCCAGCTTCTGGTGCTGGCTCATCGGTTTCTATCTCGCCTTCACACCTCTTTACGCGCTGGGTCTGATGGGCATGACCCGGCGTCTGCAGCATATCCCCGACCCCAGTTGGCAGCCGCTGCTGCTGGTCGCAGAGGCCGGGGCCATTGTCATCTTCTGCGGCGTCCTCTGTCAGATCGCGCAGCTCTATGTCAGCATCCGCACGCGCGAGGAGCGCCGCGATATGACCGGCGACCCCTGGAATGGCCGAACCCTGGAATGGTCGACGTCTTCGCCGCCGCCCGCCTACAATTTTGCGGTGCTGCCGCAGGTCGAGACGATCGACGCATTCTGGCACATGAAGCGCACAGGGCGGCGGCCCCTAGCCGAGCCCGCCTACGAGGCGATTGAGGTGCCGCACAACAGTCCGGCCGGTTTCATTACCGCTTTCTTTGCGACGGTGATGGGCTTTTCGCTGATCTGGCAGATCTGGTGGTTGGCGATCCTCAACTTTCTCGCCGCCGCTATTGTGGTCCTGATAGCGGCCTGGAGCATCGACCGTGAGCACGAACTCTCCGCCGCCGAAGTTGCGCAAATGGAACGCGCTCGTCTGAGGCTGTCGGCATGACGATCGCAACAATCGATACGGTTCCGATCGCCGTTCCAACCGAGCTCGCGCGAGGGCGTGGCGGCGGCGGCCCGGCCTCGAAGCGCATCGTGGTCGCTTTTGGCTTCTGGATTTTCATCCTCAGCGACATGGTCATGTTCTCGGCGCTGTTCGCGGCCTATGCAGTCTTGCGGGGCAACACCGCCGGTGGACCGACCGGAGCCGAGCTGTTCAATCTGCGGAACGTCTTCATCGAGACGATGTGTCTGCTGTTGTCGAGCTATACATGCGGGCTCGGGGCATTATCCGCAGAACGGCGCCATGTCGGGCGCTTCTTTGTTTTTGCAACCCTCACATTCGTGCTCGGTGCGGCCTTTCTGTTCATCGAGGTCACGGAGTTCGCCCGCATGGTGGAGAGCGGCGCCGGGCCTACCCGCAGCGGCTTTTTGTCCGCCTTCTTCACTTTGGTCGGCATGCACGGCCTCCACGTCACCAGCGGTTTGATTGCGCTTGTGTATCTGGGCGCACAGGTGATCGCCAACGGGC
>JBAPZR010000895.1:0-2734 GCA_049285335.1 Xanthobacteraceae bacterium | reverse complement strand
GGTAGAGTCGAGATGTGGCGCGGTGGCGGTAGGTCGAACATATCTGTTTCCGCCGCTTTCGTCTGGCGGTGCCTTACTGGATCGACCGTGACTCCG
Source organism: Xanthobacteraceae bacterium (assembly GCA_049285335.1). GTDB lineage: Bacteria > Pseudomonadota > Alphaproteobacteria > Rhizobiales > Xanthobacteraceae > BOG-931. Next base: position 2,638 of record JBAPZR010000895.1, on the reverse strand, counting down.
TTTCCACATCCCGCTCATCGAACCGGACATGCAGATCTCCCGCATCCGGCTCTCGGACAAGACCTCACGCCTTCACCCACGGCACGTCGCGCCCAAGTGCGGTCAGGCGTACGAGCCCGAAGTGCCCGTAAAGGTGCGGAAGTGGATAAGTCCCGCCCTTGCGTCGTCTGACCTTGTGCTTGATGCGCAACCACCGGCGCAACCGCACAGCGGTGTAGTTGTCGATCGCCCGGTACGCTTTGGTGACGGTGCCTACATTGAAGTAGTTCGCCCATCCGCGCAGCGTGCGGTTCAACTTACCCACCAGCTCTGTGGTATCTTGCCATGTCCCGGTTCGGCCTGTCAGCGTGTGAATGTTTTCCACCATGCGCTTGATGCTTTTCTTCGATGGCCGGTATCCCAGGCGCGCCTGGCCGGTTCTCGCCGAATACATCCGCCCGAACGAGTATCCCAGGAAGTCGAACTCTCCTTCCGGCACCTTGCAGATTCGTGTCTTCTCTTCGTTGACCGTGAGCTTCAGCTTTCCCATGATCTCGCGCAGTCGCGACAAGGCCTCTTCGGCTTTGCCCTCCCGGCACAGGATCACAAGATCGTCGGCGTAGGTCACGATGCGAGAGCCGAGGCTTCGCTCCAGCCCGAGCATCTTCCATCCCAGCACAAACCGGCGCATGTAGAGATTCGCCAGCAATGGTGAGATCGGTGAGCCTTGCGGGATGCCGCGCCGGTTGTCCCGAGCCGCTGCCGTGCGTGTCTTCCTTCCTCGATCGTCGGTTTCTTCCACGGGGCTTTCCAGCCACATCTTGATCAGATGCAGCACGCGCCGATCAACAATTCGGCGCGCCACTGACTTTAGAAGTCCAGCGTGTGGAATGCTCCCGAAGTAGTCCGCGAGGTCGGCGTCGACAACTTCCGGGCGGCCGCGAAACAGCAGCGCCTCCACCTCGACCACCGCCTGTTGGGCATTTCGCCCAGGACGGTAGGCATACTGCTCCGGTGGAAGATCGGCTTCAAAGATCGGTTCTAGCACCAGCGTCGCGGCCGTCATGCAGACCCGATTCGAGATGCCCAACGGCCTGAGTTTGCCATTGGCCTTCGGTATGTACACTCTTCTGATGGGGTCCGGTCGATAAGTCTCCTGCCTGAGCGCAAGCGCCAGTTCGCCCAGCCACCGCTGCAACCCGTGCGCTTCGATGTCCGCGAAGTCCTGACCGTCCACCCCCGGTGCGCCCTTGTTAGAGCGGCACAGGGCATAGGCATGGGCCAAGATGTCTTCGCGGCTGATCTTGTCGTACAGGGCGTAGAAGCGATAGCCGGCTTCTGCCTTCGCTTTCGCGTGCAACGCCGTCTGCAGTTTCTGAACACTCTTCGGAGTTGATAGGTTGCCCAATCCCCAGGTCCCTCACTACGTCTTGCGTTCGTCTTGAACTGAGGTCCCTTCCCTCCCCCGGTGTTACCCGGCTTCCTCGGTACTACGAGCCTCTCCGTCTCCCCAGGGCGCCCGGCCTGTCCCTCGCGGGCATCCGGTTGATCGTCCCTGATCACGCCTTGGGGTCCCCCGTGTTGCGTACGCTTTCCTTGTGCACATGCTGTCGCCACTACCCCGGCGCAGCGGTTGGGCGGATGGTTTCGCTCGGTAACCCAGCCGTGTCAGCCTTCCCCGAAAGGGTCGTCGGGTCGGCCTGCGCATCGTCCTTTTCGAGGCTTGCTCGGCGTTCACTCGCGTTACGGCCTGCACACTCGCGCTGCCACCAATTCGTGACACGCATTCCGAAGGCTTCAGCTATTTCGTCACCTCCATAGCTGCTCCGGTTGCTTCCGGCTGGAGCGGTCGCCGGGTGGGATTTGCACCCACTGGAAAGCGCCGCCTTGTCACGGCGCACACCCATGACCGACATTCGCTGCTGTCAATTGACGCGTCGCGAAAGGTTTATTCGATCACCTCGTCGGCGATGGAGAGCACCCCTGGCGGCACCTCGATGCCGAGGGCTCGCGCACCGACTTGACGAAACATTTCTGGGACGTCGGTTCCGTAGCTCATTAGCCCGCCGGCCGCCACAGCATCACGGGTCGTATAAGCCGTCGGAATCCTCTCTCGCGCCGCCAAGGTGGCAAACTGCGCGCGGCGGCTGTCTAAGAATCCGTCGGGAGCGACGAAAAGGGCATCGGGGCGCTCGCGCGCAAGGGTGGCGAAGGCCGCATCGATCTCGCCAATCGTTGTGGCGTTGAGGATGATCTGGATTTGCAGCCCGATGGCAGGGGCAGCTTCCTGCACGTCCCGTATCGCGGACTCGGCCGCTGAAGCATTGCCCAGATTGACGAGCACGGCAATACGAACGGCCTTGGGCACTAGGTCATGCAGGAGCTGCAGTCGCTTGGCCACTACCTCCGCAAGGAAAAAATTAATGCCGGTCGCGTTGCCACCGGGACGGGCGAGGCTATCAACAAGGCCAAACTTGACCGGGTTTTCGGCGAAGCCGAAGACGATCGGGATCGTCGCTGTTGCAGCTTTGGCCGCAAGTGTGGCGACGTTGCTGCCGGGCGTGGCGATCACGGCCACCTTTCGGCGGACCAGATCGGCCATTAGCGCCGGCAGGCGATCGTACTGGCCCTCCAGCCAGTGGTATTCGACCGTCACGTT
>JBAPZR010000894.1:0-1953 GCA_049285335.1 Xanthobacteraceae bacterium | reverse complement strand
GTCCAAAACTCAGCTTCAGGCATTGGATGATCGGCCCTCTAACCTATCGGTGCTCATGCGCACCTGGCTCGCGGCCCAGTAAGGTGATCGACGACTGAACGACTTTGCCGCGGAGCATGAGTCCGCTGTTGGCACAAAGCGGACGTTGCCGCTGTTGTGATCGATGTCTGCTTTCGGGGGTAAAGCGGACATGCTCCGGGCTTGGCGAATCCCTGGTTGTAACTGGGTTCGCTGGAAGCCAGCGGCGGGGCCGATATTACAAGCTTGTCACCACAGCCAGGCGCTTGACCTTGTGATCAAGGTAGGCTTGCAGGAAGGCGCCATAGTTTCTGAAAGACACACAGCCATTCGAATCGCCATTCGGCCCAAGCAAAAAGCTATGAGCCAGCAGACCGGCCCGACCAAAAACTTTCTGCGCGTCTTCTGGGATCAGCCGCAGTGCACGGACCCCATGGAACGGCCCTTCCCTCAATTCCAGATCGTAGACATTCGGCGGGGTGGCGCCACGCATTTTTTCATCGGCATGGCTCGGGTCGTCGAGCAAGCTACCAAAACCTGAATGCGCTTCGAGCTGGGTGCCGTCCGGCATGTAAACAGTATGGGCGGAAATGTCATAAACAGCGGTCCATTGGTCATAACGGCCTGCTGCCATCTGGTCGTTGCCCAAACCACCATCATCGGCAGTCGCGTAAGCGAGTTTGACCTGGGCCGGTTTGCCGAAAACTTTCTCGAAAATCGTCGCGAAGATCGACGGTTTGGCCGACGGCGTATCCGAAGTGATCTGGTTTCCTTGCGTGCTATCGACCGGTGCGGCGTTTCGGTTTGGTGCCGATGCTGGACGCGGCGCGGGCAAAATCACTGTCTGAGCGACTCGCTCGCTACGCGATGGCGTAGGCAGAACGTCCGACGCTTTCTGAGCTACAGCTGGCACAGGCGGCAACCATGTCGTCGAAGCTAGCGGATTGCCGTCGGAATAGTTTGCAAAGCTTCCCGATGAAAAGTCCAACGAGGATCGAGGATTAAACAGAGAGGCATAGACGTTCGAAGCAGGCGTGCCTGGCCTGAGTACAGCAAGTTTATCGCCGCGAGTCCCTGCACGATCGAGCTTATCACCAGGGGCGCCGGAAAGTTCGATTTGTCGGTCACCCGTGTCGGCAAGAGTGTGGCAAAGTGTTAAGGCACAGAGCGCCGCGACAGATACGATTGCGGCGCCGCCGAATACCCTTTGCCGCAGAGTATTCGGCAGCGGCCGATGATCGTATCCGTTGGTCCTACTTTGCCGCTCGGTGCCGAACCCCATTTCCCCCAACACCCAGGTGACAATCGCTTTTCTAGACTGTTCAACGGTCACGCAAATCGCTGCATCCAGCCGAGCCACGCTAAAGGAAGGCCCGCATCGGCTGGGGCACCTTTCCGGGCCATGCCGTCACGGCACGTCAATACCAAAAAGCGAGCGTGAATCCCCCGATTCACCCTAACGATGTCGTAGATTGGCCGACTCTTCAAGGCGACTGCACTATATCCACAGGCTCTGGCGAACGTGCGGGCTCTGTGGGGTGTTGTCGCCACTTTCGTTCTAATCACCCGAGCAAGGTCGATAAAACCACAGGAATGGAGCATCGGCAGCGGCCTACGGGTCCGAAAACCGAGGTGGTCGATCGGGGATTGCAGAAGCCGAGCGCCGGAACTGGCGTCTTTATCGAGAACGCTTATTCTTTTGGGGTCGTTGCGTTTTAGGCACAGCCAGCAGCAACCATCAGGTCTAGATTAGTCGAAGCCACGCTAGCGCCAGGGCGCGCCATGCGGAAACAATGGGGGCAAGCATATGCCACTTCCGGAAACCGCTTATTTCGATGCCAACTTGCCTGGCGCCAGCCAAACTGTCCGAATAGCAAGCCTCTATGATGCCAAGATATTTGTATGTCGGTGGGTGATTAGAGACAAAGACCCTGA
>JBAPZR010000893.1:0-2532 GCA_049285335.1 Xanthobacteraceae bacterium | reverse complement strand
AGCTCGTGGTCGGCAGCTCGGTGACGGTCTGCTTGCCGGCATTAATGAGATCGGCATCCTCCTCACCCTCGAATGGAAACGGTCCGGTGCCGAGCATTCCATTCTCGGATTGCAGCTGCACGCTCATTCCCGCTGGGATGAAATTGGACACAAGCGTCGGAATGCCGATGCCGAGGTTGACGTAAAAGCCGTCTTGCAATTCCTTGGCGGCGCGCTCCGCCATCTGATCGCGGGTCCAGGCCATTGGATTTCGACTCCTATACTTCTAAGTTGGTTTCGTTTCTTCAGTTCGACGTCCTGATTAACCCCCAAACTGCCAGTAGGTCGTCCACGCGGTGTACGGCCCCCTAATAGCATTGGCGGGACGCGGCGCACCATAGGCCAGCACGTCGCCGCAAAGTATCTTTCCAAAGGAGCCGCACAGAAAACCGCTGGTGCTCGGTACAGTCATCAGTATGGCGGGTTATGCGGTCGCCGAAGTGCACGCACTTTGTACATCACAGGCGTTTTGCTTGGCGGTATCGCTTGCTTATGAATAAGCGACGGCACCGGTGACCTATGTTGCGATGCCTTTGCGCTTGAGGCTCGCGACGTAATCTGCAATGCGATTCTTCAGCCCTGGCTCCGCAAGTGAGCGAGCTAGTGCGGCAAGATCAGCGTCACGTGTTTCGAAAACGGTTTCACCCAGCATCGCTGCCTGTACCTCGGGCGCCAGCGCTGCCGCGACGGTGGCAGAGATGAGGCCATAGTTCTTGCGCGCTGACAGCAGTGAGAAAGCCGACCGACAGCGCATCGATGTGGTCACGAGTCAAGCGCGTTGGTGACCACGTAGCGAAGCCGGCGCGTTCTGGCCGCCTCGCCCGATACAAGACATCCGAGTACTTCCTTAAGCAAAGCCGTCAAAGTCACGCCGTCTTTCAGGGCCGCCACTCGTTCCGCTCCATTCATTGTCAAAGCTGAGTTGCTTCACATGCGAATTGGCCATCAGCTCAGATAGATACGCTGGATAATATCGCTGTCGCGCAATTCCGAGGCAGCGCCGGAAATTCGGGGCTCGCCATGCGATAGTGTATAAACCCAATCGGCGACCTCAAGGGCGAGCATGGCATTTTGTTCGACAACAAGAACGGAGATACCGCGGTCGCGGAAGCCGCCGAAAAGGTCGAATATTTGTTCCACAATGATTGGCGCGAGACCGAGGCTCGGTTCGTCCATCATGAGCAGCTTCGGCTTGCCCATCAACGCTCGTCCTATCGCCAGCATCTGCTGCTCGCCGCCGGAGAGTGTGCCGGCAAGCTGCTTCAGCCGATCGCGAAGCCTGGGGAAGAGGTCCAGCACGTAATCCAACTGCTCATGAGTACCTACGGCATAAGACCCTAAAAGCAAGTTTTCACGCACGCTCAATCCCGGGAAAACCTGCCGCCCTTCCGGGCAATGCACAATGCCGCGACGGACGATCCCGCCGGGGTCGAGACGCGAGATGTCGGAGCCATCGAACAGGATTCTGCCGTGCCTTGGATGAAGAATTCCCGAAATTGTCTTAAGCATGGTCGACTTGCCGGCGCCATTTGCACCAAGCAACGCGGTGACGCTGCTGTCGCCGATCGAAAGACTTACCCCCCTTAACGCGCATGCCCTACCGTAATAAACATGAAGATCCTCGACGCTTAGCATCTTTGCCTCGGGTTCGAGACGTTTCGGCGCGTGCCGAGGTAACAGCTGATGACCGCCGGATCGGCGCATACTTCAGCCGGCTCGCCCTCTGCGATCTTTCGCCCGAAATTCATCACTGTCACCCGTTTTGCCATCTGCATCACAAGCTCCAAGTGATGTTCAACCATGAGGACCGCGCACTGTCTTCCGGCTGCGATGATACACTCCGCGAGCCTCGGGACCTCGCCTTCGCCCAATCCAGCGAACGGTTCATCTAGCAGCATCAGCTTAGGCCCGGAAATCAAGGCCCTCGCGACATCGACAAGCTTCTGAACCCCGTACGGCAGATCCGCCGGTCGCAAATGGTGGAATTGCCATAAGTTGAGCTTGCGCAGCAGTATCTCCGAACGTTCGCAGGCTGCCGTCTCGCGCCGTCGCGTCCACGGTAGCATCAGAGCGCCCTCGATGCCGACCGATATGTGGGTATGCAGGCCGATCAGAATATTTTCCAGCACGGTCAAGCCGGGAATCAGTTCTGCATGTTGAAAGCTGCGCGCTATCCCATGGCGAATGACCTCATGGGTCTTAAGGCACAGCAAATCTACGCCATCAAGGGTTATGGTGCCTTCCGCCGCGGAGCATACTCGCGTCAGAACGTTGAGAAAGGTCGTCTTGCCGGCGCCATTTGGACCGACAAGAGCAAAGATCCCGCACTCGGGAATGACCAGATCCACTCCGTCGATCGCTGTCAGTCCGCCGAAACGAACGCTCACGCCGCGCGCAGTTAACATCTACTTCACCAGAAGCTCACCAGACTCCTCGATTGCTCGAGCGTGCGATGATCCTGTCGCCGCACGCGACAACCACGCGAATACGCCC
>JBAPZR010000892.1:0-2185 GCA_049285335.1 Xanthobacteraceae bacterium | reverse complement strand
GACAAGTGCAAAATGGCAGACGGGTTCATGGACCAGGCGGGCTCCACTTCGAAAGTCACGATCCGAGCCAAGAAATTCAAAGAGTGGTTTGATGACCCGCGCCAAGCAGCCCTCGTTCTGCGGTGGTTGCGGTCCCAGCGAGCTTTGCCTAGCAAGGCGACGCTCCCATCAAAGTCGGGAAACGCGATCGTATGGGCGGAGAGTCAGTCCGAGTGGCCTGATCGCTCTCGACCGCGGTCGATCGTAATTAAATTAAAGGACGGCCTGCTCGACCAGATCAAGGGGTAAGGGGAGCCTAGAAGCGGTGGCCGCAGTTCTTCGGAGCACTCGAGTTACGTCCGCCCGAACCGCTAAGGTGCACGATACTGGTCGAGCACCTTAGACGGCGCTGAGGCCGATCCGATGGGGAGCTCCCAGATCCAGCTCCCCGTGCCGGCAATCCCACCGATACGGCGTGCCTTGACCCCTAGGATGTCGGCAGCCCTGCGGAGGGATCCGATGCGGATGCCGGCATCACTCGCTTCAGATTTGATGACTTTCGCCGGTATCGGTCCCGCACCCAGCAGCACCCGCAGAAAATCAACTGCGTCCGTGAGCGCCGGCTGCATCTTCCTTGCCCCTGCGGCGGACGCCAGCGCCTCGTCCGCAGACATCGTAACTAGAGCTGAGTCCCAGACCACCGCTGGCGCGGTCACCGCGTCCGACGTGGACTTGGCCTCCATCCGATAGGCAAGGCCGAAGCGTGCGCCCGACAAATTATTTTTTGCTGGCAGAAATAGCCGTCGATCCGTTCCCTTTTCTTCGGTGACAATGAATAGCGCACGAGCTACGGCTACCAAACCAAGGCTGCCCATCACTTGCGTCAAGACATTTGTCCGGGCTGTCTTGGCAAAGTGCGATATCACCACCACTGCCGCGTTTAAATTCGCAGCGAGCTGCTGCAGGTGGGCAGCGGCAGCTCGCTGCATGGCAGTAGACTTCAAAAACGCCGTGATAGGATCGATGACAATAAGCCGAACATCGCCAAACTGCCGAATTGCTTGTTCGAGCATTTGCGCGTCCGACAATAAGTCGAACGGCCGGTGGCCGCCGATCCTGTTGCTATCGACGAAATGGATCCGCGAAAGATCGGCATTCGCGGCGGCGAGCCGGGGAATGACGGTGTCGCCGGCGTCGTCCTCGGCCACCAACATGATCACCGTGCCGAGGGGTGCCCGACCCTCGTGGCAAGGCCACTCACGGCCACTGGACACGTTCGCAGCGAGGAAAGCGACAAGTTGCGATTTCCCAAGCCCTGGATGGCCCGCGATGACCGACACTTTGCCGAGCGCGATACCCGCCGCGGCAGCCCAGCGATCCAGCTCTCAATGTCAGTGGAAAGCCATTTGCTCTTCGCGCCGACGACGCGCGAACGGGGAAAGGTCCCCGCGCGCATCCAGCTCCACACAGTCGGAAAGCTCACCCCGACCATCGCCAGGACTTCGGCCTTTGAGAGTAAACGAACAGGCGGCGGTGGACTCGGCGCGGCGGCCTTGTTGGCGACGGCGTCTTCCACCGTCTTCGCTTTTTTGGACACGGGGTCACCCTCGCTGACCGCACGGCAAGCGCGCAAACGGGCGCGGCCGCGCGGGCGCATAAGCGCTACGGTTTTTTGAGAGCTGGCCCCGAGAGGTTGGGTGACTTGGGGGGCCTGGGTGCCTGAGTCGGATCGTGCCGACTCGCTATTTTATGGTGGTGAACAATCCAAAAAGCAAGTGGTCACCCTGTGAAAATGGGCACTTTGCCACCACCCTCGCTCCCTTCCACCAAGTCCATGATGTAGGCCGCGACCGCTTCCATGATGTGCTTGTTCTCGGCGGCGTAGTCGTGAATGTCATAGACGTCGCCGATGCCGCCCTCCTTGTGGTTTTGGATTCGGTTCATGGCGGCGCGGCCGAACTTCAGCTTGGTGATGGTGGTGCCGTGGGTGCGTCTCAAGTCGTGTGGTGTCGCCCGCTCCACGCCGAGTTTGGCGCAGACGCCGCGCATGGCATCGTCCAGGCCGGTGATCGGACCACCACGCGGGCCAGCGAACACAAAGCCGGTGGTGGCGGTCTCATCGGCAATCAGGTGCTGCGAGGGCTGCGGTAGCCAGATGCGATGCGATTGAGCGTTCTTGGTGCCGGGCCAGATGTCCGGCAGCGGC
>JBAPZR010000891.1:0-8854 GCA_049285335.1 Xanthobacteraceae bacterium | reverse complement strand
GCGCTGAGCAGATGCAGCATTGCCGCGCGATTCTTGTTGAGGGAACCTCCGCCGACGCTCAACTGCGGGTCTTTGCTGAAAATCAGTGCGACGATGCGGAAATGGCATTACGCGGGGTGACTCGATGGATTCGAGATGCCACACTGGTGGCCTGATGTCTGAATCGTAGGCAGGCCCTGCCAATGTGTCGCTGGATCGCATATCGGGGTGAGACCACCGCGCTTGAGCATTATGTCACCGAGCCCGGTCATTCCCTGATCTCGCAAAGCATCCATGCGCTCGAGTCCACCGCCAGCATCAATGGCGATGGATTCGGACTTGGCTGGTACGGCCAGCATCCCGAACCGGGCCTCTATCGCGAAATTCGCCCGGCATGGTCGGACGAGAATTTACGGTATCTGTGCCGTCACCTGCAGTCGCATTTGTTCTTCGCCCACGTTCGCGCAGCGACCGGCACCGCCATAACGCGGGCGAATTGCCATCCGTTCGCCTGCGGCAAATGGCTGTTCATGCACAACGGCTTCCTCGGCAATTGGAGCCGTTGGCGCCGGCAGGTCGAGTCGCTCATTCCAGACGAACTCTATCCGTCCCGCATCGGCACGACGGACTCGGAGGCGATATTCCTCGCCATCCTGGGCGCCGGCTTCGAGGAGCCGGTGGCGGCCGCGAAAAAGACGCTCGCCACATTGACCCGCTTCGTCAACACGAGCGACCCGGCGGATCGGCTCCGCTTCACCGCCGCGCTCACCGACGGGCGCGATCTTTATGCGTTCCGCTACGCGGTGAACGATCACGCCAATACGCTTTACTACCGGGAATCCTCGCGCGGCATCGTCATCGTTTCTGAGCCGTTCGATCACGACGACGATTGGCTTGCGGTGCCCGAAGATCACGTCGTCGTGGCGAGAGCCGGCGAGCGCACGCGCGTTGTGCCGCTCTTCCACAGCGCCCAGCAGGCGGCGGAATAGCCTTAGTTTTCAGGGCTGCCAGTTTCTCTGCCACGCCGGCGGCGTATTGGCGTCGATGAGGATAAAGGCGACGCGGCACGGTTTGGCGCCGTTGTTCACCCAGGAATGATTGGTCGCCTGCTGCACCAAGACATCGCCGGCCTTCACATGAATTTCGCTGTCGTCGAGCAGCATGTCGATTTCGCCTTCAAGAACGATGGCATAGTCGATCGTCTTCGTCCGGTGCGTATTGGCATGGCGCGCGTAGCCCTGCGTCGCCAGATCGATGCCCATGGCGCGAAGAATCTGCTCGTGATCGACCGGCGCGGATTGCGGCGAAAATGGAGCGAAGTCGACGATGCGGAATACTGTCCCGTTGGCGGGGGGGGGAACGCCGACCTGCGTTTGCGAACGATCGGTGGAGCCTGCGGCATCGACGGGAAATTCGCCGGTCACCCATAACAACGTCATGCCGTTGCCACCGACGCTACGCTGTTTCGCCGGCAGCGCACTGTCGAACAGCACGACCGCTTTGCCCTGCGAATCATGACCGGTCACGATCCGGCGCGTCGATTTAAGCTCCATCGCCTTAATCCTCCCCCACCTTGCTTGCTATTGGACTGCGCATTAGACGATTGTGCTCGGCTTTGCCAAGCCGTTCCTTGTCGAGTCGTTGCCAAGTCGTAGATCCGAGCGAGCGCACTCCATGAATCGATTGCCAGCAATTCCGGTGATCGATCTGCGCGACGGCGGCCCGCCGCGTCACGCCGAATTGAACACCGATCGCGCCCGTTCGTTGCGCGACGCCTGTCTTGCATTTTTCCCGCGCGCCGCCATGCCGCTGATGCCGGCGCTTGATTGGGCCTCGCAGCGCTGGCTCACGCGCTCGCGCTCGCCCTACCTGCCCGAGATTGCGCAGATCGCGAGCACGCTGGAATTTTCCGGCGTGTGGCTCCTCAACGCCTCCTATCAATGGGGCTGCACGGCGCGCGCTTGCGATCAAAACGGTGTGCCCTGGCTCATTCGGACACTCGATTGGCCGTTTCACGGGCTCGGCCGCCACGCCGAAGTCGCGCGCATGAGCAGCGCCGCCGGCGATTTTTTCAGCGTCACCTGGCCCGGCTATGTCGGAGCACTCACCGCCATCGCACCGTTTCGCTTCGCGGCAGCAGTCAACCAGGCGCCGATGCGCCGCCGCACGCAGCATCGTTGGCTCCGGCCTTACGATTTCGCGGCCAATGTGCGTACCGCTTGGCGATCCGCCGACCGCATGCCGCCGGACCAGCTGCTGCGGCGTACGTTCGAGCTTTGCGAGGATTTTGCCGCCGCGCGCCGCATGCTGGAAACAACGCCGGTGGCGCGCCCCGTCATCTATGTCTTGGTCGGGCGCGCTGCGCGGGAACGATGTGTCATCGAGCGGACCGAGACCGGCTTCACGACGCGCGAAGACCAAACCAGCGCCGCCAATGATTGGGTGCCCTGCCGTCCAGGTTGGGAGGGGCGCATCGGTACGCGCCGATTTTTGACGAGCACTTTTACGGAAGCCGCGGGCTTTAGCCGTGCGCGCCGCGACTCGCTCGACCGATGGGATGGCGCCTGCACCGCGGCCGATTTCGATTGGGTCCGGGAGCCGGTGCTTAATCCCTACACCCGTCTGGCGGTTGCCATGTGCCCGGCGGCCGGAATTCTCCGGGCCGTCGGCTACGACCGCACCGGCGATCTGTTGCCCGAACCCGTTACGGCCATATGCGAAATCACGCTGACGCCTGCATCCTAGGCAACCCGTCGGCGTGCCGCATTCCTTGGCGTTTTGCCGTCGCGAAAGTTCCTCGGCGACCGTTCGATCCTCGAAAAAAGTTCAAAATTCCAACGTGATATCATCAATTTAATTAAAAACGCCAAACTGTGCTAACCATCACAGCCCATCTTTCACGGCGCAACTAAGTTGCAACCATGAATAGCCGGGTACGGAGCCAGTCATGAGCACAATCACCACAACCACCTTCCGGGGCACGCGCCTGTCTCGCTGGGACCAGCTCAAGCTTCGCATCGCGGAATGGCAGCGCCGAGCGCGCTCGCGGCACGAGCTTGAAGGCTTGAGTGACGCAACACTGCGCGACATCGGAGTCACACGCTGCGACGCGCATCGCGAAATGAACAAGCCATTCTGGATGGCTTGATTCTTCGGCGACAAATTCCAGGCGACGCGGACGGGCCGCCCGGCAACGGGCGGCCTTTCTCTTTTCGAGGCGCCGGTTTGGCGGCGGCCGCGCGTTTTATGTAGCATGCGGCGACGATCGCTCGTTGCAACGGACCAGACGTATCGCCATGCCCAAGATCAAGACCGCCGACGGCGTGAACCTTTACTGCGAGGAGGCCGGCGTGGGCACGCCCGTGATCTTCGTCCATGAGACGTGGGAGCCACAAATGCGCCGCTTCAGCCGCTCCCATCGATGCGTCACCTATAGCCAGCGCGGCTATCCGCCCTCGGATGTTCCCGACGATCCCGCCTGCTACGGCCAGGACATCGCCCGCGCCGACGTCATCGCCATCATGGATGCGCTTCGCATCGCCAAAGCCCACATCGTGGGGCATTCCATGGGCGCCTACACCGCGCTGCATGTCGGCATCCACCATCCCGAGCGCTGTATTTCGGTGACGGCGGCGGGCTGCGGATGGGGTTCGCTGCCCGATCCCGCCGCGCGCGCGGCGATGCGCGCGCAGGCCGCCGAGACCTCGAAAATGTTCATAGAGAAAGGCATTGCCGCGGCCGCGGCGATCTATGCCGATACGTCCACCCGCCAATCGCAGAAATACAAGGATCCGCGCGGCTATGCGGAATTCTCGCGCATGCTGTCCGAGCACTCGGCGCGAGGCCACGCGCTGACCATGGCGATGCTGCAAAGCAAGCGTCCGACATTGTGGGATATGGAGGCCGATCTTAAGACATTTTCAGTGCCGCTTCTGATCATCGTGGGCGACGAGGACGAAACCTGTCTCGACGGCAGCCTCTTTCTCAAACGCGCCGCGCCGACCGCGGGATTGCTCGTTATTCCGCGCTCGGGCCATACCATCACCAGCGAAGAGCCGGACGCTGTCAACGCCGCGCTGGCGGAGCTTTTTGCCGCCGCGGAAAACGGACGGTGGCTCGCGCATAAACCCTCGTGATGAGCAGCGCCAACACGACCGCAAAGGCGCCGCCGTCGCTTGCGGCGCCGTTTCATCATCCAGCCTTCGCCGTCATTTGGACGGCGACGCTCGTGTCCAATATCGGCGGCTGGATGTATAGCGCGGCGTCCGGCTGGCTGATGACAAGCCTTAATCCCGATCCGTTGATTGTCGCGCTGGTGCAGGTGGCGAGCAGCCTGCCGATTTGCCTTTTCGCCATTCCCGCCGGCGCGCTCGCGGATATTTTCGACAAGCGCAAATTCCTGATCGTGGTGGAAATCATCACCACGGCGGTGAGCGCCGTTTATGCGGTGATCGTCGGCCTCGGTTGGGCGACGCCCGGCAATCTCTTGGTCTTTACATTTTTGATTGGCGCCGCCGGCGCGATGACGGTACCGGCGTGGCAAGCTGTCGTGACGTATCTCGTTCCCAAGGACGATCTGCCGCCGGCCATTGCGGCCAATAGCGTCGGCGTGAATATTTCGCGCGCGATCGGTCCTGCGCTCGGCGGGCTGTTCATCTCGGTCTACGGCGTCGTCGCGCCGTTCTGGGCGAACGCAGTGGCCAATCTCGCCATCGTGGGTTCGCTGTTGTGGTGGCGGCCGCCGACCCGCGGCGGGACATTGCTGCCGGCGGAGCGGTTCGGCCGGGCGATCTCGGCGGGGCTTCGCTATGCGCGGCACAATCGACATTTGCGGGCGACGCTGATCCGCGCCGCCGGCTTTTTTCTGTTTGCGAGCGCCTATTGGGCGCTGTTGCCGCTGGTGTCGCGCCAGCAGATTGGCGGTGGGCCTCGGCTCTATGGCGTACTCCTCGGCGTCATCGGAGCAAGCGCGGTCGGCGGCGCGTTTTTCCTGCCGTTCCTGAAGACAAAACTCGGAGCCGATCGCGTGATGGCCGTGGGCGCACTCGGACAAGCCGTCGCCATGGTGCTCTATGGGATCGCCCGCGAGCCGGTCACGGCGCTCGTTGCGAGCGCGACAGCCGGCGCGTCGTGGATCGTGGCGCTGGCGACTCTGAGCGTCTCCGCTCAGGTCGCCCTGCCGGATTGGGTGCGCGCACGAGGATTAGCGCTCTATACCACGGTATTTTTCGGGTGCTTAACGCTCGGCAGCGCCGCCTGGGGCGGGATTGCGGCCGCGGTTGGCTTGGAGAACGCGCTCTTTCTCGCCAGCGCCGGCGCCGTCGCCGCGATTGTGCTGACCTGGCCATGGAAACTGCAAACCGGTGCGTCAATCGACTTGTCGCCTTCGATGCATTGGCCGGCGCCGCAGACGGCGCAGCCGATCGAGCAAGATCGCGGCCCGGTTTTGGTCACGGTCGAATATCGCATCAATTCGCGCGACCGCGAGGCCTTTCTTGAAGCGCTCGCCCCGCTTGAACACGAAAGACGACGTGACGGCGCTTATGCCTGGGGTGTGTTCGAAGATACGGCCGAAGCCGGAAGGATGGTCGAAACCTTCCTGGTGGAATCCTGGTTGGAACATTTGCGTCAGCACGAGCGCGTTACGAATGCCGATCGGCTGGTGCAGGAATGCGTGCATCGGTTCAATTTGTCAGGTCCGCCGAAAGTGACGCATTTCATCGCTGCCGAACCGTGAGGACGGACGTCATCGCGGCACCGGGATGCACGATCGTCGCGCCAAGGTCCCGATCAAGGTCCCGATGCGGAGCGCGAGCGAGATGCCGACGCCGCCCAAGCTCGACCAGAATACCGGCGGAGGAGAGCGTGAGCAGGACAACTTCGGGAACGAGCTTGAAGGTCGTTTCGGCGGCCGGTCCGTCGACGACATAGCCGAGAATGCGCGCCGCGGTGACGAATCCGACCACCGTCGCAATTAGGCCGAGGCCGGCGAGAATCCGCCGCGTGTCCAGAAGTGACGCCAGCGTGAGTGCGGCGAGGGCAAAAAACAACGCACCCTCGACACGCAGGTCGGTGACGGCGGCTTGAGAGCGAAGCAGCATTCCGGAAGCTGTGGCGACTTTATCCGGCGTGGCGAGATATTTGAATCCGATCAGGACGAAGAGCAGCAAAGGCAGCGCGAGGATGGCGCGATTGAGCCAAGGCGCGTAATCCCAAAAGCTTGCTGCCCGCAAGCGCTGTGCCGAGGCCGGGGTGGTTTCTTGAAAGCGACGGCCGAACCACACGCGGCGGAACAGCCGATCGCGGCGGAGGATGACATGGTAGAAGGCACCGCAAATATGCAATGCAATCAGCGCCATCAGGAGACGCGACAGGACATAATGGACGCCGCGCAAAGGAAAGACCCAGAAATCCGGCGGCAGCTGGCCGCGTCCGAAAAACACCACGTCCGGCACATGCGCCTGCAGGCCCATGATCAGGCCGCTCGCCACCATGGCGAATACCGTTACGTAGAGCAGGCGATGCGACCACCACGCCACGTGATCGAGCAAGGCGCTGCCGGTCGGCGCCTCCGCCGGCTTCGCGGTTTTGGTGCGCACCGCCAGGCGGATCAACATGAACGTCAAAATCAAGAGTCCGCCGATCATGTGCGACCGCAATCCCTCGATTTTCATCGGCGCATCATTGGGGATATGCACCAGGACGAGCGAGGCGATTCCCAGATCGAAGATGATCAAAACTGCGAGCGCCCAATGCAGCGCGACCAGCGCGGGATGATAGCGTTCGACTCGTATCGTGCTCATGGATTCCTCCTCAACGCATCAGCCATTGATTCCTAAGCGGCCAGTCGATGTCCTAAGCGACCTGTCGGTCGTCTGTGTGCCGTTGTAAGGCCGTCAAGACGTCGTTCGGGTCCAAGCGCCGCCGGAAGTCTGGATCGACGTTTGCAAGAATGATCCGTTGGCTCGGGGAGATGACATAGGTCGCTGATATCGGCAGCCGCCAGTCATCGGAGCCGTTGTAGTCCGACAGGTGGTGACCGAATTTCTCGGTGATGGTTCGCACCGCTTGCGGTGCGTCATAGGCGAGGCCGTAATGAGCCGCGACTTCGTTGCGATGATCGCTCAGCACCTCGAATTCAATTCCGTTCTCAGCGGCCGTTGCAGCAGAACGGTCGGGGGTCTGCGGGGAAATGGCCACCAACGTTGCGCCAAGCGCCCGAATCTCCGATAGCACGCGCTGATAGGCGCGCAGCTCGACATTGCAGTACGGGCACCAAAGCCCGCGGTAGAAGCTGACGATTAAGGCCCCTCGCTGCAGCAAATCCATCAACGCAGTTGGCCGGCCCTGCGCGTTTGGCAGAGTGAAGGCCGGCGCAAGGTCGCCTGCCTTCAAAGCGCGCTGCGCAATACCGGAGCGCTCGAGGTCATCGATAGATTTTTGCAAGCTCTTCAACAATTCCGGCGGTATGTGCTTTTCCGCCCGAGCGGCGACGTCTTTCAGGTCTTGCGCCAAGCTCATGGTCTGTACTCCTGTGGCGGATCAGCTGCCTCAGTTTCGGCCGTTGTTCGTTCACGCGTGAAGAAGTTGATGAGATTGCCGTCCGGATCACGAAACAGCACCGAACGCGTGCCCCACGGTTGCGTGATCGGCTCTGTGACGAACTCACCAATGAATTCCCGAAGCCGCTTGTATTCGTGATCGACATCGTCGACCTCAAAGTCGAGCACGGTCGAGCGGTTGGATGCAGGCGCCGTCGCGCCGGGCGCCATCATGTCGATCCTTTGGTGGTAGGCGATGCCGAGTGTCATTTCCGGAGCGTGAAACTCCGTGTAGCGGTCGTCCCCGGTCGGGTTGAGCCCGGTCACCCGTTCATAGAACCGCCGCAGCTGCCGCACGTCGCCGGTAATGATGCGAACTTTCCCACGCTTCATTTGCAGCTTCCCATTTTCGTCTCGAACCCTTAGGAGAGTGGCGCGCGTGCGCGCCTGCCCTCATGCGGCCCGCTGGAAAAAAGTTTCGACAGCGGCATGCGCGGCCTTGATTGCGCGTTCACGGTTTCCGTCGTTGAGCGCCAGGCCCTCGGCGCGAATCACGGCAACATCGGTGATGCCAAGAAAGCCGAAAACCAGGTGCAAATAATTTTCCTGGAAATCCCAGCCGCGTCTCTCCGGCGTCGTGTAGACGCCGCCGCGCGACGAGACGACAACGACGCGTTTGCCGTCCGCCAGGCCGATCGGACCGGTCGCGGTGTAGCGGAACGTGCGTCCCGCCCTAACGATACGGTCGATCCAAGCTTTGAGCTGCGACGAGCTCGAGAAGTTGTACATCGGCGCGCCGATGACGATGATGTCGGCCGCCAGAAATTCTTCGATTAAGGCTTCCGTCAGCGCTTGGTCGCGCCGCACTTCATCGGTCGGCAGAGCCTTGTCGGCTTCGCCCTGCAGGACGTCGCGTGAGATGCGCAATCGGATCTGCAGCGAGATCGCGATAGGTCACCCCAATTGCCGGCTCGGATTGTCGCCATTTCTCGACCAACGCGGCCGAGAGTTTGCGCGACACGGAATTGTGCTCGAGAAGGCTGGAATCCACGTGCAAAAGCCGCGTGGGGCGTCCAGATGATGGCATGATCGACACTCCTTCAATGGTCTACTGGTCTTTTCACGGAGCGCTGGCGCGTCGGGAACCGATCTGGTAAAGTACATTTACCAAATTGATAAACGTCGTTGACGATATGGTCAAGGTAATTGACGAAAATCACGCAAAGTTGAGCGATGGTCACAAGCCGGTCGAAATCGGGCCGGCAATCGTCGGCGCGAGCCGCGCGCTGATCGCGGCGCTGATGGCGCGGGTCGCCGCACGCGGCTTCGAGGGC
>JBAPZR010000890.1:0-4393 GCA_049285335.1 Xanthobacteraceae bacterium | reverse complement strand
GACGTGAGGACTGCGAAAGTGAAGCCTTCCGCACGGCGCGGAGAATAGTCGGCGGCGAGTGTGAGGGTAGCAACGGTGGTCAGCATTCCTGCAAAACCGGAACAAAAGCTTATGATTGCGGCGGCGGGCTCGTTCCAGAGAAGCAAGAACGCCAGGCCACTCACGGTCCCAATCGCAATACTCAGGTTCAGCATTTTCTTAAGCGTCAATGTTCTAAAATACCGACGATATAGAAAAGCACCGAGGATCCAACCGCACCCCGCAAGAACTGCTAAGGAGCCGATATAGGCCTGGGAGAACTTCAGGTTGTCGGTCATGACGAAATAGAGCGGCGTACCCAAGCCCGGACTGAAATAATAAAGGAATATAAAAGCGGCGATGATCCATAAACGAGGCCCGCGGAACGCGTCCAAAAGTTCTTCGAGCGTATATTTCACTCCCCGAATATTCATGCACGCTTTCTTTTCCGGAACGAGAAATACGGTGCCGAAGATCACCAGCAAGGGAGCGCAGGCACCTATGGCGGCGGCGCTATGCAAAGCAGTAGCTGGCTCAAAACGCTCGACGAGTTGGCCGCCGAGGATGGCAACCGTCATCGCCGAGATGGTGTACCAAAGCCATTGTTGATTGACGAAAGTTCCGCTCTCATGCAGCTGCTGTCCATTTTCGACCAGTACCGCGCCGGTGACGGCGCTGGAAATCGCTGTTGCAAAGGCCGTGAGCAGCAACGCAAAGACGAGCTGATCAGGCACGGTAAGCAGTGTCGCCAATAAAAGGCCGACAATGGCGGTCGCGTTAGCGAGCAAAAGGTAGCTTTTGCGGCGATAGCCGAAGAGTGGGATGAGATCGGACACCAACCCGTAGAGCGGCTTCGTCATCCAAGGTATGTTGAGGATCGTGACATACGCGCTGATCTGAAGCGGTGTCCAGCCATGCACTTGTTTGAGGTAATAGTTGAGCGGTTGTGCAATCAATCCGCCGCTGCCCTCCGCAACATAGACAAGGGCAAAGAACCACAGCAGATGCGTCATCGATCTTTGTGCTGGGCCTGACGCGGTCGGCGCTGCCTTCTGAATCTCCAGGGTCATCGCTGCTGCCGGAAGTGAGCGGCTTCAATAGTGCTCACACTCCGGCAGGAATGTCTGCAACAATAATTCTGAGACGGACTATTTGAGTCAGCCAATCCTTGCCGCTCAATGCGGTTAGGCTGGGCAGGTGTCCAAGCCTGAGCAGAAGGCGAGAGTAAAGGGATTCCCGACTTCCCAATATTTTCCTGCCGCAACTTCTAAGGCCGCATCCGACAGCTGGTCACCGAGTATTTCTTCATCACATTCGATAAAGGACTCGCTCATTTGATCTTCTCCTCTGTAGACCCGTCGGGCTTGTGCTGTACGTCCCAGCGAGGAGGGCTATCCTAATCGCTGCAACCGTCGCGCCGCCCCCGGATCGCGTTGGTTTAACGAAATAGACTTCGCGAAAGCCACCCTAGTGGAACCTTGCTAGACCGGCAACACCAACTCAGCTCAGCCCCGCCCGGCGATCGATGCTGATCGAGGAATTGCGCTCCAAACACTGAGCTGTAATCACATTCATTAACCATAAATTCGCTCAGTTAACGAATAATTCAGTTTGTTGAAGTCGTGGCCGCTATAACATCGAGGGAACTCTCGGCTCCAGAGAGCCAGGCTCCGATCTCGCACCCCATCCCCCGACACCCAGTGAGGTCGGGGCCGCTCTTTAGAAGTCGCCCGATTGTCACAAAAATATGCCTCGAATGGCTTGGTCGGTTCTCTGAGCGAGCCAAGGGGAGAAGATCATGCCTACGTTCATTTGCTATCTGAATTGGACTGATCAAGGCGCCAAAAACGCAAAAGACGTTGTCGGTCGTTATGAGCGCAGCAGGGCGACGGCAGAGAAATTAGGTGGACGACTGCTAAGCGCCTACGTGACGACGGGCCACTATGACGTGGTCATTACTGTCGAAATGCCGAACGGCGAGACGATGTTGAAGTACGTCGTGCCAATTGGCTCTTCGGGAAATGCGAGGACTACCACTGTACATGGCTATACGGCGGAGGAGTTTTCCAAGCTCGCAGCTGAGGCTCCCTCAATGTAGCCACTGCTATGATGTCTCAGACGAGACGGAAGGGAGTGTTCCAATGTCTCATCATCTCGATACCCCTCTCGCAGCCCAGAACGGCCAGCTTTTTATCGACGACCTATACGTGTTCTCAGGCGATGGCAGCACAGTGTTCATCATGGATGTCAACTCGAACATCACCGGTGTCCATGTAAAACCAGGCTTCCATCATGAGGCACGCTATGAATTTAAGGTGCACTTTGACGGCGCCGAGTTCGAGACCCTGACGTACCGCGTGTCTTTCGACGAACCGGACTCAAATAGACGACAGGCCATGAGATTGCATGCTCTCACTGGCAAGGAGGCGCGCGAGGAGTCCGCGACCGGCGAGCTCGTCCTGGAAGGCCAGACGGGCGAGTCGGCCAGTGCAGGAGGCATCCGGTTATGGGCGGGACGCATCATGGACTCGTTTTACATCGACCTGTCGCTACTCGCGAAGGTCAACGGCGCAATCAAAAGCGGCACCGCAGTGGACCTTTCGGCATGGCACCCGGAGGACGCGAAGAACAGCTTCGCTAACACAACTGTCGAATCGATCGTGCTGGAGGTCAGCCATGCCGATGTCTGCTTTTGGCACAAAGCGGACATCCCGACATACTCAACCAATGTCTGCTTTTGGGGGTAAAGCGGACATCGGCTGAACATTCTGAAATGTCCGCTAATGACCAAAGCAGACATGTCAGACCACTCCTTGTGTGGACACGCCTCAATTGCCGCTGGTAGTTCAAATCGCAACTTCGCGACCGATTTCCACTACTTGGTCGTGGGGCAATTTGAGGACATCTGATATACGAACGGAATTGCGAGCCATCGCAGCAAAGATAGCTTCCTGCCAACGCGTGGGATACCGCTCCGACCCTCTCGTGGTACGATTGTTTCATGACCGATGTAAAAAATGACGTTGTCGCGATTGATTTCGACACCTTTGGTCCTGCAATCGTTGAGTATTGCTAAGACATTCGGCCGCTCCATAAATCCATAACTCGTGTCGATATCGCCAAATACGACGCCAAGCGCGGCCAAGCTTAAGCCTGCTGCGCTGATTGCTGAGACGGGTTTAACGTTTTCTCCGGAAGTCTCGGTCACTCGAATTTCCACGGATCAGGGCAGTCTTCAGCGCAACGCCAATCTTTGCGCGTTGGAGAGGGCTAATGGAATACGCAACCTTCCGAAAGTGGCTTGCCGAGCATGGGTGTCGCTTCGATACGCAGCCCGAAAGACGAGGAGCGGGTCATGGGACTTTGGTGATCCACCGTGCAGGACGGGCTGCGAAGCTGCCGCTAGTTGGTGAGAGCCATAATCTTGACCCCCGTTCGGTTCGCCAAGTCTGCGAAGCACTCGGCCTCGATTGGTCCAAGCTTCCCGGACCGGAGGGCCGCGTCTAAGCTTCCGGCCACTTTCGACCATTGCCGGAACAATGCATGAAGTCTGTTTATGGCACAAAGCGGACATCACGATCCTGTTCAGCAATGTCCCCTATTGGGGGTAAAGCGGACATCGGGTCGAGGCGCCTCAATGTCCGCTTATGACCCAAAATCGGACATTCATTTCCGCCGCTATTCGATGATGAAGCCTTGCGCTGTCGCGCTATCGCTTCGGTGAGTCTTTCGGTCGCTTCTAGTTTGAGACATGAACGCGAGGGTTATCGAGCAAATGCAGAGCCTCAGTCCAAACTTTTTGATTCGACGAATTGCGGTCCTGACACACGCGTAGAATTTTGCGCAATGCCTCCTGAAATTCTCGCTTACGCTGCTCCGGTGTTTCGCCAAGTGGGATAGCTTCTGAATCTGATGCACGCGCCTCGGCTTCGCTGATCTTATGATCGATTTTGATTCGGAAGTCTTCGGCGCCAGACGTTTCCCTGCCCAGGTCTGTGCAAAGATTGCCGATCAATTCGTGCCGTCGATCTGGCAGTTCTAAAAACGTAGACTTCGACGACTGCCCGTCGAATAAAAATCGGCAACCGTGGTCTTGGGCGAATCTGGTGGCTGCGCTTCGCGTCCTTTCGTCAATCACACCGGCCGCTTCACCGGGAGGGAACAGCATCCCGAGAGTTGCTTCGTCTATTTCGGTCCTATCACCGAGAAATAGGTCGTCGAGCACTTGTCCCATGATTTCTCGATTCATGGACCACGAGCCCAGAACTAACAACAGATCCGCTTCGTGCCATGCGGCGCGAGATGGAGAACGCACTTCGTGCGTTCGATCAGAATTCTTCCGCTGCCGACATTGGAGCTGGCGCGCCAGCGATTA
>JBAPZR010000889.1:0-2412 GCA_049285335.1 Xanthobacteraceae bacterium | reverse complement strand
CGCTGAGGGATCAAGTGCTCAGGGACGACAGGACTGGCGGAGAACCAGGGCGTGCGGCCCGCAACGTGCTAGGCGAGCCGCTTGAAATCTGTTCGATGGGTCCAATGTCCGGATTCTATCGAGACGGCTGCTGCGATACGGGACCTGAGGACGTTGGTAGCCATACCGTCTGCGCCGTCATGACTGCCGAGTGGGCTCTCGCAGAGCCCCGCGATCATAGCCTCGCGGCCGGCCTCGATGCGCTTGGCGACAGCGATCTCGCCCTCGCGTGAAAGGAGTTCCACCGAGCGCATTTCGCCGAAGTACATACGCACAGGGTCGTCGGTTCGCTCGGCAGGCTCCTTGACCGCCGATTTGGCGGGAACCGACGGTTGCTGGATTTCCACTATCTCGTTCTCGCCCTCCGTTTCCTCTTCCTCCTCTGGCTCCTCACGGGCCGCCACCTCTTCCCCGTGAGATTGTCCGCGCTACGACGCTTCGCTCGCCGGCTCGAGCTGCACCGATTCGCCGCAGCCGCAGGCCGCGGTCTGGTTCGGATTGTTGAAGACGAATTGCGCGGCGAGCTTGTCGACCTTGTAGTCCATCTCGGTGCCGAGCAGAAACAGCACCGCCTTGGGATCGACCAGGAGACGCACGCCCTTGTCCTCGATGACCTCGTCGAGCGGATCGATTTTTTCGGCATATTCCATGAAGTAGCTCATGCCGGCGCAACCGCCATTCTTGACGCCGACGCGCACCGCCGCGATCCGACGGTCGGCTTTCGCCATAACCGCCTTGATGCGATCAGCCGCGGCTTCGGTGAGCCGCATCACTTGAGGTCTCGGCCGGGCAGCGGCCATCTTGTCATCCTCTGCGCGTTTCCTCGTCAAGAGGCAAACACGGCTGTTACGATCTGGAAAAGTCAAAAATCATGCGCCGGCGCCGCGCGCGCAACTCGCCTAAAATCGCTCACCACATATTGAGCACCGTGCGGGCCTCGTCCGACATGCGGCTGGGGTCCCACGGCGGATCCCAGACGATATTGACCTTGGCCTCGCGCACCCCGGCGACGCTGGCGACCGCGTTCTCCACCTGGCCTGGCAGCTCGGCTGCCGACGGACAGTTCGGCGACGTCAGCGTCATGTCGATCTTGGCCATGCGGTCGTCGTCCATCTCGACTTTGTAGATCAGACCAAGCTCGTAGAGATCGGCGGGAATTTCCGGATCGTAGACCGTCTTGAGCGCGCCGACGATTTCGTCAGTCAGACGCGACATTTCGTCGGCCGGAATGGTTGTGGGCTTCTCCGCTGCAAGTGCGGCGGCGGCGGCCGGTGCGGGTTTGGCTGCTTCGCTCATGAGAAGAGATCCTGCGCTTTAAGAAGCGCTTGCGCAAGGTAGTCGATCTCGTCGCGCGTATTGTACATGGCGAATGAGGCCCGGCACGATGCCGTCAGCCCGAACCGCGCCAACAGCGGCATGACGCAATGGGGTGCCGGCGCGAACTGCGACGCCCGAGCGATCGATGACGGTCGCCACATCGTGCGGATGCGCGCCCTTCATCTCGAACGGCAAGCGTCGATTTTCCCGAACCGTTCGGGCCCATGATCGCGTGCGCCTCGCCGGCATTCACCGCGAGGTCGGCGCCCTTCAATATTTTCTAGCCGTCGATCTCGACGTGCAGATTTTCGATTTCAAGAATGGCACTCCATGTCTCGCAAGTTTAGGCGGACCCAAATCGTCCGCGCTCATCCAACCGAACCTTCCAACGAGACTGAGATCAACTTCTGCGCCTCGACGGCAAATTCCATCGGCAATTGCTGCAGCACGTCCTTAACGAAGCCATTGACCACGAGCGCGGTCGCTTCTTCGGCCGACAGCCCGCGCTGCCTGCAGTAGAACAGCATTTCTTCGGAAATTTTCGAGGTGGTCGCCTCGTGCTCGAACACGGTCGAGGCATTCTTAGTTTCGATGTAAGGCACCGTATGCGCGCCGCAGTGCTCGCCGATGAGCAACGAATCGCAATTGGTGAAATTGCGCGCGCCGCCCGCCCGACGGTGCGCGGTGACGAGACCGCGGTAAGTGTTATTCGACCGTCCGGCGGCGATGCCCTTGGAGATAATGCGGCTCGTCGTATTCTGGCCGAGATGCAGCATCTTGGTGCCGGAATCGACCTGCTGGTAGCCGTTGGAGATGGCGATCGAGTAGAACTCGCCGCGTGAATTATCGCCGCGCAGGATGCAGCTCGGATATTTCCAGGTGATGGCGGAACCGGTCTCCACCTGCGTCCAGGAGATCTTTGAGTTCACGCCTTTGCAGAGGCCGCGCTTCGTAACGAAGTTGTAAATGCCGCCTTTGCCCTCTTTGTCGCCGGGGTACCAATTCTGAACGGTCGAGTATTTGATCTGCGCGTTGTCGAGCGCGACGAGTTCGACG
>JBAPZR010000888.1:0-1597 GCA_049285335.1 Xanthobacteraceae bacterium | reverse complement strand
CGCCTGAACAGTTCCAGAGAATGGGCGGAGCTTTCCCTCGGTCGTCAGACCCTGCACCATGATTGGCTGTCGGGTTGTCGAGGATTGCAAAAAGCTCTCTTTGGCTCATTCCTTCACCCAGCTTGTATCGGCCTGGACTATTCAACGATAGGCCATCGGCTAATCGAAAGCGTCAACGTTTCTCCTGCGGGGCCGCGCCAACTCGCTCTCCGTAAAGCCGATGAACTCCGCAACCGCTGGTCCGCAGGAAAAGGTTTGTAGCTTGCCGATTCTGCTACCGACAAACTTATAGGACCGCCAGCCTTTGAATGCGTCGTTGAACCGATCATTTTCCGAGACGCAACCGGCCCCCAACTCGAAATTTGCTGAAGCTTTTTCGACCGACCAGGGCGGCGCGAAGCGGCGTTCGCGAATTGCGAGGTTGCTGGATACCCGCTCGTTCAGTTCGGCATTGTACGAGGCAGCGCAAGCGTAGTTGCAACTCGACGACGGACAGTTCGCGCTGCGCTCGTTTCAACCCCGCGCGTCCCCTTTTGGGATGGCTTGTGCAGTCGTTGTCGATTCGGCGCTCCGCTGCGGCGACCCGGTCTCGTGCACGCTCCAAGTCTGCAACGGTGTACTGCCGGGCTCAAGCCGCTTGCGCTTCTTGCGCGGCCCCTTCGCCGCCTTCCTGGCGGGGATAACCGCCGCGAGTAGCTTCCCAGTCGCCATAGTCCCCTGTGTGGTTACTCCGCTGCTTCGGCCGCAATGCCTTGCATCAGCTTCGGATTTAGGACGCAAGCATCGTCCCAGCTCAGCACGTTTAAAGACTTCACTAATTTGCCCACGCCATCGGTCTGCGCGCAGAGCATGCCGAGCTCGATAATCTCTTCCTCGCTGAAATGCTTTTTCAGCTCGTCATAGACTTCGTCCTTGTCAATCGCGTGCTCACCCTGCTTGAAAAGATCGGCATAGTGCAACGCAGTTTTCTCGCGGGCAGTGAAATGTCCGCTCGTCTGGTAGGAGCTTGATTGCATCTTCGGTTAGACCTTCGTCCTTGGCCACATTGGATCGAACGGTCGAACAGTAGCCGCATTGGTGAGCGACCGAGATCTTGATCCGGCACATTTCCTTCAGTTTGTGCGGTAACACATAACACACCCTTGTACAGAACCTTGTTCCAGCACTCCACCCAAGCGGTTCCAACCTCGCTGCGAGTCATGATGCTGACCACGCGCGGATCTGGAGCGCCTGTCTTCTTAGCGGACTCTATCATTGCGGTGATTTGTGGAGTCTTCTTGGAGTCGTCAATATAGCCAATCCGGGGCATCGCGTTTCTCCCTTGTTACCCTACGGCCCTGACGCGCCGAATCGTCCTTTCCAACGGCCTACGATCAATTCAACGATGCAAGCGCGTGATTTCCACCGACGGCATGCAATATTGAAACCGAACTAGTCGCCCGCTTCAACCAATTTGAAAGGATTTAGTGATTCGCTTTCGTCGCCAACGACTGGCGAAGGGGGCAATCATGGCTGCGAAGGAGATTTCGGTAAAGAAGTATGTTGTGAGGCTGAGCGGCGAGGAACGCGAACGGCTTGAAACGCTGATCCGGAAAGG
>JBAPZR010000887.1:0-3455 GCA_049285335.1 Xanthobacteraceae bacterium | reverse complement strand
GCCTTGGCGCGCGCCACCACCTCGCTTAAGGATTTGATGTCGCCCTTGGCGTTCACCCGACGGCACCACGCTCCTCCTCACCAGCAGTGCGTTCGTGGTGAATCCGGCGCTTTACACGAGCATCCCTTACGATCCGTCCAAGGATTTTGCTCCGATCGCCGCGCTGCCGGTCGCGGGCTCCGCGCGCGCCACCTCGGACGTTCCGATATTGGTGCCGGCGCCGGCGCGGTTCTCGACGATAATGGTCTGGCCGATCTCCTTCTGCAGCGGCGATTGCAGCACCCGCGCCAGGACGTCGGAAGACCCCGAAGGCGCGAACGGCACGATGATCCGGATGGTCTTGTTTGTCGCGAGCTGCGCGCGGGCCATGCGCGACCCGGTCACCGCCGCAGCGCCGAGCAGTGAAAGAAAAGTACGACGCAAAAGACGTCCCCCTCCCTCATGCGGAGAGAAAACATTGTCCGCGAAATTGCTCCGCTTCATTCCATTACCTCCTTGGCGCGCGAGACCCGTTGCTTACTTTCCGAACAACCGCGCCGGCGTGTCGACCATAATGCGTTGGCGCATCTGCCGATCCGGCGTCCAGGCGTGAAACAAATCGAGCAAATGGCCGTCGTTAGGCATGACTTCCGCCGGGATCGATGGATGCGGCCAGTCGGTGCCCCACATCAGGCGTTCCGGATTGGCGCGAACGAGCGCGTCGTGCAACGGTCGCGCATCCGGATAGTCCGGAAATTGCGCGGAGAGCCGATAGACCGCCGACAGCTTCACATAAGCATGCCCATCGCCGATGAGCTTGAGCAGCGCCTGGAAATTAGGATCGTTGACACCCTGCGCCGCCGGCACCATGCCGAGATGATCGACGATCACGGGCATCTCCCGCGCGATATCGCGCAACGCCGGGGCGGTGCTTGCCAGCATGCGGTGATCGCAAAAAAACTGCACCACCCAGCCCAGCTCCGCCATGGTCTTGCGGAACACCTCGAAAACGTCGAGCCCGACGCCGCGAATGTAATTCGGCTGTCGCGGAAAAAGATGAAAGCGCAGCCCGCGCATGCCGTGCTCGTGCCAGTCGCGCAACACGTCGGGCTTGATGCGCGTATCGGTGATGGCGACGCCGCGCAGCCGCTGCGGAAACCGTATCAACGCATCGAGCACCACACTGTTATCGTAGACATGCGCGTTGCCCTGCACGACGAGTCCGTTGGCGAAGCCGAGACGATCGAGAAGCGCGATGAAGCGCTCGACCGGGGCGTCGGGCGGCGTATAGCCGCGTCCCGGCTGATAGGGAAACCTGTCGGACGGCCCGAAGATATGCGCATGCGTGTCCCACGCGCCGGGCGGCGGAAGCTCGCGCGGACGGCTGGGATGCGGCGCCGGACCGGCAATACGCGGCGGCTCGTGGGTGAGATTCATGAAATTCGGTGCCCGCGCTAACCGAGCCTGATATTGGCTTCTTTGACCACACGGCTCCAGAGCGCCATCTGGTCTTCGACATAGGCGCGGAATTCGTCCGGCGTATTCTGATGCGATTCGACGTTGAGCTCCGCGAACCGCGCGCTCACTTGCGGGGAGACAAGCGCCGCATTTGTCGCGGCATTGAGCTTCTGCACGATGGTCGCCGGGGTGTCGTGCGGAACGAAAACGCCGTTCCAGTCATAGCCCTCGAAGCCCGGCAGCGTGTCGGACATCGGCGGAATATCCGGCAGGCTCGCGAGCCGGCCTTTGCCGGTATGCGCGATCGCTTTCACTTTGCCGCCTTTGATCAAGCCGACCGCCGAGGAGCCGTTGGCGAAGAAGAATTTCACCTGACCCGCCATGACGTCGGTCAACGCCAGGCCGCCGCCGCGATACGGCACGTGATTGATCTTGATGCCGGTCCGTTGTTGAAACAATTCGAGCAGCAGATGTTGCAGCGTGCCATTGCCGGACGACGCCATGTCGATGGCGCCGGGCGTGGCTTTGGCGAGCGCGATCACGTCGGCGACGGTATTCGCGGGCACCGAGGGCGTGACGACAAGGATGTTCGCCACCAGCGCCACCAGAACGACCGGATCAAAATCCTTGCGGTAGTCGAACGGCAAATTGGAATAGAGCGAGGAATTGACCGAGAACGCGGTGGCGTCGTGCAGGATCGTGTAGCCGTCGGGCGCGGCTTGGGCGACGACTTCTTCGCCGATCGTGCCGCCGGCGCCGCCGCGATTTTCGATCGCGAATTGCTCGCCGAGATCCTGGCTCAGCTTGGCGTAAAGAATGCGCGCCGTGGTGTCGGCGCCGCCCGCGGGAGGATAAGGCACCATGACCCGAACCGGCCGGTCCGGCCAATTCGACTGCGCCCGCGCACGGCCGACGCACGGCATCGCAGCCACTGCGCCGAACAACGCGCGCCTCGTCAAGCCGATTGCTGGCATTGCTCCCTCCCCGCTTAGCGCAAAGCTAGCATGCCACGCGGGCCGTATAATGTTTCACGGCGTCAGCGAATGCACGCTAGAAAAGCGTCGGCTGATCGTCGTTTGCGTTACTCTTGCGCGGCTTTGCCTTTTCCGGCGGCTGCGGATTGTGGATCGGTTGGGCGGAAAGTGGCTCGATCAGCGCTTCGGAATCGTTCGCCACCC
The DNA here is from genome assembly GCA_049285335.1 of Xanthobacteraceae bacterium. Taxonomy (GTDB): domain Bacteria; phylum Pseudomonadota; class Alphaproteobacteria; order Rhizobiales; family Xanthobacteraceae; genus BOG-931. The sequence goes on along the minus strand of JBAPZR010000887.1, from coordinate 840 downwards.
GATTGACGGCGAGCGATATCGGATAGGCCTCAAGCAGCGCCTCCTCAGCCGGCTTGATCAAATGCGCCACCTCCTTCGCGTCGAAGCGCTCGCAATCGAGCCATTGATCGAACGCCTCCGCCGGGATGAAGACCGGCATGCGATCGTGCATCGCCGACAAGGTTCGATTGGCCGCCGTCGTGACGATCGCGGCGGTGTCGAGCTCCTCGCCATTGGGGCCCGTCCAGGTTTCCCATAAACCCGCGAAAGCGAGCGGCGGCGCCGTCTCGCCGGCCTTCCTTCGCGAGCGCACGAAATAAGGCCGCTTCGGCGAGCGCGCATCGCCCGAAGCTTGCCATTCATAGAAGCCGTCGGTCGGGATGAGGCAGCGGCGGCGCCGCATGGCGTTGCGAAAGGCTGGCTTTTCGAGCGCCGATTCGCCTCGTGCATTGATCAGAAGCGAAAATGCCTTCGGGTCCTTGACCCAAGCCGGCAGCAGGCCCCAGCGCATCAACGCGAACGACCTTTTGCCGTCGAGGAGCCGCACGATCGGAATCGGCTGGGTCGGCGCCACGTTATAGCGCGGCGGGAAATTCGGCTGTTCGCCATAGCCGAACAGCGCCCGGATCGCTTCCGGGGTGGAAATGATGACATACCGTCCGCACATGGCTGAGGACCCAATTCCTCCGATGGCCGGTCCTGATATAAGGCCGATAGAGCGAGACTTTAATGAGCGATAGCGCCGCCGAGCGAACTTATCCAACGCGGCCGTATTTAGCCGTCAGCGCGGCGATATTCCGCGACGGCCGCGTGCTGATCGTGCGGCGCGGACGGCCCCCCGCCCACGGCCTCTACACGCTC
>JBAPZR010000886.1:0-12585 GCA_049285335.1 Xanthobacteraceae bacterium | reverse complement strand
GTATAGCCCTGCTTGGCGAACTGGATGATGCGGCGGATGTAGTTGTCCGGCACATGGTTCTTGCGCGCCGCCTTGATTTCGCGGCGGAGCACCGGGTTCTTTTCCGGATCGAAGCAGGAATCGCCGGGGCCTTCGCAATTCACGCAAGCCTTCAGGATCGCGCGCAGGTGGCGCTGATTGATCTTGGAGCCGGTGACGAGGTTGGCGACCTTCTGTTCTTCGACGACCTTCCAGTCGATGAAGGTCTCGACGTCGGGATGGTCGGCATCGAGAATCACCATCTTGGCGGCGCGGCGCGTGGTGCCGCCCGATTTGATGGCGCCTGCGGCGCGGTCGCCGATCTTGAGAAAGCTCATCAGGCCGGACGACTTGCCGCCGCCGGAGAGCTTTTCGCTTTCGCCGCGCAGTTTCGAGAAATTCGAGCCGGTGCCGGAGCCGTATTTGAACAGGCGCGCTTCGCGCACCCACAGGTCCATGATGCCGCCCTCGTTGACGAGGTCGTCATTGATCGACTGGATGAAACAGGCGTGCGGCTGCGGGTGCTCGTAGGCGGTCGCCGATTGAACGAGCTTGCCGGTCTTGAAGTCGACATAGAAGTGGCCCTGGCTCGGCCCGTCGATGCCATAGGCCCAGTGCAGGCCGGTGTTGAACCATTGCGGCGAGTTCGGTGCCACCGTCTGCATCGCCAGCATGTAGCGGTGCTCGTCGAAGAACGCCTGCGCGTCGGCTTCCGAGCTGAAGTAACCGCCTTTCCAGCCCCAATAGGTCCAGGTGCCGGCGAGCCGGTCGAAAACCTGTTTGCATGACTGTTCGCCGGTGAAGTGTTCGGCTTCCGGCAATTCATTCAAGGCGTCATCGTCGGCGACGCTGCGCCACAGCCATGAGGGGACGCTCTCCTCCTCGACCTTCTTTAGTCGGGCGGGGACGCCGGCTTTGCGGAAGTATTTCTGCGCCAGCACATCGGAGGCGACTTGCGACCACTGTTCCGGAACTTCAACGTCGTCGGCGTGGAACACCACCGAGCCATCCGGATTGCGGATTTTGCTCGTGGTGCGACGGAACGCGATCTCCGCGTAAGGCGATTGTCCCTCTTTGGTGTAGCGCCGTTCGATCCGCATTTTCTGCCCCTTGATACCTGGTTCTTTGGTCTCGATGGCCTACAGACCCCATATAGGTCACCGAGTGTTTCCTCGCGACGCAGCAGACACAACGTCCGCCGCATCGACTCCTGTTTCTGAACGACGCCTCTTACGTGCCGGCTTTTGTCTCGCCGGTTTGACTTCGACGCGACCCGCCACCGCTCGGCGACAGACATCCGCGCTCGCGCCGCACACGGCGCGGAGCAGTCCCGAAACTCCTTTTTGGAGAGCCCGGCGGAACTTCGATATACCCGCGCGCCGAACCTGAGAAAGTTAGGACAAGCCGGTCGCGTACGTCAAGACTTAGTATGAAATTCTGAACGAACCACTAAATGTGGGGATTACGGGGAAGAATCGGGAGGGGATGCGTAAGTATCGGAGATTCGGGGAGAATCTGGAAGGCCTAACAGCGCCGGAGCGGATTTTGCAGTTGGCAAAAGCCAATCGCGGTCACCGCGTGCGCCGCGGGCAGGTACCCCCCGGCGGCAAAAAGGCGGGGGATAATCGGTCTTTCCGCCTCATCGCTTCGCGATTCTGTCACGTTGCCATGCGGGTTTACCGCCGATTCTGTGTGAAATAGGCGCGCCATTTGCCCATTTCCGCGCTAAAACCACCCGGAAGCTGCTCCGAGCTTGAAGCGTAACAGATTGAAACTGTTCATAGAATGATCAAGCCTTCCAAACAACATTCCAAACAACGTTGCAAGCGTTCGACCAGCTTCAACCGCCAGGTGCGGCCGGGCAGGGCCGTCTACGATCTTGCGGTGGCCGGCGGCGGATCTTCACGTTAACCTTAGTAAAGTCTTACTTTTGACGCCCGCCTAGGTTTGCTTGACGACGTACAACGGGCTTTCCAATAAGCTTTGGTTAAATGGTCGGGGTCTGGTTGAAGCGTGCGGTCCGCGCGGGGCGCGTCATTGCGAGCGCGGCCCTGGTGGCGGCTTGTTCTGCGGCCATCCATAACGATCCGATCAATCAGGAACTGACCGGGACCTCGCGCGAGTTCGATACCGAGCTCGCGACCGGCGTCGCGACCAATTACGACGACATGGTCGTCGCGCTGTCGTTTTCAGGCGGCGGCATGCGGGCTGCTGCTTTTTCTTACGGCGTTCTCGAGGGCTTCGAGCAAACCCATGTGCCGACGCGCGCCGGCAATGTGTCTTTGCTCGATCGGCTCGACTTTCTCTCCGGCGTTTCCGGCGGCTCGATCCTAGCGGCCTATTATGGACTGCACGGGCGGGCGGCGATCGGCGATTTCAAGCAACGCTTTCTTTTGGTCAATGCCGAGGAATCCCTGCAGACGGAGCTCAGTATCGGCAACATCGCGCGCGGGCTTGATGGCGGCGTCAACGACGCGACGCAGTTTCCGGTGTGGCTCGATGCGCATCTCTATAACAATGCCACGTTCAAGGATCTGCTGCGGCGGCCACGGCCGCGGGTGTGGATCAACGCCGCCGACATTTACAATCGCACGGCGTTCATTTTCACGCCGGTGACGTTCAGCGCGCTGTGCAGCGATCTCGCGAACTATCCGGTCTCGATGGCGGTTGCGGCTTCCGCGGCGGTGCCGGTCGTGTTCGCGCCGATCGTCATCCGCAATTATCCCGGCGGCTGCCCGAACAGTCTGCCGAGCTGGGTCGAGCGCTTCCACAAAGACCCGAATGCCTCGCCATTGATCAAATCCTATGCCGATACGCTCGACGGCTACCGCACCGGCGCCGTCAGCTACGTCAAGCTGCTCGACGGCGGACTGGTCGACAATTACGGGCTTGCCGGTTTCACGATCGCCCGCTTGGCGTCGAGCACGCCGTATGGACCGCTCGCGCCCGAGGAAGCGGTCAAGCTACGCCGCTTTCTGTTCTTGGTCGTCGATTCCGGCCGCGCTCCATCGGGCCAGTGGGCGCAAACCGTGCCGGGTCCATCCGGCGTCGATCTCATCATGGCAACTTCCGACACCGCGACCGAATCTGGAGCGATCGGCAGCTATTCGGCGTTCGACGTAACCATGGCCGATTGGAAGAAAAGTCTGGTGAGCTGGCGCTGCGGATTATCCGAAGCCGACCGGCACCGCTTCGGCGCGCCGGCCGGCTGGAATTGCCGCGACGTCGAATTCTTCATTAGCCGAATATCGTTCGAACAACTCGGTCCGGATCGCGCCGCCGCGCTCAACAAAGTCGAGACGCGCTTTAAGCTTCCGCCCGACCAGATCGATATGCTGATTACGGCCGGGCGGGATGCGCTCAACGCCAATCCAAAATTCCACGAGTTCATCGGGTCGCTCGGCCGCCCGGTCCCGCCGCCGTCGACGCCCGTCGCCGCGACACCGCCAAAGCCGCAAGAAGCCGCGGCGCAGTAGCGGACTTCGTCCTCCCTCGTCTGCCGCTTGATTTAAGTGCCGCTTCGGCGTTGAATTTCTTTTCGCAAGCGGCGGTCACAACGCCGCGCGCAGTGACGGGGAGGAATAGCACATGGACGAGATTGAACGGCGCGCCTTTATGAAGGGCGCGGCGATCGGCGTGCTGGCGTTTACGGTCGGCGGCGCCGAGATCATGCTCACGCCACGCCAAGCGCGCGCGCAACACGTCCCGTTGCGCACACTCACCGCGGATCAGGCGGCCACGCTCGAAGCCATGGGCGAAGCGCTCGTGCCCGGCGCGAAAGAGGCGGGTATCGGCAATTTCGTCGACCAGCAGATTTCCATACCGGCAGAAGAAGCGCTGATCGAGGCGCGCATCATGAACGTGCGGCCGCCTTATGCCAACTTCTACCGCGCGGCACTTGGCGCCGTCGATGGCGCAAGCCAAGCCAAATTTGCCGGTCGCGGCTTTGCGCAGCTCACGGCCGCCGAGCAACACGATTTCATCGATCTGATGCGGCAGAACAAGCTCGAAAGCTGGAAAGGGCCCGGCGCCGGCTTTGTCTATTTTCTCTTGCGCAGCGATGCGGTGGACGTCGTCTACGGTACCATGGACGGCTACGCTCATCTCGGCGTGCCGTACCAGCCCCATATCGCGCCGACGAGGAGCTGGTGACATGGCTACGAATGAAAACGTGGCTACGAACGAAAAAGTGGATGTCGTCATCGTCGGCGCCGGCGCCTCGGGTTCGGTCTTCGCGGCGGTGCTCGCGAAAGCCGGCAAGAAGGTCGTGCTGCTTGAATCAGGACCTGATTGGCAGCTCGGCGATCTTATCAGTTCGGATTTTTGGGGCCGCAGGCTAAAGCCGGCCGGCCCGCCGTTTCTGCTCGAAGGCAAGAATCCATACGGCTATGTGTATCAGGCCGGCTGGGGTACGGGCGGGGCTGCGCTGCACTATTTCGCGAACTTTCCCCGGCTCTTAGCCAACGATTTTAAAGTCAAGTCGACACACGGCAAAGGCCTCGATTGGCCGATTGATTACGCCGATATCGCGCCCTATTGGGACAAGGTCGCCGATGACGTCGGCGTCTCCGGCGACGCCAAGGCCGAAGAGGTTTGGCGGCCCCCCGGCAAGCCCTATCCGATGCCGCCGATGCGGACTTTCGGCGGCGGCGACGTCTGGAAAAAAGGCTTCGAGGCGGTTGGCATGCGGCTTCTGCCGGCGGCCGTCGGAATCAATTCGACGACGTTTAAAGGCCGACCGGCCTGTCTCTATGACGGCTGGTGCCATGTCGGCTGTCCGATCGGAGCGCTTGCGAATCCGCTCGTCACCTATCTCGGCGAAGCGCGCCAGGCGGGCGCCGAGGTGCGCCCGCACGCGACTGTCGCGCGCGTTTTGACCAGCGCTGATGGCCGCAAGGCGACGGGCGTCGAATATTACGATGCGAGCAAACAAAAGCAGGTGCAGGAAGCAAGCGTCGTCGTGCTCGCAGCCTGGTCGGCGCAAAACCCGCGCCTGTTGCTCAACTCGGCGACGGACAAACACGGCAACGGCCTCGCCAATGCAAGCGGGCTTGTCGGCAAATATCTCACGGCGCACTTCGCCTCGGGCACGTCGGCGATGTTCGACGAAGATTTGCAGCCGTTTATGGGAACGATCGCCGGGCAATATTTTTCCTACGACCTCTACGACAAGAATGCGCACAAGGACAAAGGTGCGTTCGGCTCGACCTTCATCGTCGCCGGCGCGGCACAGCGCTACAGTGCGCTCGGCGGCGTCGCCAATGCCCGTCCCGATCTTTTCGGGGCAGATCTCGCCGCCTTCATGAAACGCGCGGCGCGCGGCTATACGCGGCTCACCGCCTTTGCCGAGGAAATGCCGGTCATCGAGAATCGCATCGAGCTTGCGAGCGACAAAGACGAGTTCGGCATGCCGCTCGGCAAAATCACGCACGCCTTCAATGACGATGCCGTTGCGCTGTTCAACGCCAATTTCGACAAAGGCGTGGAAATTGCCAAAGCGACGGATGCGAAAGAGGTTTGGCCGAACAAGGGGCCGATGCCGACCATCCATCTCATGGGCGGCACGATCATGGGCAACAGCGCGGCCGATTCGGTGACCAATAGCTACGGTCAGACCCACGAGATCGCCAATCTCTGGATCGCCGGACCGGGAATTTTTCCGACGAGCGGCGCGCCAAATCCGACCTACACTATTCTCGCGCTGTCGCTGCGGGGCGCCGAGAATCTTGCGAAGAACTTCGGAGCGGTGGCGGGATAAACAAACGACGGCCGCTCACTCCGCCGCCGCTTTCGAGTGCCCGAGCCGGCGATTGAGTTTGGCCAGCAAAGCCTCGGCGGCTTCGGCGATCACCGTGCCCGGCGGAAAGATCGCTTCGGCGCCGGCTGACTTGAGCGCCTCGTAATCCTGCGGCGGCACGACGCCGCCGACCACGATCACGATATCGCCGCGGCCGAGCCTTTCGAGTTCGGCCTTAAGTTCCGGCACGAGCGTGAGATGCGCGGCCGCGAGCGACGAGACGCCGAGAATGTGAACGTCGTTTTCGGCCGCTTGGCGCGCGGCTTCCGCCGGCGTCGCGAACAAGGCGCCGATATCGACGTCGAAGCCCAGATCGGCAAAGGCCGTGGCGATCACTTTCTGGCCGCGATCGTGGCCGTCCTGGCCGATCTTGGCCACCAGAATGCGCGGGCGGCGGCCTTCATTGTCCTCGAATTCGGCGACCAGTTTCTGCACCCGTTCGACCGCGTCCGGCATGCCGACCTCTCGTCCGTAAACGCCGGAAATGGCTTTGATCTCGGCTTGATGGCGGCCGAACGCCTTCTCCAGCGCCAGTGAAATTTCGCCGACGGTCGCCTTGGCGCGCGCGGCGTCGATCGAAAGCGCCAAGAGATTGCCGTTGCCCCCCGAAGCGCTGCGGGTGAGCGTATCGAGCGCCTCGGCGAGCGCTTGCGGATCGCGTTCCTTTTTGAGCCGCCTGAGCTTGTCGATCTGCAATTGCCGCACCGCCGCGTTGTCCACTTTGAGAACGTCGATAGGCGTTTCGTCGCGCGGACGGAATTTGTTGACGCCGATCACGGCCTGTGCGCCGGAATCGATGCGCGCTTGGGTGCGCGCCGCCGCCTCCTCGATGCGAAGCTTCGGCAGGCCGGAATCGATCGCGCGCGTCATGCCGCCGAGTTCTTCCACTTCGCGGATATGACCCCACGTCCGCGCCGCGAGATCGCTGGTCAGCCGCTCGACGAAGAACGAACCGCCCCACGGATCGATGACCCGCGTGGTGCCGCTTTCACGCTGCAGCACGATCTGGCTGTTGCGCGCAATGCGGGCGGAAAAGTCGGTGGGCAACGCGAGCGCCTCGTCGAGCGCGTTGGTGTGAAGCGATTGCGTGCCGCCTTGCGTCGCCGCCATGGCCTCGATGCAGGTGCGCGCGACGTTGTTGAACACGTCTTGCGCGGCGAGCGACCAGCCGGACGTCTGGCAGTGGGTGCGCAGCGACAGCGAGCGCTCGTCTTGCGGCTCGAATTGCTTCATCAGCGTCGCCCACAAAAGGCGCGCCGCGCGCAGCTTCGCCACTTCCATGAAAAAATTCATGCCGATGCCGAAGAAAAACGACAGTCTCGGCGCGAAGCGATCCACCGGCAGGTTCGCCGCAAGTCCGGCGCGCACATACTCGATGCCGTCGGCGAGCGTGTAGGCGAGCTCGAGGTCGGCGGTCGCGCCCGCTTCCTGCATGTGATAGCCGGAAATCGAGATCGAATTGAACTTCGGCATGTGCGCCGAGGTGTAAGAAAAAATATCGGAGATGATGCGTAGCGACGGCGCGGGCGGATAAATGTAGGTGTTGCGCACCATGAATTCCTCGAGGATGTCGTTCTGGATCGTGCCGGCAAGTTTCTCCGGCGGCACGCCTTGTTCCTCGGCGGCGACTATATAGAGCGCGAGCACCGGCAGTACCGCGCCGTTCATGGTCATCGACACCGACATTTGATCGAGCGGAATGCCGGCGAATAACGTGCGCATGTCGTAGATCGAATCGATCGCCACGCCCGCCATGCCGACATCGCCGGCGACGCGCGGATGATCGCTGTCGTAGCCGCGGTGGGTGGCGAGATCGAAGGCGATCGAGAGGCCTTTCTGGCCGGCTGCGAGATTGCGCCGGTAAAAGGCGTTGGAATCCTCGGCCGTCGAGAAGCCGGCATATTGCCGGATCGTCCATGGCTGCGTGACATACATGGTCGGATAGGGGCCGCGCAGATAGGGTGCGATGCCGGGATAGGAATCAAGCCACGCGACGCCGTCGAGGTCGGCGGCTTGATAGGCGTTCTTCACGGCAATGGCTTCCGGCGTTTGCCACGGCGCAGTCACCGCCAGCGTCAAATCGGCCGCGTCGGCGAAAGCAACCTTGGTAAAGTCCGGGATTCTTTGGCTCATCTCGCGCTGATCCGTTACCCGATCCGTTATTTGGCCCGCCGCGACGAAGGTATCATGCGGCGCGGCGAAGCGCGATGGGCGCGATCGCCAAGCTTTTCATTTGACCCCGCTTAAGCCATTGTTCCAGCCGCACTTCCTCGCGTCAGGCCAGCGCCTGATAAGCCGCCGCCAAGGTTTCGATCGCGTCGCACCCGGCATGGATGAAGGTGCCGACGCCGGCCTCTTTCAAGAGGGCGTGGTCCTTGGGGCGGCCGGCAAGATAGAGGTGCTTTGTCAGCGGCGCGAGCGTCTTGGCGGCTTCCACGGCCTCGCGCGCATAGACCTCGTCTGACGAGCACAAGCAGGCAAGCCGCGCGCCGGAGCGTTTGAGAGCCGCGATCATCTGCGTTCGGCTTTCGAACCCGTCAGCGGTCACGGCTTCGATGCCGCCCCCTTCAAAAAAGCTTCTGGCGAAATTCGCACGCGCGGTGAATTCCGCGGGCGTGCCGAGCACTGCAAGGAAAATTTTCGGCCGCGCGCCGGTCGCCGCCAAAATGGTATCGGATCGATCGCGCAGCCGCTCGAAAGGCTCCGCGAGGCGCAGCCGCGGCAGGGGCTCCGCGGTCGCTTGCGCCGGCGTGTCATCGGCAACATCGCGCGGTGGCACGGCAAGAACGGCCGGCGGCGTTTCATCGGGATCGGGGAAGGCGTTCGTGCCGGTCAAAATGTCCGCGCCCCGCGCCACGGCCTTTTCACGCGCGGCGCGAACCGCCGCGACATTGCGCGCAATAAGCCCGCTTTCGAGCGCCGCCCAGGCGCCGCCCGCGCTTTCGATCTCTTGAAATTGCGCCCAGGCCGCGCGGCAAAGCTGCTCGGTGAGCGCTTCAAATGCACCGGAGCCCGCCGCGGGATCGTCGACGCGGGCCAGGTTGGATTCGTCCAAAAGAACGAGTTGAGTGTTGCGAGCGATGCGGCGGGCGAATGCATCGGGCAAACCGAGCGCCACAGTGTGCGGCAGGACGGTGATCGCATCCGCGCCGCCGAGTCCGGCCGCAACGACGGCAATGGTATTGCGCAATATGTTCCCGTAAGGATCGCGACGGGTCATCATTCGCCACGCCGTCTCGGCCGTGACGACGGCCTTGTCCGGCGAAATTCCCGAAGCGGCGCCGACGCGGGCCCACAATTTCCGCATCGCGCGAAATTTCGCCGTCGTCAGAAATTGGTCGGCGTCCGCCGAGAGACGGAAATAAATCGCGTCATAGGCGCGATCGAGCGGCATTCCGCTTTCCTCGAAAGCGCGGAAATAGGCCACCGCGCTTGCGAGCGCGAAGGCGAGTTCCTGCGCTTCCGAACCGCCGGCATTGTGGATGATCCTTCCATCGGCTACGGCGAACGGACCGCGAAAACCATCGCCGGCAAATTCGCCGATCATTGCCGCGAAGGCGGGTGCAAGCTCTTTCCAGTTCCGCGGGCTTTTTCCGGTCGCGGCGAAGCCGCCAATGGGATTGACGCTCAAACGCACATCGACCGAGGCGGGGTCGGTCCCGCGCCGCTTGATCAGCTTGGCGAGATCGCGGGCGGCGCCGCGTGTCGACGGACTAAGGTTGAGATCGACAACAAGGCCGCCGCCAAGATCGACGCCGTCGAGAACGCGCTCGAGCGTCAACGCTGATCCGTCGAGTCCAAAACCATTGGCGCTGATCGAGCCGGAAAGGACCAGCAACAAACCGGTCGCGCCGTTGTTGAGATCCTCCAGCGCCTGAACGTTGGCGGTCGCCGGATCGGGATGATCGACCCGCTGCATGACGGTCCAGGCGGTTCCGCCCGGTCTTCCGGCGACGGCGCGCGCGTTGCGAGCCCTCGCGTAGAGCGGCTCGATTGTCAGGCCATCATGCGTGCGGCTTGTCAGCCGCTCGAATGGCGCACCTTTAAGGACCGCATCGACAAGCTTACGCCATTCGTCCTGCGTCGCTGTCGGAAAATCGCCGCCAAGCGGAAGGGTTTCGGGGCCGGTCATCGCCCCAAAATGCCACGATCGCTGCAAAATGCCACCCAGCCTTTGCCGGCCGATCGGCGGCGCGGTCCCGTTCGCTTCGTCCGTCTAGTCGCCGGAACCGGACGGGGAGGGCGGCAGCTTCTCGATTCCGCCAACGTCTACACGCGCGAGCGCGTCGCGGACGCGGATTCCGGCGATGATCCGGTCGGACGCGATTTCGGCAAGCGGCATGAGCACGAAGCCGCGCTCGAACATCCGCGGATGCGGCAGCGTCAGGTCCGGATCGTGGATGACGACATCGTCGTAGGCGAGAATGTCGATATCGATGATGCGCGGCCCCCAGCGCTGCACTTTGTGGCGCTCGCGCCCCAGCGCCCGTTCGATGGCGACCGCGCGCAGGAACAGCGCGTGCGGCTTAAGCGACGTTTCGACTTCGATAACGGCATTAATGAATGGCGGCTGCTCGGTGACGCCCCAAGGCGGCGTGCGGTAATCCGACGAGCGGGCAAGCAGCCGCACCGCTTCGTCCGCGCACAGCATTTGCACGGCGCGGTCGAATGTCTTGCGCACATCGCCGAGGTTGCCGCCGAGCGCCAGGAATGCCTCGACGAGCCGATCAGTCATGTTTGCGAGCTCGCGCGCGTTCGATGGTCACGCCGACATCATCGAAGGTCGCCGCAACCGGTGCATGCGGCTTGTGAACCGTAACGCGGACAATGCGCACCTGCGGGCATCGTTCCAGCACGGCGTCGGCGACAGCGCCGGCGGCGCCTTCGACCAGCCGATAGCGGCGCGCGCAAAACACCTCGCGCACGATCTTGACCACCGTGTCGTAGGAGACCGTGTCTTTGAGCTTGTCGGTTCGCGAGGCGTTGTTGAGTTCGAGAGCGAGCACGAGATCGAGCCGAAAAGTCTGGCCGACTTTGGCTTCGTGCTGCATCACGCCGTGATAGGCGTGAAGCGCCAAGCCGGTGAGAAAGATCGCATCGCTCATCGGGCGCGCCCGATCGCGCCGGCGACCGCGAGCGCCTGCACGGTTGGTCCGACGTCATGCACGCGGATGATGGCTGCGCCATGCTCGGCGGCGAACAGATGCGCAGCCAACGACCCGCCGAGCCGCTCCATCGGTTGTGACCGCATGATTGAATCGATAAAGCGCTTGCGCGATGCGCCCACCAACAGCGGCAGATTGAAATTTCGCCACGCGTCGAGCCGCGCGATACAGATAATGCTTTGTTCCGGCGTCTTGCCGAATCCGATGCCGGGGTCGAGCACGATGCGGTCGCGTGCGATGCCGGCCTTCGCGGCGATGCCAAGCGAGCGCTCGAAGAAATTCGACACGTCGGCGACAATATCGATCGAAGGATCGGCACTCTCGCGATTGTGCATGACGATGATCGGCGCGCCGTGATCAGCGACCACGCGCGCCATGTCCGGATCGCGCTGCAGCCCCCAGACGTCGTTGACGATGGCCGCGCCGGCATCGAGCGCCCAGGCGGCAATCGGCGCTTTGATCGTATCGATCGAAACCGGGGCGCCGAGAGCGATGACGGCCGGCAGTATGCGCGCAAGCCGTTCGCGCTCCTCTTCGAGCGAAACCGGCACGGCGCCGCCATAGGGTCGCGTGGATTCCGCTCCGACATCAACGATATCGGCGCCTTCGGCAACGAGCCGGCGCGCCTGATCGATCGCGGCCGCCGGTTGCACAAAGCGGCCGCCGTCGGAAAATGAATCCGGCGTGACATTGAGAACGCCCATGATCAGGGGGCGTGCGTGGAGGCGTGCCTTGGCGAGCAGCCGGGCCAGCGGAGAAATTCCGGGTGCGGCGGTCGCAGCGCCACGGATCGCGCTTGTGGCCGTGGTCTTGGCCATCATTACCGTCATCCTTAGGTTTATCCGGAAGACCGTCTAGCGTCCTTCCGATTTCGAAGTTCGCTGCGTGCGTGCCGCAAGGTGTGGCGAACTTCGGGATCGCGACAGTAGCGGCCTCGCCGGAGGTGGCTTTGCGCGGTCACTTCCACGGTGTCAAGCCGCGGTTCCGTCGCCGCGCCATCAATAGCGGATCACCGGCGGAAGCTTCTTGGCATCTTCGATCCAACGCGTGACTGTATTTACCGACGGCAGAATGCGGACCAGTTTGCGCTTGGTATTAATCTCTCCCATGGCGTCAGCGAGCTTCTTCGGATTGCGGAAGCGAAGCTCGTTGACCGTGCGCACGCCGGCGGCGCGCAAAAGCTCGGCATATTCCCAGCCGACGCCCTTCACGCGCATGCGGTCGGCGGCCGTGACCCAATCGAGCACGCTTTTTTCGGGCGCGCCGGTCTTCAGCGCGATCTTGAGTCTTTGCTTGGGTGTCTTGGCGCTGCGCAGCAGACCAATGGTCGTGCGAATCCCATCGGACTTCAAAATCGCGGCCGCATCGGTGCCGATCCCCTGTATTTCGGAAATGGGATACGTCATCTCCGCGTCCCCCACAACGCGTTTCGTCGCCCAAAACACTTTCGACTCAAACAAATTGCGCCAGCCCGGGAATTGCAGCGACGATTTCGCCGACTGCATCCTCACCCGCTTTTTCGCGCGCGTAAGCAATGACCTCCCGGGTCACGCTTTGCACCTCACCCATGCTCAAACCGGCCGACATCATGCGCATTCCAGCCCC
>JBAPZR010000885.1:0-8446 GCA_049285335.1 Xanthobacteraceae bacterium | reverse complement strand
GCAACGTCGTGAGCACGAGATGTCCCGTCAGCGCCGCATGCACACCGATATGCGCTGTCTCCCCGTCGCGCATTTCCCCAACCATGATTACATCCGGATCGTGTCGCAAGAATGCGCGCAGTGCCGTGGCGAAAGTCAGACCGATCGCCGGGTGAATCTGTGTTTGGTTGACGCCGAAAATGTGATACTCGATCGGGTCTTCAATGGTCAGGATTTTTCGCTTCGGTTCGTTGATCATCGCGAGCGATGCCGCGAGCGTCGTTGTTTTCCCCGAACCGGTCGGCCCGGTGACGATGATCATGCCGAACGGCGCGAGCAGCGCGGCACGCAGTATGTCGCCGTCGCGCGCCGACAATCCGATCTGATCGAGAGCGACTACGTTCGCGCCCTTGCGCAGGAGCCGGATCACGGCGCTTTCGCCGTGCATGGTCGGGGTGATTGCGACACGCAGATCGATTTCCGCGCCGCCAACCACGATGCGGCTGCGTCCGTCCTGGGGAAGGCGCCGCTCGGTAATGTTCAAGCCAGCCATGATTTTCAAGCGCGACAGGATCGCTTTTGCCATGCTTATGGGCGGTGCGGGCACCGACTTGAGGAGACCGTCAATGCGGAGCCGGACTTGAAGAGTGCTGCCGAGCGGCTCGATGTGAAGGTCGGTGGCGCGCTGCTCAACCGCCAGCCTGAGCATTTCGTCCAGTGCCCGCACCACGGGTGCGCCACGGGCGAGGTCGCGCAAATCGTCGAGATCGTCCTGGGGCGCGGTAATTTCCGCCGTGGCCGCGACATTCGTTTGTTCGCTGTCGAGGATTTTCGCGAGCGCCGCCTCGATATCTTCTGCGGTCGCAACCACGATCGCGACGGGCTGCTGCAGCGCGATTTCGGCGGCCCGTATCGTGTCGTCCTCGATCGGCCGCGCGATCGCCAGCGTCACGGTGCCGGAGGTATGTTTGTAGGGAAACAGCCGTTCTTCCCTCAGAAAGCGCGGCGACAGTTGCGCCCCGGCGAACCGGTGTCCCAACAGATCGCTGCGCTGCACGCGGTCGCACCGGTAGAACGCGGCAAGCTCGTCGGCAAACGCCGAGGCCGTCAATTTGGTCAATCCAACCCAGTCGGTATCGCCAAAGGTGAGGCCGCGACGCGCTTTCGCCCCGCTATCGGCGGCTTGCCCATCGCGCAGCACACCCTTGCGATCAAGATGAGCAATGAAGTCGCTCTGCTGCATCCCCACAGCCGCTCTTCATTTGTTGATTGCGGAATTGCACTGGCGTTTTGCGTCACTTTCAAGGCAGGCACGTATCGAAGTCGATAACGCAGCAAAAAACTTGTTTGGATGACCGCGCGCTGCTCTGTCCGCGTGTCAACGCGATCGGGTCGTGTTTGCGCCGTATTGCCGTGTTTGTGTCGAGGTAACGCATCGGTCTCGTTCGTCGATCGTGCCGTGACAGCGCCAAGGCGCTCCACGTCGCATAATCCGACAGCACCGAATTGTCGACAAGGAGCAGCGCTGCAAACAAAACAGCAAGAAAAACAGAGCGCAAGCCGAGGCAGGTGAGTGCAGTCGCGGTCGTTGCGGTCGCGATCGGGGGGAGCGGGGCATGAGTCATAATGTCGATCGTAACGCCTTCTTTGCCGATGCCTTGGCGCGGTTGCGCCACGAGCGACGCTATCGCGTGTTCGCCGATCTCGAGCGCATCGCCGGCTGCTTTCCCCGCGCGATCTGGCATTCGCCCGAAGGTCCGCGCAATGTCGTGATCTGGTGCTCGAACGATTATCTCGGCATGGGGCAACACCCGAAGGTTATTGCCGCCATGGTCGAGACAGCGACGCGAATGGGCACCGGCGCCGGCGGCACCCGCAACATCGCCGGCAACAACCATCCGCTGGTTGAGCTTGAACGCGAGCTCGCCGATCTGCACCGCAAGGACGCCGCGCTCGTCTTTACCTCAGGCTATGTATCCAACGAAACCGGCATCGCTACGCTGGCCCGGTTGATGCCGAATTGTCTGATTCTATCGGATGCCTTGAATCATAACTCGATGATCGAGGGCGTGCGGCAATCGCATTGCGAAAAGCAGATCTTCCGCCACAACGATATGGCGCACCTCGAAGAGCTGCTCGCTGCGGCCCGGCGCGGCCGGCCGAAGCTGATCGTATTCGAAAGCCTTTATTCCATGGACGGCGATATCGCGCCGGTGGACAGCATCTGCGATCTCGCCAAGCAATACGATGCCATGACCTATGTGGACGAAGTGCACGCCGTCGGCATGTATGGTCCGCGCGGCGGCGGCATTACCGAGCGCGAGGGTGTCGCGCATCGTATTGACGTCATCGAAGGGACGCTTGCGAAAGCGTTCGGCTGTCTCGGCGGCTATATCGCCGGCAGCCATGCATTGATCGATTCGGTGCGTTCTTACGCCCCGGGTTTTATCTTCACCACTGCGCTGCCGCCCCCGATCTGCGCCGCGGCAACCGCCGCGATCCGCCACTTGAAAATCTCACAGTGGGAGCGCGACCGGCATCAAGACCGCGCTGCCCGCACCAGGACCGCGCTCACGGCGGCGGCGCTGCCGGTGATGGCGAGCTACAGCCATATTGTTCCACTCCTTGTCGGCGATCCGGAGCGATGCAAAGCGGCGAGCGATCTGCTGCTGGCCGAGCACGGCATTTACATTCAGCCGATCAACTATCCGACCGTGCCGAGGGGAATCGAGCGGCTGCGCATTACGCCCACGCCGTGGCACGACGATGGTCTGATTGATCAGCTCGTCGATTCTCTCACCGATGTGTGGCGTCGGCTCGCGCTGCCGTTTGCTGACCGTTGCTTGCCGCAGAAAGAAATCTCGGAAAGCCATGCTGAGAGCGTTTGCATGACGGCATAAGAAGCTTTACGCGGCGCCGCGAAAAAATCGAAGCGCCGCTAAAACGTAGTGTCGTTTATTCGACGTTGGACGGACTAAACAACCAATCCTCTTAGTCTTTACGAATAATCTGCAGTTCCACTCCGTAGAAATCGCCGTTTCCGGCATTGCGTGTCTTTTCGCGCATTCGGTTAGGTTCCGAGCGAACCCTATTGCTGTCTTCGTTGTTGTCACGAGTGAGCGTGAGCGCGGTGGAAACTACAAGGACAGAAAAAATGAAAAAGTTCGTATTCACAGCTGCGATGGCGCTTGTTCTCGCGACAAGCGCGTACGCACAAGGCCGTCCACACGGTGGCGGCATGAGTGGCGGCATGGGTGGCGGCGGCGGCATGAGCGCCGGCGCTGGCGGGGGCTTTCGTGGACCTGGAACAGGCGGAGGCTTTGCAGGAAGTGCGGGCGCAAACTTCAATGCGCGGACAAGCGGTCCCAGCATGGGTGCCGGCACGATGGGACGGGGTGGACCAACGGGCGGTCTTTACAACTCCTACCGATCCCCGTCCGGCACCGCAAACTTTGAGCGGCGCGGCAACGTCGGGCCGAATGGCGCGCGTACGGGCGCCCCGCAGCGCAACTTTGCGAACGGCAACCAAAGACGCGACTTTGCGAGCGGCAACCAAAGACGCACCTTCAATTATGCGGGCCCCAACCGAGGTCGCGAATTTAACCGTGGGGGCAACGCTAACGGCGCCGCTTTCCGTAAGGGACTCGCAAGCGGCAATTTCTTCGAGCATGGACGCCGCTTCCGCTTCCGCCGGTTCTGGGGCGGCCAATGGGTGTTCCTGAACGACTGGAACGACTGCACGGCCTGGGCGTGGATCCATGTCGCGCCAGGCATTTGGGCTTGGCGTCCAATCAATGTCTGCATCGGTTAGCGTAAGCGCGTTCGCCGGCTGACCACGGCGATGCCGTTGAGAGGGTCGCTCGGCTGCAAAGAGCAGGCGAGCGACCCTTTTCACTGAGTCTTCACTGAGTTCCCGTCGCAATCACATTGCGGATCACGATCGCGTGCGGCGAATGTGAGTTTCTACCGCGCCAAACGCCGCGGAACGATGCGTAGGTGGAGGCGTTTTATAATCAGCCGGCGGGGATGAGTTATGCCTTTGCCGGATGCGTCGTGGCCTTGGGACGCCCCATCCCCCGACACCCCAGTCCCGGGGCGACGCGATGTTGTTGGAAGTTCGATTGTTGATGGAAGTGCGGGGCCGGTGCGTTGTTGCCGGCCCTGCACTCTTTTCATGGGAACCAAAGTATCTATCGATTTTAGGTCTGTCGGCCCGTGGCAACCAAACGGCCGATCAATCGTTTTTAGAGAGAGAACGCAGGAACGGAAAACGTCACTATGACCTCCAAGATTTTCGTTTTGGGCCTGTCGGTACTGCTGTCGGTCGGCGCCGCCACGACCGGTTTCGCCCAGAGCCAGCGCAATTATGGCCCTAACGGTCCCGCGACCGGGGACACGTTCGGCGAGCCCTATAGCGGAACCGCGGCCGCTAGGAGAGGCGATGATCTGCCCTATACCGGGCATCACTACTATCTCCGCTGGCAACATCCCCATTATTGGCATCACCGATACGGGTATCGCTGACGCACGATTCCGATACGTCGATGTGCGGCATCTGCGGTGAAGTGATTTTCAAGGGCGGTGTTGCCGACAACGCCATTGCTACGATGACGCGGCAAATGCATCCGCGCGGGCCAGACGCTGGCGGTACGTTTTCACAGAATGGAGTTGCGTTCGGGCACCGCCGGCTCAGCATTATCGATCTCGACGCTACGTCGCAACAGCCGATGATCGATCCCGAACTCGGGCTCGCGATCGTGTTCAACGGCTGCATATATAATTATCGCGATCTGCGCGGTGAACTAAGCGCGAAAGGCTACCGGTTTTTCTCGCAAGGCGATACCGAAGTCATTCTCAAAGCCTACGCGGAGTGGGGGCCGCGCTGCGTCGATCGTTTCTACGGCATGTTCGCTTTCGCGATCTGGGAACGCAATTCCGGGCGCGTCGTCCTGGCGCGTGACCGGCTTGGCATCAAGCCGCTTTATTATACGGAAAAGCCGGGCCGGTTTCGCTTTGCTTCGACGCTGCCGGCGCTGTTGAGCGCGGGCGACGTCGACACCGACATCGATCCGGCGGCGCTGCATCATTACATGAGCTGGCATGCCGTCGTTCCAGCGCCGATGACGATCCTCAAAGGCGTTCGCAAGCTGCCGCCGGCTACGATTTGCATCATCGAAGCCGACGGCCGGCGGCGTGAGGAGGTCTATTGGCGGTTTGAGGTTGGGCGACGTCCGCAAGATCGCGGTCTTGGGGAAGCGGACTGGCGCGAGGCCATTCGTGAGACGCTTGGCACGGCCGTGAAACGCCGCCGAGTCGCCGATGTGCCGGTCGGCGTCCTTCTTTCGGGCGGACTAGACAGCTCACTCCTGGTCGCGCTTCTTGCCGCACAAGGCCAGGACGATTTGAAGACGTTCTCGGTCGGCTTCGAAAGCGTCGGCGACGTTAAAGGCGATGAATTCCGTTATTCGGATTTGATCGCCAAAGTATTCGGAACCGACCATCACCGCATCGAAGTCGACAGCTCGCCCATGATCGACGCGCTTCCCGGCATGGTGGCGGCGATGTCCGAGCCGATGATGAGCCACGATGCCATCGGCTTCTACATGCTGTCCCGCGAAGTATCGAAATACGTGAAGGTGGCGCAGACTGGCCAAGGCGCCGACGAGATTTTTGGCGGCTATCACTGGTATCCGATGCTGATGCGCTCCAACGACCCGGTTGAAGACTATGCGCGGGTCTATTTCGATCGCGATCACGCCGAAATGGGTCAAGCGCTCGCGCCGAAACTGATGAACGGCGATTATAGCCGGGAATTCACCGAGGAATTCTTCCGCTCAAGCCCGAACGCGCGGCCGATCGATAAGACGCTGCAGCTCGATGCGCAGATCATGATGGTCGACGACCCGGTCAAGCGGGTCGACAATATGGCCATGGCCTGGGGTCTCGAAACCCGCGTGCCGTTTCTCGATCACGAACTGATCGAGCTGGCGGCGCGCATTCCTGCCGAGCTGAAAGTTCGCGACGGCGGCAAATATATCCTCAAGCAAGCGTCGCGCGGGCTCGTTCCGGATGCGGTGATCGACAGGCCGAAGGGCTATTTTCCGGTGCCGGCGCTCAAATATATTCGCGGCGCGTTTCTCGACTTCGTGCGAATGGTGCTGGAAGCGCCGCGGGCCCGCCAACGCGGATTGTTCAATCGCGCTTACGTCGAGAGGCTTCTGGCAAACCCCGAGAGCGAGCTGACGCCCAAGGGCCACTCCAAGCTTTGGCAGGTCGCGCTGTTGGAGTGCTGGCTGCAGACTCAAGGAGTCTGATTGAGTTTCTAATAGAAGGTCACCCGGACGCCCCGTGATGATCGGAAATTCGGACAGCAAAGCCGTTAAAGCCGCCTTCGGACAGCAGCTTTTCTATTTGCCAACGCAAGCTTTTCTCTCTGCCCAACGCAACTGTATTAACGGATTATAGCGAGCGATAACACGCAAAGCATTGCAATCGGAAGCGTCCACAGAAGCAGTTCTGGCCAATCGACCGTTGGGACGTGGCTGGCCCCTAAATCATCCCGGTATGTCATGGCAATTCCCCTGGTTCCGTTAGCTACAAGTAGGAAGCTGGCCTAAGGTTCCATTGCCTCCTCTGGCAGCGCTGGGAAATTCCACCGAACCCTCGTTAGGGTGGGGTATCCGCCCGCCCGCCGAAGTCCCATCGCCAGGCCAGACCACCTGAAACAATCGCATCAATTCAGCCCGATATGGGACACCCGTTTTGGACACGACCGCACAATCTCATTGATATTGCTCAAAATACCGGTGGAGTTTCCGCTTCGCATAGGCGTTGACGGTGGGGACAGCGCGGGTCCGAGCCTCACCCGTCCACCGCGCGGCGACCAAATAAACACAAGTGAACGACGGCATCGAGCTCCAGGCCGACAGCTCACCCCAACCGGCGAGCGAGAACACAATCAAATTGTCGAGGTTATCCACCAAACAAACAACACGGCGACAATGTAAAAACAGTTTGTCTTTGACGTGTCTCATTTTTGTGTCGACATGAGCGAATCAGTGAGGACAAACAAACGTGGTGAGGGGACAAATCATGGTTTCCAAGTCGCTTGTAACCGTCAAGGACAAGCCATCCGAACCGGAGTTTGAGGGAAATATTCGCACACTGGCCTGGGATAGCGCCTCAGCTCAGAAAGCAGTCGAGGGTGAAGATGACCAAATGTCACCCGCGGACCTCACGGCGTCGGTGCGCGAACTATCAAGAGTTTCGATAGACCAGGTTGACCACCTCATTACTGAGCTTCAAACGCTGCGACGAACATTAAAGGCCACGGGCGAGCGCATCGAACGCGACATTGCCGAACACGCGACGCTAAGCTTACAAGCGTCCCAAATAACAAAAATTGTCCTTGACGGTGTGAAGCAGCTTCCAACACGAGCTTAACCCTCGGGAGTCGGACAGTCATGTCCGATGCGGAAAGACTATTTCCCCGCCCCATTGCGATACTGGACGGGCAGATGATCCTCCGACCTAATGCGGCTCAGACCGTACAGCGATGCGCGGCCGATTATCCAAGGAATAGCGGCTAACATCACCCAAGAGAGGAAAGCAGTGAATCGGCCGTGGCCGAACCAGAAATCCGCAACACCAACTCCGAGAACCGTCGCCGCTACAACACAGCCCCACAAATAAATTGTATTTCCAAGCTCCTTCATGTGTTAGCCCCCGAAACATGACCCCTCAATTTATTAGTATCGTTTTCTGGCTTTTATTCATCCACCAAAAGGCCGTATAATGGTGGCCTCAACAAACTCGGCACTTGTGCGCCTATTTAATCCCATTCTGCCGGAGCGGGTAAAGGCGACCTGACCTCGACGATAGGCGACGAACGTTGCGCGCTGACGCATGAGTTTGAAGCAAAAATTACCATCGCACCTAAAGTCACCGAGAATACATTGGACTTCATGTTATCGCTCCCTCTGATTCACCTTCTCGGTCGGCTTTCGTGGAACCTTCCCATGGCCAAGGCTGCGCGATGTGAAAGATCATCCTATGATGGATGAATGATACCGGTGTTCTCAATAAGCGAATTATCGAAAATCGCAGTTGTCGTGTCCATCGCATCATTTTTGGCGGTCCCCCCATCAGCACTACGCGCTCAATCTGAATGTAATGCCCAGCAAATCCTCCAACCCGGCAATTGCATAGGCGACGGTTTGGATGCTTTGGAAATAGAGTTGGCGAAACAAATCAATGATTATCGCGTGCAAAATGGTTTGCCTGCTATTCCTCTATCATCCGCGCTCAGTTTAGTTGCCAATCGCCACGTTAGAGACTTGGCGATGAACATTGGTAGACTAACCCACGACTGGAGCAACTGCGCCATGACCGATCCGAACTGTATGTGGAAGGCCCCGCAGAGGCTCGGCACGAGTTATCTGGGCAATGGGTTTGAAAACGCTTACGG
>JBAPZR010000884.1:0-3548 GCA_049285335.1 Xanthobacteraceae bacterium | reverse complement strand
ATTGGAGAGCGTTTATCCTTGCTATGAGCGACGGGGATCGTGCCAATAAGAATGAGATTGAGATTTTTGTCTTTAGCGTAACCTCGTATGACTTTCCTCATGATATGCTCCTGCTCTTTTTTCATTGAAAATCAGCGCTGCTATCCGCTGTCAGGGATCGTAGTTGATGGGACCGGTTACGGGCTCAACGGATCGACTATTGACAGACGCCTTGCGACGAGCCAAGTGCCCCCAAATTGCGCGAAGGACCGGACCGTGGCGAACCCCGAACTGGGTACCAAGAGACTCTGCGCCCGTTGCGGCGCAAAATTCTATGACTTGAACAAAGTTCCGATTCACTGCCCGAAATGCCGAGCGGTGTATGAGGTCGTGGTGGCGACCCGGCCGGTACGGCCGGCCACCCCGGTCGCAGCGCGCCCGCCAGTTCCGAAGGAGGCTCCCGCACCCAAGCCGCAGGAGGTCGAGACCGTCTCTCTCCAGGAGGCCGATGCCGAGGCCCAGGGCGCCCCCAAGAAGCCGGCGCCCGCGGAACCGGGATCGAGAAGCAAGCGGGAATCGAGGAGGAAGAGGTCGAGATGGACGACTCGCCCGACAAGGATGATACCTTTATCGAGGAACAGGAAGAAGAGGACGCCGATGTCACCGACATCATCGGCGGCGACATCAAAAACAAGGAGGAAGGGTAAACCGAACTAAGCCCCCCGGCGAGGCGTCACATTTTCGCCCCCACGTAGACATTCAATCTCCTTTGGGGGCCGGGCTGATGATGCTGCGGCCGACTCATGCCAGATCACGTAAGGAGGCCGCCATGCCGACAATTGCTCTCGTCGACGACGACCGCAATATCCTGACCTCGGTATCGATCGCGCTTGAAGCCGAAGGCTATCGAATCACCACTTACACCGACGGCGCTTCAGCGCTCGAAGGCTTTAAAACCGCGCCGCCGGATCTCGCCATCCTTGATATCAAGATGCCGCGGATGGACGGCATGGAAACATTGCGCCGGCTGCGGCAGAAATCCGATTTGCCGGTGATCTTCTTGACCTCGAAGGAAGAGGAGATCGATGAACTGTTCGGCCTCAAAATGGGCGCCGACGACTTCATCCGCAAACCGTTTTCGCAGCGGCTTCTAACCGAACGCGTCAAAGCGGTGCTGCGCCGCTCCTCGCCCAAAGACGGCAGCCTGCCCAAGGACGCCGACAGCAAGGCGCTCGAGCGCGGGCAATTGCGCATGGATCCGGAACGCCACACCTGCATCTGGAAAAATGAGCAGGTGACGCTCACCGTAACCGAGTTTCTGATCCTGCAAGCCCTGGCAAGCCGCCCTGGCGTAGTGAAAAGCCGCAACGCCCTGATGGACGCGGCCTATGACGATCAGGTCTATGTGGACGATCGCACTATCGACAGTCACGTTAAAAGGCTGCGCAAAAAATTCAACGCCAGCGACAACGAATTCGACATGATCGAAACGCTGTATGGTGTCGGATATCGCTTTAAGGAATTATAAGCGGTGCTCTTTGAGCCGGCTTTCAGTCATCAGTGCTTACGCGTATGGTCGGCATGAAAGGGCCACCGCCCCCGCACAAGCGAATGATCCGCTCGTCGCTGAGCGGCGCGTCGAATATGCCCAACATTACTGATCGACGCCGCACTGACCTTCGCGACAGGAGATAATACATATCATGCCGACCTTCGTTTATATGACTCGCTGCGATGGCTGCGGACATTGCGTGGATATCTGCCCGTCCGACATCATGCACATCGATACCACCTATCGCCGCGCCTTCAACATCGAGCCGAATATGTGCTGGGAGTGCTACTCCTGCGTTAAGGCCTGCCCGCAATTCGCGATCGACTGCCGCGGCTATGCCGACTTCGCTCCCTTGGGCCACAGCGTGCGGGTGCGCCGCGAAGAGGATAAGGCCACCATCTCCTGGAAGATCAAGTTCCGCGATGGCCGCGAGAAGAATTTTGTCTCGACAATCAGAACCACGCCGTGGGGTTCGATCAAGTCACCGGCCGACTACGAGGCGCCTAGCGCCGAGGCGATGAAATCCCAGCAGCTCGCGCACGAACCTGAGGCACTCAAGGTCGCCGCGCTGCCGTCGCTCTCTCGAGATCGATTCAAGCAAGGATTAGGCTAATGCGCCCTAATAATAGGGGCATCATCACCGGTAAAGCGGCGAACTAAGCGAAAATCTTCAATTCGCATCAACACCCATAATACGGGCAGGAGGGACTCGTTCGCGTCACATGTATCGCTGTGGCAGGCGGATGGGCTACGCTCCACTATTCACCTATCGAAGGTCTGGAGGTCACCATGGCGAAAGGTCAGATACGCAGCAACAGGGAAAAGAAGAAGCCGAAGCAGGACAAGAACAAGAAGAAAGGCGCCGAAGCGCCCTCACCGTTCGCCGGCATGCAAAGCCAGGTCAAACTCGGCACCTCGTACGCGAGCCAATACGGCAAGAAGCACTAGCAGGCGATCACCGCGCCCGCCCTCAGCGATCTCCCTGCCATTTCGGCGACGATCGCGCCGACATGAGGCGGCCTACTTCGGATCAGGTCAGAAGACAGCCGCACGATAAGGCGGCCTCCCCCTTACCATTCAACCCGCGCGTTTCGATATGCGGGCCGGTGATGTATTCGTTTCAAGGCGTCGTCGTAATCATTAACCGGCGCGCTCCTTGTCGGCTGCATCTTTGGCCAATCGAAGCGCCGTTGGCACAAACCAATGGCTGAATAAGCCAACGGCAGCTGATCTGCAGTTAGGCCGCTCAAGCAACAAACTCCGGTCAGTGTGCGTCGGTCAGACGACGGCGACCGTGCCGCTTCGCGGTCTTAGCACCGATGGAAGGGCCGACGCGGCTTATCGCCCTCCTGTTGTTGCGCCATGGCGATAGGGCTGCTGCCGCCGAATTCCGCGAATACCGTGACCGACCCTTTGCCGGCAGCGTTGACCCAATCGATACTTACGCTGTCGTTGGTGTAGGTGTATTTCGTGATCTTGAACGCATTGGCCGGCCTGCCGTCGTGAAATTTCACTGTCAGCGTATTCGGCGCGAAGACGTAATCGGTGACGTCACCGCACCATTGTCCAGCGATGTCTTTATATGTCGTTGCGTCGACGGTGTCTGCCGCACCGACTGAAAGCAAAATCGCAATCGTCGAAGCATATTTCATGAGTTTCCTCGAAACCTTGGGTAATCCGCTGCTTCAGAATATTGTTTGCTGCTTGATGTCCGAGTCTACCGGAGCGCGTTTGCCAGGATCGTAATGCAGATGCCGAGTGCGATAGCGAGCACTGGGATCGCAACAATACCAAACATCAGCGCAACGGGTTCAGATGCGACCCACTCCGTGAACGGAGCAGGGCGCGGTTTGTCCGGATTCTCAGCCATGAGTCGATCCCGAATCGGATCGCCCCGAACCCTCAATGCTGACGTTATACTCCTAATTTTCGCGATTGTCCGGAGGTAAATGGAGGCGGCATCGCGAGGCGCTATGACTAGGTGCCTCAAAAGCGCAAGAATTGAGGGGGATAACAT
>JBAPZR010000883.1:0-1506 GCA_049285335.1 Xanthobacteraceae bacterium | reverse complement strand
GCCTCCACCGCCGCGGGATCGGCGATGTCGGTCGTGGTGAATAAGGTCTGCACGTAGTCGCGCTTCAAGTCTGTGCCGATCAGCCCGAGTGCCGAAAAAGCTCCCGGGATCGGCGGGCAAATCACCTCGGCTATGCCTAGTTCGCTTGCGAGCGCGGCAGCGTGGAGAGGTCCCGCTCCACCGAAGGCGGTAAGCACGAAATCACGTGGATCGTGGCCGCGTTGGATGGAAACGATCTTGAGAACCTCCGCCATCGCATGATTGACAATGTCGATGACAGCGGCCGCAGCCGTGCGTGTATCGATCCCAAGCGGTTCGGCGAGCCGGGTCCGGACAGCTGCGGTGGCAGCGGCATGATCAATCGGTAGGTCGCCATCAAGCAGCGACTTCTCATCAAGGTAGCCGAGCAGGAGATTGCAGTCCGTGACGGTCGGCTCGGCCCCACCGCGCGCATAACACGCTGGGCCTGGATCAGCACCGGCACTTTTCGGGCCGACTCGGAGCGATCCAGCCCGGTCGATCCACGCGATTGATCCGCCTCCGGCAGATACTTCGGCCAGATCGATCACCGGTAAGCGAATTGGATGACCGGTCCCGCTCGTCCACCGTGCCATGCTGGATCCGCCTCCAACCTCGTATTCCGGCGTTGTTTCGTACTGGCCTTCTCGGATGAGGCTTGCCTTGGCGGTTGTGCCGCCCATGTCGAACGATAGGAGGTTTTGGTGTCCGGTTTGTCGGGCCACCAACGCAGCTGCAACGACGCCGGCTGCCGGACCCGACTCGACAGTCGTGGCTGGCACGGAGATGGCTTCGCTAGCTTCAAGAATGCCGCCGTTCGATCCCATCAGGTAAAGCAGCGGTAGCTTTCGGCTGCGCGTGACACCTTCTAATCGCTCCAGATAGGAGGCGAGAATTGGCCCAACGCAGGCACAAACTGCGGTCGTGCTGGTACGCTCGAACTCCTTAATCTCGGGTAACACATCCGACGATAGATAAACTGGCACATCTGGCAGCGCCGCTCGCAGCCGGGCGCCGAGCTGGCGCTCGTGCTCAGGATTGAGGAAACTGAACACAAGTGAGACGGCAATTGCGTCGACGCGCGCCGTCTTCAGCGCCGCGATCAGTCCATCGATCTCGCTTTCGACAAGAGGCACGATGATGGTCCCATCTGCACCGATGCGTTCACTGATTTCGAATCTACGACGACGTGGGATCAGCGTCGCCGGTGCATCCTGGAATAGGTCGTAAAGGTTCGCGCGCGCGGAGCGCCGAAGCTCGAGCACGTCGCGGAAGCCGCGCGTCGTAATCAGCGCTGCACGCGCCCCCTTTTCCTCGAGGATGGCGTTGGTCACAACGGTGGTTGCGTGCGAAAGAAGTCCGACCTCGGCGTGAATCACATCGTAGCGGCTAATCGCCAATTCGAGCCCCCGCAGCACGCCTTCGGCGAGATCAGCCGGGTTCGTTGGTACTTTCGCCACACCAATACGTCCGCTGGCCTCTTCGACC
>JBAPZR010000882.1:0-1877 GCA_049285335.1 Xanthobacteraceae bacterium | reverse complement strand
GCTTATTGCGATGCCAGACTAAACTGAGGTTTCTTCGCCTCACTTTACGACGCCGTGGATGTTGAAGTTGAGCGCGTCTTGGCGTGTCATGTCCTGCTCACCGAGAAGCCTCGTGGCGGGGCTCTGTCTCTCATCGAATATCGCCACAAGAAGCTCCGCGCCCGTCCAGTTAGGACTACTCCTCTCCTCCGCGTAGTGCGCCGCGCGCTGCCGAACAACGCGTTGAAAGCCAGCGGTATGCTTGGGCTCGCCGCCGTCGTAGATTGCCAGTGTCTTCAAGTCATCGTCGATATATTTGGTAAGCTTGTCTTTTAGCCCACCAAGATCGACTTTGCAGGCCTTCATCACTGCGGAAGCGTCTACGTCATCGATCAGGGCGAGCAGGAGGTGCTCCAGCGTCACGTATTGGTCCTTTCGCTGACGCGCGTAGGCGAGTGCCCGGTGTATAGTCGCGGTGGTAGGCGACTCAGGCGCGGCGGCGTTGTTGTGAAGACCAGCCGTCTCCTCGCGGATCACAGCTGAGAGAGTATTCCAATCGGCCACGCCGAACGCCTGGGCGATCAGTTCGAGGCTTTGGCTGACGGTGATGTTGAGACCCTTGGTGACGAGAGCCGCACGCAGGGTGTGCGCCATGACTTTAGCGTCGCGAAAGTCGCGCATGGCCTGATCCTTTGCTTGAACGACACGAACGCGCTTGGCATTGGCGAGCGAGCCGTGTCAGCGCATCGACTCAAAGATGGTAAGCCCATTCCTCTCCTCACGCCTCCGCATCGATCAAGCAGGAGCGGACTGGGAGTTTGCCTACCGCCATGACGATAAATGGAAAAGCTGCCGAAGAGCTACAATGTCAGGCCCACCTTTATCGCGTCGGAATTTCACTGCTACCGTGTCCGCCTTGGCTACATCTGTGCGCGCAATTGATTTGGCAAAAATTGCCTTTTCCAGCACAGTTTACAGCGCAATGTTGGTTGCACTTTGCCATGTCGAAGGCGAAGGCTGAAATTGGGGCGGTTACGAGACACAGTAAAGCAGCTACTCCCAAAATGTTAGCCATTCTTTTCTCCTTACGTCTATCCAACAGCGATCAAACTGATGCGACCAGATCTGCAATCGGGCTCACATCGGTGCTGCCAGGAAACACATCGGTTGCAAGCGCGCGCTCGTCCGCCCGCAAATGGTCCTTCAGCAGTCCCTTGAGCACCCCGCGTACATCGATGGTCGGCTTGAGGTCGCGATCCTCCAAAAGGTCAGCGGCTTTCAACCCAGGCCAGTCAGCGATCACGCGACCCCCTTTGAGCGCGCCGCCGGCGAGAAGCACGACGGTGGCAGTGCCGTGGTCGGTGCCCAGGGTCCCGTTGATGCGCGCCGTGCGGCCGAATTCCGTGATCAGCACCACCACGGTTTCGCGCCACGCCGGTCCCATATTTTGCTTGGCCGTGTCGAGCGCCCTGTCAAGCGCGCCGAGCAGTTGAGCCAACTGGCCAGTGGCTATGCCTTCATTATAGTGTGTGTCCCAACCGTCCAGCGCGAGTGCGCCGACCCGCGGACCATCGCCTTGGGCCAAAAACGCTGCAGCGGCTCCGACAGCCTCGGCAAAAAAGGCGCCCACAATATTGGGCCCGGTCACTTGTCCGCTCCCCGACAACGCCGCGCCGTTGTCTTGTGTGAGTGAGGCGAGCTTGATGCGGTTTTCGAGGACACGCGCGAAGTCGTGATCGGTGTGGCGATACAGTTCCAGCAAGCGCACGATTGTGTCGTCACTCGCGGGAAGTATGCGCCGCGGTGACCATGACAGTACCGGAGCCGGCCCACGAACGACCAATGGCGTCACCGGTCCGACCGCGAACGCTCTGCCGCCGTTCGAGCCGACCTTCCCC
>JBAPZR010000881.1:0-2755 GCA_049285335.1 Xanthobacteraceae bacterium | reverse complement strand
GGTATAGATCGCAGGAATCGCGTATTGCTCCGCGAGCGCCACGATCCTTTCCCGTTGAGTATCGAAAAAAGGTTCGCCAGGCACGACCAATCCGTTCGCACCTAACTTCTTCAAAGATGCGAAGCCGTCATCCAGTTCTTGCTGGGTGCTGGCGCCGAGCACGTGAACTTTAATGTCCAAGGCTTTCGCCGCAGCCACCGCTGGTTCTGAATAGATTTTGGCGTCAGGGCTGGTTGGGTTGACCAGATAGGCGACGATGGCGGCCGTCGGCACCATGCCCTTCAGAAGCTCTACGCTTTTTGCCGCGAGTTCCGCAGTAAACGTACTCATACCGGTAATGTTTCCGCCCGGCTGATTAAGACTTCTGATCAGTCCAAGTTGAACTGGATCATTCACGGCGGAGAAGACGATTGGGATCGTTGTCGTTGCAGCCTTGGCAGCGACCGCAGAGGGTGACCCGCCTGCCGCAAAAAGCGCGGTCACACGCAGGTTTACAAGCTCCGCTGCAAGCGCTTGCAATCTGTCATAATGGCCTTCGGCCCAGCGAAATGCGATCGACAGGTTTCGTCCTTCCGCAAATCCAGTCTCGAAGCCTTGCTGGAACGCAGCGACCACACCAGACGATTCGCCGGGCGATCGACTGCTGAGAAACCCGATTAACGGCATCGTCGTCGGTTGCGCACGGGCCGAAAGCGGCACTGTAGCCGCGACGGCCCCAGCGAGCGTGATGAACTCGCGCCGCTTCATTGCAGCCTCTTCGAGTTTTCAGGGCCCGTTATCGTATCGGATTAGACCGTTGCGCTGGAAGAGCCTATGTCCGCTTTGTGCCAAAAGCAGACATCACCCTTCGCCTTTGCGTCATCGACTAGAGGCTGCCCGATTACTCAAGCCGCTTTTTCACGTCAGCGGCAAAGTCTTCGAACCGGCGCAGCGGAGTAATATCGACCTGCACATGTTGACCGTTTTCTTTCATAATCGGCAGATCGAGCAGGAGTTGGTCGAGCGTATCCGAACTATCCACGTCGACGACAACGATTACACGCCGCAACCCCACACATTTCCAGATGTTGACGACCAGGCCCGCCTTTTTTGCGCCTAAAGCTGCTTCGGCTTTCTTGGCCCAGATAGAGAAAAAATCCTTTTGCGACATGGATGCCGGATACCCGATACGGAAATCGGCGTGATACAACATTTAGTGTTCCTCCTTCGGCAAAATTGCTTTGGGCCCCGGGGCGTAGCCGACCTTCGCGGGGATTGGTCTATCCGTCGCTATTTCCTTTGGACGTTTGGAGACGATGTGGGGTTTCGCGGACAGTGGACTTCGCATTGGCCCCTCACCGCGATCCTTGATCTAGATCAAACCCATTAAGAACCAATGTCCGCTTTGGGTTGCCGGCTCAATCGGTCGATGCAACACCAGCATTAAATCTTTGCTGCACCTTCAGGGCGCCCTTTGTTCGCCGGTGTAGTCGGGCGGGTCGTGTAGCGAGGCTGGTAACCTTGCCAATCGGCAAAGAGATATAAAAAACCGCTCCATATTTCAGATCGGGCGAGGCCCATAGACGGCCGCCATGGTCATCGATGATTGACTTGCAAATCGAGAGGCCCACCCCCATTCCGTTCGATTTCGTTGTGAAGAACGCATCGAAGATGTGGTCGATGTCCTTTGGATCGATACCTGTTCCACTATCTGCGATCGATATCAGCACATCGTTTGGTGGTTGAATTTCGGACTTCACGGTCAGCACGCGCGGTCGATATGAAATCTTACTCATCGCGTCGGCTGCATTCCTGACTAGATTTAAGATGACCTGCTGCAGCTCGCCTCTGTGCCCCTGCACGGGCGGAAGCTGCGGGTCCAAATTCGTTCGCAAAATAATATGTTGCGGCCGGAGTTCGTCCCGGAGCAGGTACAGCACGCTATTGATGAGATCGTTCAGGTTGAGCTGAGTTCTCTCTGTTTGCTCCTTTTTGTACATTGCCCGAACACTGTCGACCACATCGGCTGCGCGGTTGCCATCCTTGATCACGTTTTGGAGCGCTGCGCGCGCCTCCTCAAAGTTCGGCTCGGCTGCGCCCAACCAGCGCAGGCCAGCTCCCACATTCGTGACCATTGCGGCCAACGGCTGCCTCATCTCATGTGCGATCGACGCTGACAATTCGCCCGCCGTTGCGATGCGGTTAATGTTCGCAAGCTCTCCCATGCTGCGGTGGGCGAGACCTTCAGCGTTGCGGCGACGCCGGTGCTCAAAGAGCAGCCCGGCGATCAACGCGGATTGCAGCAGGAATGCAGCCGCAATCAGTATGATTTGCCATTGATATTGGTCCCACGCCGTCGGGGGACGAAATAGAATCTTACTTCCCGGCGGCAGCCGACTTTCACTAATGTTCCACCGCTGGAGTTCCCTCCAGTCAAACTTTGGCGTCCCAAAACCGATAGGTGATGTCCTGACATCGCTCGCCTTCTCACCATCAAGGATGCGAACGGCAGCATGCGCAGTCGCCTTCCCTACATCTCGCACTGATATTAGCGGACCACCGACAATACCCTTACCCAAATAGGCGTCGACGAAAGAAAATATTGGCGCGTTAGCGACCGCGCCAAGCAGCGTCATTGCATCAAACTCTTGATGTGACGCCCCCGCCGCATCGACAATCAGCGTCAACCAAAAGATAGCAGACTGAGGAGCGAGCCTCGCGGCCTGCTTCATCATCTCGTTCAACGATAATTCGTTAAACCAAGTAAACGTCACCC
>JBAPZR010000880.1:0-7338 GCA_049285335.1 Xanthobacteraceae bacterium | reverse complement strand
TTATTGCGCACCGCCCGGACGCAAACCAAAGGCGACTTGCGTTGCGCCAGAACCTTTTCGCCATTGTTGCAGAACATTTGCCCAATGATCCCGAGCCCGAGCAGCGGCATCTAGTTGCCGACCTGTTAACCGAAAGCGGCATTCCATTTCCTGCCGAAAAGAAAAACCGGCGGCGATTCACCGGCCGCAGCCGACAAAAGCGCACAAAAAAGCGTACCGTTTAATCGGACATCAGGCCATGCGGCCCCGGCCCGCCTGTCCTAATTTGCTGCTGTTTCGCCTCAGTGTGGAGGCAATGAGGAACACAGCATATGACCACGCAAACCGATCTTCTCACCGCCAAAGAATGCGCCGCATACCGGCGGTGCCATGTCCGCACGCTCGAAAACGAACGCGAGTGCGGCGACGGTTGCCCATACATTCGCATCGGCCGGCGCATCTATTACCGCCGCAGCGACGTGGAAACTTTTATCGCCAAGCATGTCTGCAACAATGGAGATGACTTGGCAGCCGCCTGACCGGGAGTCGCGCGTTGCTTGCACGGCCCCGGCTTTAGGCGAATTGGTGTGGCTGGATACCCTCCAATAATGCCGAGTCAGGCCGTTTGCAAGCCGCGCACATAATCGCGGGGACAAACAGCCATGAGCATTGATTGCGCCTTTTACGGCTTTCTCGCCGCAGACGCTGAGCAGCGGACCTCACAGGCCGGCAAGCCCTGGACGAGATTGCGTATCGGCGTTGGCAAGGATGACGCCGTTCAATGGCTCACCTGCGCAGTTTTCGGCAAAGCGGCTGAGGTCGCGGCCGATCTGAAAAAATCTGACCGCTGCTATATCGAGGGCACGATTAAGCTCGACTTCTGGGCAGGAAGCGACGGGACAGAGCGCCACGGTCTGAGCGTCGCCGCTTTCAAGTGCGAGCCGACGCATCGCATAGGCCGCAACAAACCCGACCACAAACAGAAAAATGGCACGACGGCGCCGACACCAATCCCCACAAGCGGCGGCGCCGAACTTGACGATGAAATTCCGTTTTGAAGAGCCGAAGCGATGTCCGAAAGACAACGCCCACCAACTATCGATTTCGATGGCATCAATGCTGCGGCCCGCAGCGCGGCTCGCGACGTGCTTTGTTGGTTGCTCCCAAGCGGAAAATTCAGCGGCCCAGAATACATTGCCTTAAACCCGCGACGGAACGACAAAACTTTGGGTTCCTTCACAATCAACGTGCGAAGCGGTGTTTGGTGTGACTTTGCAACAGGTGAAAAGGGCAGCGATTACGTCTCGTTGGTCGCCTATATTCGTGGCTGCAGTCAGGGTGATGCGGCGCGCGAGCTTGCCGAATGGCTCAGGGTGCCGTCGAAAATCGCTGGTGCTGCCAGCGGCAATTCGTTCGAACGAGCCTCGAGCACGACGGCGAGGATATACAATTACGACGACGAAGGACCGCCCCGCTTCAAGGATGAGCTACGCCGTCATGTATACAAACGCGACGACGGCAAGCCTGTCAAAATCAAGCTCAAGTTTAAGAGCGAGAAATTCGTTCAATTGTACCGTGTGCCGGCAGGATGGCAGACGAAGCAGCCCGCCGATTATTGCCCCGTTCCCTACGTCACCGCCGGCATCGATCGATTCGACCGGGAATATGATCAGGTTCTCTGGCCCGAGGGCGAGAAAGACGTTGATGAGCTGCACCAAAAGCTGGGTCTACTGGCGTTCACGTTTGGCGGTGTAGGCGACGGCTTGCCTAATGGCATCGCACACGAATTGGAAGCTCGCGATATCGTAATTCTAGCCGACAACGATGAGCAGGGCCGGGCTCATGCCGAAAAGAAAGCCGCTGTCGCGCACGCGGCTGGGGCGACATCGATTAAGGTGGTTCACTTCCCGGAGCTCCCACTAAAGGGAGACGTTTCGGATTTCACCGCACGTGGTGGAACGCGGGACGATCTGGTGGCGCGGATTGATGCGGCAACGCCGTGGTCTCCTCCTCAAGACGACGGCAAGGCACCCGCCGAACATCGCTCTGGCTGGCGCGCACAGCTTGTTACAGCCGCGGCTCTGCAGACCATGACCTTTCCCCCAGTCCGCTACATCATCCCGGGCTACATCTCAGAGGGTGCAACGATTCTCGCCGGCAAGCCAAAGATTGGAAAGTCGTGGCTGACCCTCGATCTCTGCGTAGCTGCGGCCTCAGATCGCTTTACGCTGGGAACTCTCAAACCGGTACAGGGCGATGTTCTTTACCTAGCTCTGGAAGATAACAAGCGACGCCTAAAGGGTCGTATGGCAAAGATTCTACCGACCGCGGAAACTTGGCCGCAGAGGCTTTTGCTGGTCACTGAGTGGAAAAGAGCGGATCAAGGCGGACTAGCCGACATTGAGGAATGGTGTAAGTCGGTTGCGGACCCTGTGTTGATCGCAATCGACACACTCGAAAAATTTCGGCCGATTCAAAACGGAAAAACCGCAGCGTACAGCGCGGACTATGCCGCGGTAGCGGGCCTGCAGAAAATCGCGAGCAAATATCGCGTCGCAATCGTTATTAACCACCACGTTCGCAAAATGGAGGCCGATGACCCGTTCGACACCGTGTCCGGAACGCTAGGACTTACCGGCGCAGCTGACACGATTTTGGTTCTGAAACAGCAGGCTGGTTCCGTCACACTGTACGCTCGGGGCCGAGACATTGAGGAAATGGAAACCGCGTTACAGTTTGAGCGGTCCTCGTGCCGATGGAATATCTTGGGGGCGGCAGCTGACGTGTGCATTTCTAACGAACGGGCGGCCGTCATAAACGCCTTGAGGGCGGAGGGAAACGACGGCCTGTCTGTGCCCGAAATCATGGCCGCTACCGGCAGCAAGAGCCGCACCGCGATCGATACCTTGCTGTTCAAGATGCGAACGGGTGGCGAGATCACCCGCATAAAACGTGGCGTGTATGCCCTTCCGAAAGATGTCGGCAAGATCGGTAAGAAAGAAAGAAACGGGAATCAACCTCCTGACAAAACTACAGAAACCGGCAATCTTACCAATCTTACCGATCTTAGCGCAGATGAAGCGTCGCCTATTGCCGCAACTGACAACTCAGACATCCCGGCTTTTCTCGATCGGCGGCATGAGTTGCCGAATTGAGGCCCCTTGCCGACAGATTTGCCATTTGACGGGCGATCGGCATGTTTTACCCCTATCCGACAAGCGTCACATGGCGGCTCGTACCACGGCGGGTGTTAGGCCGCGGCGACGCAATGAGGTATTGCAGCGAGCAATTGATGGAATTGAGTCGGAATTGGTCCGACCACTTCACGGGCAGATATACCATTGGCATATGCCATTGGCATTGGATGGTCATTTTTGAGTTCTGCTGCATGCAGCAAACCCGTGGCAAATTTAGGGGTTGATAGGGGATGTAATCGCTTAAAGATCGGTATTTAGAGAGGACTAAAGCCGCCATAACTTCAGCGCCGCCGTCACTCCATAGCGCCACGGGCATGTCACTGACCTAACGCACCGCGGCTTTCGGCTTCCGGTAGGCGCCAACAATCATCCTAGGTAATTGTATTCCCAATTGCGGGTTCGATTGACGGGACGGTTGGGCAATACGACAATTGCCTGCGTGCCTGGGCCAATTCTAATTCAATGGGCCAAAGCGCCGTCCACACATGCTGCAGAAGCGGCATTTCGGACGGCAATGCGTAGTGCTTCAGCACGTTGATACACAGTTAGAGTTGGCTTGCGACCGAACTTCACTCCGCTGGCCTTGGCCCTGGTGCGTCCCTCCGCTGTCCGGCTCAGGATCAGGTGACGCTCATACTCCGCCAATCCACCTAGCACAGTCAGCATTAGCTTCCCCGCTGGCGTGGTCGTATCCGCCCAAGCATCACCGAGACTGCGGAACGTCGCGCCAGCCTTGCCGATAGTATCTATTGTGTTGAGCAAATCCCTGGTCGATCTCGCGAGGCGATCCAGCTTGGTCACGATCCAGGCAATCACCATCGCCTAATGCAGAGATGGCCTTGGCAAGCTGTGGCCTATCACTGTGCGCACCGCTGATCTTCTCGGCAAAGATGCGAGCACAGTGGGCTTGCTGTAGCGCCTCTGTCTGCGCCTGCAACGTCTGCCCATCCGTACTCACCCTTGTGTATCCTATCGTCGTCATTTCATGCTCCGTTTTGTGCATGACTTGCGTTAAGAAGAAGTCCGCGATTGGTGCGGACTTCTGAATTGCTCAGATGTTATAAGTTTCGATCAGCGTGTGGCGTTGACACTGTTGGCGATTGCCTGGATCGCAACGATAGCTGCGGCTAGTGCGTCAATGCCTGCCGCCGCTTTGCGGGGTTTGGGCTTGCGTTTGGTTGGAGATAGACTGCCGTTAGCCTTAGCCATGGCCTACTGCTTGGCTTGGGTTAGGCCAGTCAGCGATCTGATACATCGTTGGCTGGCCGCTTCATTTGAAGCAACGCGAGTTTATCACGCTGTGCAAATTGCTCCTAACAAATAACGCACAGCGCAACGAACAATGTTTGATGCTTGTTTGTTGTTTGTTGGCCGCTGCGCGACCATCTTGATTTTAGCGATTGACCGGGCCCGTACCCCAAAAATTCATCGGCTCGATTGCGCCATCACCCCCGCGCAAATCCTGTGGGAAATTCCTCGAACCCTTTGCAGCTCCAAACTCACGTCTACTAAGGTGGCGGTCTCATTATCGCAGATGGGCAAAGAGCATGGCTGACTGGTACCCTTTAATGAGCGACGCAATCGCAGCTCTCGACAAAAAGACCAGCGAAGCCCGTCGTGCGTTCTATCATCGTGCACGCGCGTCCTTGGCTGATAGCCTCCGAAAGGCCGAGCCACCGTTGTCGTTGACGTTTATTGAACACGAACGGCTGTCTTTGGAGGATGCCATCAGCAAGGTTGAAGCTGGCGCAATACGTGACGACGGGACATTGATCGATAACGCTGAGGACTACATACACAATACAGCGCTGGAAGCGTCATGGGTCCAGGTCGATGCAAAGGTGCAGGCGCGCCGTGAGCGGCGCCTTGCATTTTGGGGCTTTCTGATCGTGGCCGCGGCTTGGATTAGCGACCTTCTCTATGAGCGACCGACGTTCTCCGGCTGGTTCAATTGGCTGAGACTTGGTGGTTTCATCTTTTTCCCGACAATGGGGATCCTTTCGTATTTCGTCATGCGAGAAAATTGGTCGGTCGAGGAAGAAGATCGAGCGTACATCGTCTTCACTCCGATAATTCTTGGAGGCGCTGTCCTCGTGAGCATCGCGCTATATTGGGTATTTGGACGGCTCGCTGCGACCCCATCATAGGGGATTGCCTGTCTATCTGATGAAATAAAGCCTTTCGCGAATTCTGTGGGTAATCCTTGACCAATCGGGTCTTATGCCTTGGGGATGTCTGATAGTCCCATGCCGTAGAGTGGCTGGGTATCTTGTAGGTCTTCAGCTTTCTCTCGATCGAGGTTAGGCAACGCAAGTTTGCTTATCCGATTATTCCACCAACCGCTTAGGAATGAAGCCAAGTTCATGTTCTGTACAGTTACAAACGCCGCGTCAAATCGTTCGCGCTCGTCTGGTCGCACGAAGCCATCGGGATGAATAACTTTCCCGATAAAAAATGCCAATTTCATGTGATCCGTCCACTCGCCAAATAGCGCCGCGTAATTCACAACACAAATACTAAGCTGAAGAATATTCATCAGCGCAATGTCAACGACATGCAGGGCGGCATCGTGGTCCTTATCTGCGTGCTTAAAGAAATTCGATGTTTCCCTGATGGTTGCAATCACAGCATTTTCGTATTGCGGCTTTACAAATTCGCCCCACGCGAACGGAAGTTTTCGTTTGGTTTTCTTGGCGAGATCAATCAGCAGCTTATCAGCCGACTGCACTAGGAGTTGAATTGCGAACGGGTCTTCTCCTGCGCAGATCATGCGGACGGCGGAATGGATCAAATGCCGGACTGCCTGCTGCTTTGTTATTGTCCGCTTGGGCGCAGACCGAGAGAGTTTAACTTTGGTTTTCGCCATTGCTTTAACGCTTGGCTGCGAACACCAAACACTAGAAAGAAAAAGGCCACCCTAATGGGGTGGCCTTAGTACGTGCCTGACTTAGGGAGCGCGTCGTCCATGACGCGCTGTTATGATCCCAACAGCAGATCGCAATCGCGGCATTGATCCATGTCAAAACCGGATGATCGAGAGAGAGGCCCCGGCCGGAGGTTTACTCGACCGGGGCCTCAGGCGAGACCGGGCCCCAGAGCCAACCAAAGCCCGGCCGCCAAATCGGTGTTGCCAGAAACTGGAAAGG
This sequence comes from Xanthobacteraceae bacterium, assembly GCA_049285335.1. Lineage (GTDB taxonomy): Bacteria > Pseudomonadota > Alphaproteobacteria > Rhizobiales > Xanthobacteraceae > BOG-931. The sequence goes on along the minus strand of JBAPZR010000880.1, from coordinate 1,016 downwards.
AGTAGACGTGACAGCCATCACGTTTTATAGCTTTTCCATTTTGTTGTGACGTTTGTCACAGTTGTCACCTATGAAATGAATATCTTGAATATGGGCGAAGCTCAGCTATCGCACTGGGTAGTAGGGCAGACACCTGCAATGCAGGGCTTTAAGAGGAGCTTCGCTCACTCCACAGATCGTCGGGTTCTATCGCTCGCGGAAGAAAAAAGCCCCCGCTTGTAGAGGGAGCGGGGGCAGTAGGGCAGACTTGGAGGTGGTTTGGCCCACCTCCACCTCAAATCTCCCACAAACGACAATTACGGAATGTGACGGCGATCACATTTCGCGCTGATACGCACAAGCTGTGTTTGGTCCATTGTCGGAGGGTAAGGGCTTATCAGATAATGGCGGGTGAGGGAGGGCTTGCGCCGATTAGGTGGCTCGCGTGCGCAGTAATGGCGTTGTGCATCGTCCCGAGTGCGAACGCCGCAACGATGCTTTTCAAGTGAATGCATGAAAACTTTACTTTTCCTCTGCACCGGCAACTACTATCGAAGTCGTTTTGCGGAAGAGCTGTTCAACCATCGCGCGCCGCAGGCCGGATTGCACTGGATCGCACAATCTCGCGCTCTCGCTATTGAATGCGGGATAGACAATGTTGGCTCGCTATCGCCGTTCGTCGTTAGAGCTCTAGGGGAGCGCGGTTTACCCTCCCAAGGGGCTAATCGGCCACCGCAGCAATGTATTATAACCGATTTAGAGGCTGCTGATCGGATCGTGGCGCTAAACGAAACTGAACATCGTCCCTTACTGTTGGGGCGATTTCCTGGTTGGGAACAGCGCGTGGAATATTGGCACGTTGGCGACGTCGGTGTGGCGCTACCGGCCGCTGCACTTAACTCTATCGAGAATGAGATAGAGTCGTTGCTATTCGCACTCCGCGAAATCGAGCCACGGTGCATTTCAAATTAGTACGCTGGGGAAAAAGGGCCGCGCGCAGCTTCGCCAAGTTCACCGCGATCCGCCTTGCCTCATCC
>JBAPZR010000879.1:0-3683 GCA_049285335.1 Xanthobacteraceae bacterium | reverse complement strand
TCAGTCTTATTGATCTGCGCCTTTAACACTGCTCGCATGTGCCACGTCTCAACACAGATCACTGGCAAATCTGCTTCGGCAAGCGCAGACACCACTCGTCGCGATTTTTGATATCCGCTTTGGGCCATTACTGGACATTCACTGCGGCAGCACATCCAAAGCCGTGGTGGTTTCACGACAGGCAAAAACTTCAATGGCCATCGTCTCCCAAGGGTATGGCGATATTGCAAACCAACCCTTCCGAGTGCCATTGGAAGCGTATCTCGCCCTTCAACTGGTCGCCAATAACCCGCTCCATAACGCCTGTGCCGAATCCACGACGCGACGGCGGGTTGACGAGGGGGCCTCCGGTTTCGCTCCAGCGTAGTCAACCCGGATGCACACTCGACGCGGGAAATCGACCTGACGCATTGGGGCGTCGAGATGGCGCGCAAGGGCGGCGTGCCGAAAGAACGCGTTCTGAATTGCCTCAGCAAGAATGAACTCGCAGAATATCTTGGGAGACGGCGCGATCGATGAAACGGCAGGCGATCCGCGACGCGCCGACCCATTTCCCGAACCCCGCCTGTCACAGCGCCGGGAAAGAAAGGTTCCCTCGATGAGCAGACCGTGTTCTTTTTTGGCTACTTCATTCCAATCGACGATGTCGATGAGGCCAGCATCAACTTCGGCGGAAGGCAGATCGTCGACTACGGCTTCAGCGTCGCCATCAGGGGCAGCATTGATCGAGTAACCGGTCGCATGGACGCAACGACAGTGCTGTCAGACGCGACAAAACAACCCGATCCTAACACTGCCATGATCCACTATGACGTGATTTGCAAGGCGGCCGCCGGCGCAATTCTAAGAAGATGATGCACCGGTTAAGGGCACTGACGCCCGTCGGGCGCGTCGGATCGCGGGCCAACGTGGCGAAGCTGCCGGAGCTGTTGTGACGCCAAAAAACAACAGGCCCACCCGACTTCTGCGCCGAGTGGGCCATTCGTTGCTGATGGGGGAATTTGGTGCGGTCTCGGTCGTGTCCGGGCATGTGCGCGGTGAAACTAATACTATGCCGCTGCGGGTAGTTGCGCTCGATGCGAAACTGGACGTTCGAAAAGGCGGTGTTCAGGTTAGGCATTTAACATGCCTATTCTATGCCTAATTTGAGTCAAGCGTTGCTGCCAAGCGAAGGATAATCCTTTTCGGCAATGGCGGGGAAAGCTATCACCTTCCAATCGTGGTAGCGCGGGTGAACCTCGTCGTGATCCCATAGCACCGTCATGGTAGCCGGATGTGTCATCTCATCTTTTGTCGAGATCGACAAACCCCGGCTGAAACGGCTCCAGCGTATAGGCATAACCGGCTGTCAGCTTATTGAATGCACCGGCTGCAGCGTCCACTTGATCCCGATACTTGCCAACCGGCCAGTTCTCGCATTCATCCATAAATGCATGTGTCCAATCGCCAGCCACCAAACGGACATTGTCGTTCTGGCATTGAGCGACGAACGGTTCGGCGCGAACCTCCTTGCTGCCGGTGACTTTGTCGGCAGCGACTTTGAGTCCGGCTAGATTGCGGATGGTATTCTCGGCTGATTCCTTGCCGCCACTGCCCGGCTCCTGCTCGATCACCACCTCGTAAGAGGTCTTGAGCAGTTTTTTGTCGGCATCGCAATACACCCTGATCTTCTGCTCCCGCTCCAGCGCCGACCACTGGCCGCAAAAGATATGGCTGATCACAAACGTGCCGTTCTGCATCTTGTGCATCAGCACGCCAGCGGTATAGGAGCCTTCGTCCTGACTGCCGCCCTTGTCGATGTAGCGGACGCTGCGCTTGATGTCCTTGTTGCCGGATCGCTGCCAGTTCGGCAGCAGCCGCAGTTTCTCAATCGGGATGGCGCCGCCGCCGACAATGATCGGGCTTTGCTGATACAGCGCTTGCCACGACCCTTCGCTCAATTCGGCTTTGCGCTGCAGCAGGAAGCCGAGCGGCTTCAATTCAGGGAATAACGCTTGCCCCTTCTTGCGATGCGGCTCGTCCTGTTCAGCAACGGCCGGATAGCGCAGCACTTTCCAATCTTTTTGTCGCTCCAACGCCCGCCCCAGCAGATCATCGACATGCCAGCGCGTCATGATACACAGCATCCCGGCATTGGCGGAGAACCGCGACAGGAAGTCGTCATTGTACCAATTCCACGTCGAGTCGCGGATGGATTTCGAATTGGCTTCCTGACGCCCTTTCACCGGATCGTCAATGATGCCGAGATTCAATTCCATACCATTGATCGGGCCTTGCACCGTGGTGTTGCGGAACGAACCGGCATAGTCGGGGAATTCGATCAGCTCGGAGTTGCATTCCCAGCCCTGCTTGCCGACATTGACCTTGCCAAAGGTGAACCGGTAGTCGCCTGAAGTCAGCATGCGCTGCATCCAGCGATTAGTGCGACGGCCCAAGTCCTCGGAATACGCCGCGAAGATGATTTTCAAATCGGGGTTCTTGCCTGCGACCCAAGCGGCGAAGTCGGTCGCGGCCCATGACTTGCCGTGCTGCGGCCCGGTCATCAGCGCCAGCTTCGGGCGCTTGCCAGCCAACAGATCGTCGTAGAACTGCTGCAGATGCGCGGCGATTTCGTCGGTCCACCAGTTTTCCAGCATGTCCGGCCGCATTAGCTTGCGGAACGAGCGGAAATACCTGCGCGCTAAGTCCGCGCCGGCCTCCAGCGACAATTCCAAGTCGCGGGCGTCAAGCTTAAGCGTCGTTGCTGTCTTTCTCTCTAGCATCGAACTGATCTTTCTCTCTAGCATCGAACTGATCTTTACCGACCCGGTGGGCGTCGAGCAGCAATTGCCCGAAACTGCGGATATTCAAACCACGCCGTTCCATGTCGCGTTGGATTTCCTCGCCCGAACGATAATCCGTCTGGGTAAACGAATCGACTTTGACTTGCATCGGCAGCAAGCGGCCAAGAATCGCCATGAACGAGCGGGATTCGCATTTGGCGGCCCAGCGCAAATAGCCAACCAAACCGTCCTTGCCTTTCTCAATGCCCTCTTTGGACAAATCCTTGGGCTTGATACCGGACAAATCCCCGACCTGCTCGGCGGCCAGCAGCATGGCCTCTTTGAGGATGCGTGTAGTCTTGTTCTGTGCACCAGCCGGACGGCCCTTCTCGCGGTTATCGCCTTTGCGAAACGAGCCGGTGGTGGCGGGGCGCCGGGGCTGTTCGCGCCGAACCCGCTGCTGTCGTTGCTGCCGTGGCATGGTCCCCTCAAATTAGGCATAAACGCGATTGTCGCGTGACATCTTTCGACTCCACGAACGCGCACGAGTGCGCAGATGGAGTCTTATTAATCACAACATCAAAATTAGATAGACGTCACGATCTTCAGGGGCGTAGCGATCTGATCTATTGCGGGCCAGGATCACTCCACCGCATGGCGCCAGTATTCCGGATCGCGGCAGGCCAGATCACGTTATTAAAGTGACGCCGCGTGACGCCGAACCTAGCTACGGCGTCAGCACAAAATCGCTCCCTGGTCCGAGGGCGGCGGTCGGGCGAGGTCCGCATTTCGTTTTCCAACCACTTCTGACAGGCATCATTTCTTGGCTCTACCGGTTTTGGGCGCGGACGCTGATCCCGCCACGCTTTGAACGCGGATGTTTCGAGTAATACCGCCTCGCCGTCGTGCTGTGTCAGTTCC
>JBAPZR010000878.1:0-4441 GCA_049285335.1 Xanthobacteraceae bacterium | reverse complement strand
ACGTCAGAAAGCGTACCGTTTGAGCAGCCCGATCAGATAGCCGCCCATATCGCAGAGGAGCTTCGGCATTCGGGGGTTCCTTGCGAGACTGTTATTCCCGTCCCTACTCAGACCGCCGTCCTCCGGCGCGACCCTATCGTCATCGTCATCGCACTTACCTTGCCGCGTTGGCGTGGAGCTACTTGCTGTGGCTCTCGGCCGACATGGAGATGGGCGGCATGGACATGACCGGCTTTAGAATGATCCCGTCCGGCATGGCGCTCATGGTGCCGGGCGACACACCGTGGCTACCGATAGAGTTCGCATTCGTGTTCGTCATGTGGACTGTGATGATGGTCGCCATGATGACGCCTTCGGCTGTGCCAATGTTTCTCATGTACGCCCGTGTGGGCCGACAAACTGGGGAGCATGGCAGGCTCCTCACTGCGACTGCTTGGTTCGCTACTGGCTACTTCCTTGTCTGGGCCGCTATCGCGCTGCTTGCTACGCTGACGCAATGGGCGTTCGAGCGTGCCGCTTTGCTCGATTTCAAGATGACAAGCACGAGCAACGTGGTCGGAGGCCTCTTATTCGTAGCGGCTGGCAGCTATCAGTGGACTAAGCTCAAAGACATCTGTCTTGCCCAATGCCAGACGCCGTTTGCGTTCTTGATCCGCCACGGCGGCTATCGCCGCGATGCGGCCGGTAGCCTAATGCTCGGGCTTCTCCACGGCACGTATTGTGTCGGCTGCTGTTGGGCACTGATGACGCTGTTGTTCGTGGGCGGCGTGATGAACGTGGTTTGGATTCTGGCACTCGCGGTGGGCATTCTTTTAGAGAAGGTCACTTCGTTTGGTCGCCTGATCGCTCCGGTTGCTGGCACAGTCCTCATCGCGGCCGGTATGTGGTTGTTGTTAACGGGAATATCTTGAGGATCATAGATTTTACGAATGCAGAATTTCAGCGGATTAGCACCGTCAGGGCAAAAGTGCGGAAGCGGACCAAGCACGCGGAGTCTGTACGCGACGCGTCGGCGTTAGGGTGCGCAAACAACAGACCAAACCATTATCGTCCCGCGGTGTCGTACTGCTCGAGCGCCTTATCAAGGCATTCGATCAGATGTTCATCGTCAAAGGGTTTGCGCAGAAAGCCGAACGCTCCGGCGTCCAATACACGGACGCGGATTTTTTCATCGGAATAGGCAGTAATGAAAATCATCGGGACTAGCCGGCCGTCCGCAATCAAGCGATCCTGCAAGTCCGCTCCGCTCATGCCGGGCATGCTCAGATCGGTAATCAAACACGCCGAGTCCGAAACACAATCGGACCGCAGATATTCTTCGGCAGATGCAAAGGTGGCGGCGTTGTAACCTAGCGACCTGACGAGACCTTTCGTCGCCTCGCGAACCGACCGGTCATCATCGATTATGCTGATAAGGGGAGCCTTCAGCAATTTTTTATCCTTATTGCCGGTGGAGTAGCGGGCTTACCGCACTCCACTAACAGCCGGCACATATCAACGACAATCCTACAAGACTGTTCCGTCAAATGTGAAGCAGTCATTCGGTTTCAACCGGCGCTGCCGAGAGTGCCTTTTGGGGGCCAATTCTTCTGGAGGAGACAGTGCTGCGAATAGTTCAACCCTCCTCGCAAGGCTTTAGCGGTTTTGAAAGCCTCGATAAACGAAAAGCCCCCGGGGGTGGTCACCCGATAAGGGACCCGCTTTTTTTGCGTGCGCAACCAACCGCGCCACGGGCGCACCATGCGCGCGCACGAAGCGTGGCCGCCATTGCTCACAGAACGGCAGATGAGTAAGTCACGACCGGTGAGTCAAAATGACTCAGCGATTGTGATCGAGTTTTCCTTGTCGCACTGTTTGAAGAAAGTACCATGTTCGAACAGTCATTCGGGGAGGGAGGGCCAAAGCCGTGGCAAAAGCGCATCTCCAGCTGGTCACGCCAACCATCGTAAATCGAACAGTTACACCTACACGACTGCCAAATGCTGACCTGCGGACTCGCGAGTACCTCACGGAAGCCGAGGTCGAGCGACTGATGACAGCAGTCCGGAAGAACCGTTGGGGGCACCGGGACGCCACCATGACTTGTGGCCTACAGGCACGGGCTCCGCGTGTCCGAGTTGGTGGACCTGCGCTGGGATCAGGTGGACTTCAGGACGGCGATGCTGCATGTCCGCAGGGTCAAGCAGGGCTCGCCAAGCACCCATCCAATCCTTGGTGACGAGCTACGGGCGCTGCGGCGGCAGCAGCGCGAGCAGGAGCCGAAGTCAACCTTTGTGTTCACTTCAGAGCGAGACGTCCCATTCGGTACTGCAGGGTTCGCGCGCATGGTCGAGCGGGCAGGCGTCGATGCGAGGCTTGGCTTCAAGGCGCATCCGCACATGCTCCGACACGCCTGCGGCTACGCACTGGCGAACAGGGGGCACGACACGCGTGCCTTGCAGGCATACCTCGGACACCGGAACATCCAGCACACGGTACGCTATACGGAATTGTCGCCAACGCGATTCAAGGATTTTTGGCGCGACTGACGCGAAACTCAATGTCCGCCATTGGGAGCAGAGCGGACATCAATCCCTCGTGAGACAATGTCCGTTAAACGTAGCGGGACATGGGCGAGCCCCTTGGTCGTCGTCGACTTTGGATGATGACAGGAATAATATGCAACGGGGACGGCCCGCTGCCTTGCGGTGATCTTGGCGCTCGACGAGATGGACAACGTCGTACGCTGCATCTCGGACATCATGACGTCGAGCAGGACCGGTCTCGGCGCGGTCGATTATCACGCAAAGCCGTTTGATCCGGTTTTGCTGTGGTGGCCGCCGTACTTGCCGTCGATCAAAATGCGGCAGCTGTGATGCTGCGCACAAAGAAAAAGGGTGGAGGCCCAATGAAGAGGCTCGCAACACTTGTTGCTGCTGCCGCCGCAGGCATCGTGCTGTCGACCTCCGTCGACGCGCAGGTAACCCTCAAAGCGTCCCATCAGTTTCCGGGTGGCGAAGGCGATGTGCGTGACGAGATGGTCCAGATGATCGCGAAAGAGGCCAAGGCTGCCAATGTTGGCCTTAATCTTGAGGTCTATCCAAACGCGGCTCTGTTCCAGGCGCCCCTCAAAGTTGAACAGCAATGGGACGCTATCGTGAACGGCCAGCTCGACATAACCCTTTTGCCGCTCGACTACGCCAGCGACAAGGTGCGGGCGTTCAGCGCAACCCTGATGCCCGGTCTAGTGCGCAGCCAGGACCGAGCATTACGCATCAACCAATCGCAATTCATGACGGACATTAAGGCCCTGATCGAGAAGCAGGGCGTCATCGTCCTGTCGGACGCCTGGTTTGGGGGCGGAATGGCCTCGACAATGGGATGTATCCGCAATCCTGACGACGTCAAAGGCCTGAAATTCCGTGCCGCCGGACCAACCTTCGCTGCGATGTGGCAGCAGGCCGGCGCTTCGATCGTGTCGGTGGCGTCGAATGAAATCTATAATGCATTTCGGACGGGGATTCTGGATGCCACTGACACCAGCATGGGCAGTTTCGTCTCCTTCCGTCTCTACGACGTGGCGAAGTGCCTGACCGTCCCAGGGGAAAATGCGCTTTGGATGATGTATGAGCCGGTGCTCATGTCGAAGCTGAGTTTCGACAAGCTCAACAAAGCGCAGCAGGACGCGCTGATTAGAGCCGGCAAGGACGCCCAGAGTTATTACGAAGGTAAAGCCAAGCAGGTCGATGAAGCCGCGATCAAGATCTTCAAGGATCATGGGGTGGAGGTTATTAGTCTGACGCCTGCCCAGTACGATGCATGGATCGAAGTTGCCAAGCAGAGCTCTTACAAACTGTTCGCTAAGGATGTGCCGGACAGCCAGAAGCTGATCGACGAAGCGCTTGCGGTCAAATAGGAGTGCAACCACGACTTCGATAGCTGGTGAGCTAAAGGACGACAAGCTCAAACCCGGGATGTTCGCTCGTCTTGGCATTCGTGGGCGGCTGCTGATCGCTTTCTTTGGAATTAGCGCGCTTGCCGTCATCGGTGCTGCTGCCGCACTCTATTCGTTTCACGCAGTCGACGATACTTTGGCGCTCATCACCCAGCGCCGACTCCCGATTGCGGTAAACTCGCAAGAACTTTCCCGCCATGCCGAACGAATTGTTGCTGCGGCGCCGGCATTGTTGACGACAACGAGTCAAGCCGAGAAGGACGGTTGGTCCCGCCTCATCACGAGTGAAGTTAATGCGCTGAATGAGTTGCTGGCGGAATTACAGCGCACCGGAGATGAGAGCGTGGCATTGAAGACATTGGAGGCTAACGTCGAGCACATTAGCAATAACCTTCATGAACTCAATGTTCTTGTGAATAATCGACTGATCCTTGTTTCCGTGAAGCGTGAACAATTGGGCAAAGCCTTGCAAATCGCTGGCGACATGCAAGGGCTCCTGGCGCCGGG
>JBAPZR010000877.1:0-2290 GCA_049285335.1 Xanthobacteraceae bacterium | reverse complement strand
GCGGCCGACAATGCAAGCCAACGTTTTTCCTCGGGAGCGGCGGTGATCAACTCAACGACCTTGGGAAGGCCGATAACGGCAGCCGAAAAAACCTCGTCGTTTTCTAGATCGTCTCGCGTCATGCGCCTGCGCCTAACAAATAGGGCCCCAATGATGGGAAGGCGGGGCCCAGTCTACGCAGTACACAACTCACACGCTGCCGCAATCCCCCTTTCAGGCACGTCAGCAGGTGAAGCGTCCGTCCCATTTGTGGCTGTATTGCGCAGAATCGGTGAGCCTTTTTGGAATTTCGAACGCCTGATTGCCGTGCCTAGCAACGCCATTTCATGTCGGGTCTGTCGAGGACATCGGTGCGTGCTTCGTCGTAAAGGACAGCGGCGGCCAAAAACTTGGCTATTTCTATTACGAGGAAGAAGCGGGCCGGCGATCGTCAGCCAAGTTGCTCACCAAGGACGAGGCCCGGCGCATCGCGGCCAACGTGGCGAAGCTGCCGGGGCTGTTGTTACGCGCGGTGCCGACCTAGATGGCTGGCTGTGTACTCATAAATGAGTTGGCTATCTAGCATTTGGGTGTTTTGCCTGGCAGGCTGGTACACACCTATTTACACACACCGGGCTCCCTGAATGTTCGCCGTGAGGACACCGAACTGTACTGCACCATTCGTAACACGATCCTGTAAAGGCAAAAGCTGGCATTGAACAAGCCACCACGCCAATCATAACCGCGGCTAATAGAATTGATCTCAGCATATTCCCCTCCTGATATGAGCAAGCACCTTAGGAAAAGCGGTAGGCTGCGTCTCTGACTTAGATCAATGGCCGTCGTGCCGCCGGGGCCACACGATCGTTCCGGTGTCTATAGTGCTGCTTGTCGTCGTACATTGAAAATTCCCAACGTAACTGGAAAAATGCGCGGCAAGCGGCGCCGGCCGCTGTGTCGGGGCAGTTTTATGTGCGTTCTGTCGGCGTCACTGGCAGCTAACCGCACCGGCGGCGATGGGCCAGCATGTGGCGGCCGGAAAGGTCTGCGGTGGAGAGATCGGCGGCTGCGCCAACGCGGCGGCCTGAGCGCGCGCAGCGGCCAGCGACGTGCGGCATTGAATGTAGCTGTCCGATCCTGGCGCCGCGCCTAAACTCTGGCATTTCTGATCGTCCGCGGCGGCAATTTGGGCCATCGCAGCATCATGGCGCGCTTGCAATTCCTCTTTGCTGACACAGCCGGCAAGCGCGACCGCACTTGCCATTATCGTCAGGAACGACGCCCGCACAGCTCGCCCTCCCACGGCCGATGATACCGGTAAAGGCGCGAAGCCAGCAAGGCGGGCCACTTGGAACAGCGCGGTCCCCGCTGCACTTGAAGTGCCGCGCGGCGCTGCTCTCCGCGGCCTAATGCATCACCTCTCAGCCGCTTTCCGAGGAAGCCTCGGCACGATCTTCGCCATCGCCTCGCGGAAGCGCGCTTGCTGACCCATGCCGGGGAACGGGACCGCGAACAGCTCGGCATCACTGCCTGCCACTTTTGCGGCGCCGTAGACGACGTGCTCGATCGCCAACAGCACCGACACGATGGCTCGAGGTTTATATGCCTTGATGCGAGCAGCGAGGCTGCGTTGCGCCTCGAGCCATTTTCGCTGGCGCTCTGATTTCACAAGCCAGTTCACCGGCTCCAAGACGAGGTCATCGAGATACCAACCGTTCGCCTTGAAGCGCTCGAGAAAATCGTCGTCGTTGCAAAGTCCGGCGGCCGTCATCGCTGCCCTCATGTTCCGCGCCAGGGTCGTGTTTCCGTAATAGAAGAACTTACCACTCGCTGGCGGCGATTCGCCGACGAACAGCGTCGCGATGCATTGTGGACGATATTGCGCGCGCACGCCTTCCATATCCATCACACTGCACCTCAGACGCCATATTGTAGCATGAGAAGCACCCGCCGCTTCCCGCCGCCCTGGTCGATCGAAGAACTCGACGCCTGCTTCGTCGTGAAGGACAGCAGCGGCCAAAAGCTTGCGGCCGTGTACTACGAGGAGGAGCCGGGACGCCGATCGGCCACCAAGCTGCTTATTTTTCCCCAACTCGCCGATAACCAAATCAAAACCGAGAGGACGATCGCTGTCACGATTGGGAAATAGATATGGACATTTCTTTTCGGATTCTCGTATTTGATGTCACCCGGAAGATAATGTCTCATCCAGCAGCGGGGCGGTTCCTTTCGGACTCTCGTTTGCCATCGCCGATCTGATCTTGATGTTACTTGAAAGAGAAGCCCATCCAGCAGCTGCGTTGGGTATATT
>JBAPZR010000876.1:0-18620 GCA_049285335.1 Xanthobacteraceae bacterium | reverse complement strand
GGCCCGGAGTGCACTGAAAAAGCGCCCCAGGCGCAGGGGAAGAAAAGCGTGACCAGCATTTACGAAACAAACCCTACGTGATTGATCGAAGTAGCCGCACCCATCGCGTACGTTCGATGGAGTTCGTTGACGCGCATGACAAAGGTTTGCAACAGTGGAGCTGAAGCGACAGAAGGACAGCATAATCAGTTCTTCGCGATCTGGTTCTGAAACCGAGGCAGGCTTCAGGATGTCGATTCCGACAAAACTCGATCATTGCGTCATTCACATTACCGACTGGGAACGTTCGAATGCTTTCTACACGACGGTACTAGGCGCCCAACTTGTGACTCGATCCGCCGGCTACGCCTATCGCTTCGGCGACAATCAGCTCAACGTGCACGGGCCCGGCGTGCAACCGGCGGAGGTCGCCAGGCTTCCGGTCGCTCCTGGCAACAGCGATCTTTGCTTCGAATGGATCGGGCCGATCGACGAAGCGATCGCGCATCTCGAACGCTGCGGGGTTCAGATCGAACGCGGGCCGATGCAGCGCTTCGGCGCCAAAGGGCCCGGCACCAGCGTTTATTTCCGCGATCCCGATGGCTCGCTGATGGAATTCATGTCATATGGCTGACCTGCGACGAGCTGCGCAAGCGATAGAGGCGGGACGATAAAAGTAAGGCAATGATGGCCGAGGCGCCGGGTACGCATAATCCGAATTTTCTGCCGCCGGATATTCCGGTTCCGCAGGACGATGGCGCGGCGCGGCATCTCGCCAATTTGGCGTTACCGGATGTCGCGCTGCCGGCGACGAGCGGCTCGCCGGTCACCTTGTCCAAACTCACGGGCCGCACCGTGCTCTATATCTATCCGCGGACGGGAGTGCCCGGCATCGATGCGCCGCCGGGCTGGGATCAGATCCCGGGCGCGCGCGGTTGCACGCCGCAATCATGCGGATTTCGGGATCACTTTGCCGAATTGAAGGCGCTCGGTGTCGAGCACCTCTATGGCTTGTCGACCCAAGATACCGCCTACCAGCGCGAAGCGGCCGAGCGGCTACATCTGCCCTTTGCGATTCTCTCCGACGCCGATCTCAAGCTTACCCGCGCGATCGATCTGCCGACATTTACGACCTCGGGAATGACGCTGCTCAAGCGCATGGCGCTTGTCGTCGACGATGGCGTGATCGTCAAAGCGTTCTATCCGGTTTTTCCGCCTGACAAGAATGCTACGGAAGTCATCGCCTGGCTGCGCCGTCAGGGTCAAAACTCATAAAACCGTTCGGGAAAAGCCGTTGGAATCGACGGCGCGAAGCGATCGCAATGGTTATAAGTCTTGACCGTCGCTCTTGGCGTCAATTGCTTTACGCGCCTGCGCGATCACGTCGCGAAACATCTGTGTCGTGAGCACGCCGGTATTGGTGTTGTAGCGGGAGCAGTGGTAGCTATCGAAGAGCGTGATCGCGGCGATTGGATGCGCGCAGCCGTGGGCGAACGGATATTTCGATCGCTGCAAGCCGCATGCGGCCACAAAGCTCTCGTGCGCGACACGCCCCAGGGCGAGAACGGCCCGCAGCTTACCCATTTCCGTCAACGTGGCCGCGAGAAAATCGCGACAGGTGGCGATCTCCTTCGGCGTCGGCTTGTTTTCGGGTGGGACGCAGCGCACCGCGTTGGTGATGCGGCAATCGACCAGTTCAAGCCCGTCGTCGGCGCTGGCCCGATAGTCGCCGCGCGCAAAACCGAATTCCGCGAGCGTCGTGTAAAGGAGCTCGCCGGCGTAGTCGCCGGTGAAGGGCCGTCCGGTCCGGTTGGCGCCGCGCAATCCCGGCGCCAGACCGACGATGAGCAATCGGGCGTCACTTGGGCCAAACGAGTCGACCGGGGCATTGAACCAAGCCGACTCCTGCACACGCCAGGAATCGCGAAAAGCCGCCAGCCGCGGGCACCGCGGACAATCGCGGCCGGGCATGCCGCTTACGCGCGTCATCGGAACTATTCGTCTTCGAACTCGTCCTCGACTTCGATGCGCTGAGACGTCGGGCTGCGCTGGAGAAATTGCGGCGTGTGCTTCGGTTCGCGCGGCTCGCGGGATTCTCTCGGCTCGCGCATCGGCCGATCGGTCGGATCTCGTCCGATCTTCGATTGCAGCTCGATGATGTCGACGAACTGATCGGCCTGACGACGCAGCTCGTCCGCGACCATCGGCGGCTGCGTCGAAATGGTGGAGACCACCATCACGCGCACGCCGCGCCTTTGCACCGCCTCGACCAGGGAGCGAAAATCGCCGTCGCCGGAAAACAGCACCATCTGGTCGACGTGCGGAGCGATCTCCATGGCATCGACCGCGAGCTCGATGTCCATGTTGCCTTTCACCTTGCGCCGCCCGGTCTGGTCGACGAATTCCTTGGTCGCCTTGGTGACGACCGTATAGCCGTTGTAGTCGAGCCAATCGATCAGCGGACGGATCGACGAATATTCCTGATCCTCGATCACGGCCGTGTAGTAAAACGCACGCACCAAATAGCCCCGCGACTGAAACTCCCGCAACAGCCGCTTGTAGTCGATGTCGAAGCCGAGGGACTTTGCGGTTGCGTATAAATTGGCGCCATCAATAAACAATGCGATCTTTTCGATTTGTGCCGACATGATTTGTCTCTTAACTGTCTCTCATGATTGAACCGGCTCGATCGTAATGGATCCAATCGCCGGAGCTTGAATCAAGTTTTCCGCCACCGCAAACGTTTCGCGTCCGAAAATATTCTCGCCATCGTTGTGGCAATAGTCCACCGCGGAAGTAACTGTGGTAAGCCGTCGCGGCGCTTTCCGAACATCTCCGGAACCCGGCAGCAGGTTCCCGAAATTTCGGTAACAGACGATGGCGCGGTCGCCAAGTTAAAAATTATGTAAGCAAATAACCAAGACGTCCTCGTAGATCACGGCGGCAACCTTCAAGGCGGCAGCCTGGGAAGCTCGAGCGAAGGAGGCGCGGCCCGACGGCGTGTCGACTTTGCCGGACCTGCGCTGCTTGTAATCCTCGCCCCCGTCCCACCGGTAGAGCTTAGGCTTGTGTCGGCCGGTTCCTCGCTTTCCTCTTGCACTGAACGTTCCGGAAGGATACCTAAGCGCCATAATTTGGAATGATTTGCCAACAAAGGGAGCTTACAGAGGTTCCCAAACGAGCCTTAGGAGCTAACACGAGATGGCCCGCGTCACCGTGGAAGATTGCATCGACAAAGTAGAGAACCGTTTCGATCTGGTTCTGCTTGCGAGCCATCGCGCGCGCCTGATCTCCTCCGGCACGCAGATCGCCGTCGAACGCGACAACGACAAGAACCCGGTGGTGGCGCTGCGCGAGATTGCTGAAAAGGCGGTCTCGCCCGAGGACCTCAAGGAGGAACTCGTCCATTCGCTCCAGAAATACGTCGAAGTCGACGAGCCCGAGCCTGAGGCCGTCCCGCTCATCGGCACCCCCGGCACCGGCGTCGATGCCGATGATACGGACGTGACCACGGACCGGATGTCCGAGGAAGAGCTCCTCAAGGGTCTCGAGGGTCTCACCCCTCCGGAAAGCCAGCCCGAGCCGGACCCGGTCGACGAGGAAGAGGACGAATAGGCGCCGGCCGGCCCGTCTGCCTCTGGTCTCGACAATCATTTAACGAAACAGCGCTTGCGCGCAGTGTTCTTGCGCCAACCCCCTGTGGTTTGGTGGCTTTTCACCTTGCGGTGACAAGGCTGCTCCATGATATCCTCAATAGAAGTTTGGGCGGACTAAAACCGGCGAAAAGCCGGGGGCCGCCGCAGGATAGCCATGGCGCGCCTACCCGTCGATCTGCCGCGAATGCAGAGTCAGCCCCGCACCAGGGCGCCGTTGACGCAAAGCCCCGATCTTGTGCCGCTCAACGGGGACACGGCGCCGGCAAAGCCCCGAAAGCCGCACTTTATGCGGCAATACGAACTGATCGACCGCGTCAAACAGTACAATCCGGCCGCCAACGAGGAGCTCCTCAACCGCGCCTATGTCTACGCCATGCGCGCCCATGGCGAGCAGAAACGAGCGTCAGGCGATCCCTACATTTCCCATCCGCTCGAAGTCGCGGCCATCCTGACCGCGCTTAAGCTCGACGACGCCACAATCGCCGCCGCGCTTCTTCATGACACGATTGAAGATACCGACGCCACCCGCGCCGAGATCGATCGCATATTCGGTCACGAGATCGGCCTATTGGTCGAAGGCCTGACCAAGCTGAAACGGCTCGAGCTCGTCTCCAAGGAAGCCAAGCAGGCGGAAAACCTGCGCAAGCTTCTGCTTGCGGTCGCCGAGGACGTCCGCGTGCTTCTCATCAAGCTCGCCGACCGGCTGCACAATATGCGCACGCTGTCCCATCAGCCGCCGGCGGCCCGCCGCCGCACCGCCGATGAGACGCTGGAGATCTATGCCCCGCTCGCCGGCCGCATGGGCATGCAGCAAATGCGCGAAGAGCTGGAAGATCTCGCGTTCCAGGAGCTTAATCCGGAAGCCTATCGGGTGCTCAACGAGCGGCTCGAAACGCTGGCGGCGCGCTCAAGGGGCTGGATCACCGAGATCGAACAGCAATTGACCAAGAAACTCGCCGATCGCGGCATCGCGGCCGAAGTTTCCGGCCGGCGTAAACGCGTCTACTCGATCTGGCGCAAGATGGAGCGCAAGGCGCTGGGTTTCGAGCAATTGTCGGACATTCTCGGCTTTCGCGTCATCGTTGGCAGTGTCGGCGAGTGCTACCAGGCGCTCGGCATCGTGCACACGACCTGGCCGGTCGTGCCCGGGCGCTTTAAGGACTACATCTCCACGCCGAAACAAAACGACTATCGTTCGATCCACACCACCGTGATCGGTCCCGGCAAGCAACGCGTCGAATTGCAAATCCGCACCCGCGAGATGCAGCAAATCGCCGAATACGGCATTGCCGCGCATGCTCTCTACAAAGACGGGCTCGGCTCGCCGACGGAAATGCTGTCGCGCGAGTCCAATGCCTATGCCTGGCTCCGCCGCACCATCGAGTTGCTGGCCGAAGGCTCCAATCCGGAAGAGTTTCTGGAACACACCAAGCTCGAATTGTTCCACGATCAGGTGTTTTGCTTCACTCCGAAAGGAAAGCTGATCGCGCTGCCGCGCCGCGCCACGCCGATCGATTTTGCCTATGCGGTCCATACCGATGTCGGCAACATGGCGATCGGCGCTAAGATCAACGGCAAGATGGCTCCGCTGAGTTCGGAGCTGCACAATGGCGACGAGGTCCAGATCCTGACCTCGAAGGCGCAAACCGCGCCGCCGGCGGCTTGGGAGGCGATCGTCGTCACCGGCAAGGCGCGCGACGCCATCCGCCGCGCCACGCGCGATGCGGTGCGCCACCAATATTCGGGTCTCGGGCGGCGCATTGTCGAGCGGCTCTGCCAGCGCGCCAAGATCGACTATTCGGACGAGAAACTTGAAGGCGCGTTACCCCGGCTCGCGCGCGGTTCGATCGATGACGTGATGTCGGCGGTCGGCCGTGGCGAGATGAAGGCGTCCGACGTGGCCCGCGCCATGTATCCCGACTATAAGGACGAGCGCGTCACCTCGAGCGCGCCGAAACCCGACAGCGGCTGGTTCGGATTGACGCTGGGCCGATCGGTCAAGTTCAAGCTGCCGGTAGAAACCGACGGCGGCGCAATCCCGATCCGCGGCATCAATTCCGATCTGCCGGTGCGTTTCGCGCCCAAAGGCGGCGCCGTTCCGGGCGATCGCATCGTCGGCATCATGACGCCGGGAGAGGGCATCACGATCTACCCGATCCAGTCGGAGGCCCTCAAACAATTCGAGGAGGAGCCCGAGCGCTGGCTCGATGTCCGTTGGGATATAGATGAAAAGACGCCGCAGCGCTTTCCGGCGCAGCTTGCGGTTCAGTCGGTCAACGAGCCGGGGACGCTGGCGCAGATCGCGCAAGTCATCGCCGAGCACGACGGCAATATCGACAATATCCGCATGATGCGCCAATCGCCGGACTTCACCGAGCTGACGATCGATCTTGAAGTCTATAACCTTAAGCACCTGACTTCCATTATTTCCCAATTGCGTGCGAAGAAAGTGGTTGCGGCCGTCGAACGGGTGAATGGGTAAGAGCCGATGCCGCGTTTCTCCGCCGCAATGATCTGATCCGTTGACCGATATGCCTGTTCTCCCCATTCGCCTTGGCGTGAATATCGACCATGTCGCCACCGTGCGTAACGCGCGCGGCGGACGGCATCCCGATCCGGTGAAGGCGGCGGAAGTGGCGATCGCGGCCGGCGCCGATGGCATCACCGCGCATCTGCGCGAAGATCGCCGTCACATCGTCGACGCCGACGTCGAACGGCTGCAGGAACGCATCAACAAACCGCTGAATCTGGAAATGGCCGCGACCACAGAAATGGTCGGCATCGCGCGCAAGCTCAAACCGCACGCGGCCTGCATCGTTCCCGAACGCCGCGAGGAACGGACCACCGAAGGCGGCCTCGATGCCGCAGGCCAGCGCGAGGCCCTGCGGAGCGCCGTCGGCGAATTGGCGGGTGCCGGCATTCGCGTGTCGCTCTTCATCGCCGCCGAGTCCGCGCAGATCGACGCCGCTGTTGGGATCGGCGCGCCGGTCATCGAAATCCATACCGGCGCCTGGTGCGACGCGCTCACCGCCGGGCAGGCGGCTGCCGCGGCGACTGAATTCCAGCGCATCGCCGACGGCGCCGCGCTCGCGCGCAGCGCCGGATTGGAAGTCCATGCCGGTCACGGCCTCGACTTTCTCAGCGCGGAGAAAATCGCGAGCCTCGATGAGATCGTCGAGCTCAATATCGGTCACTTCCTGATCGGCGAGGCCATTTTTGCCGGGCTCGGGGCGGCGGTTCGGCAGATGCGTTCGGCCATCGATCGCGGCAGAACGGATCGCGGCAAAGCGCAAGCCGGCCGGCAACGCGGGGTGTGATGATCCTCGGCATCGGCTCCGACATCACCGACGCGCGCCGCATCGCCAAGGTCATCGAGCGTCATGGCGAGCGATTTCTCGATCGGGTCTTTACGGCAACCGAACGGGCGCGCGCCGAACGGCGGCGAAATCGGGCGGAGACCTATGCGAAACGCTTCGCGGCCAAAGAGGCCTGCGCCAAGGCGTTGGGGACGGGAATACGCGGCGGCGTCTGGTGGCGCGATATGGGCGTGGTCAATCTGCCCGGCGGCCGGCCCACCATGGAACTGACCGGCGGCGCCAAACGCAGGCTGCAAGCGATCACACCGAAAGGGTATGAGGCCCGCATCGATGTGACGATCAGCGACGAAGGTCCCACAGCCCATGCTTTCGTCGTCATCTCGGCCACTCCGGCAGCCGAATCTGGCACCTAGGTGATTTGGCGCCATCGTGGCCGCGGCTTTGCGGGTTTGGCCCCCGATCTACCGCGATGAAAATTGATCACGCCGAGACGCAACGATAAGGGTATGGAAATCCTAGGAAAAATGATCTTTTGCGCGGGTGCTCAGGAACCCGCGGCCAAAGCCCGCGCGTAATTGCTTGTGTCCGCCCCAAAGGCTACAAGATCGCGGGCGCGCTTTTTTCATTCGAGATGATGGACCGATGAGTGTGCAGAGCGGAACTAAGCGAAAAGAAGGTGGCTTTGCCGAAACCGTACGCGTCGTAATTCATGCGCTGATCATCGCGCTCGTGATCCGGACCTTCCTGTTTCAACCCTTCAATATTCCATCCGGCTCGATGATCCCGACGCTCCTGGTCGGCGACTACTTGTTCGTCTCCAAGTATTCCTACGGTTACACGCACTATTCGTTTCCGTTCTCGCCGCCGCTTTTCTCCGGGCGGGTCTTTTCCTCGCAACCCCAGCGCGGCGACGTCGTGGTGTTCCGGCTGCCCAAGGACGACTCGATCGACTATATCAAGCGCGTGATCGGCCTGCCGGGCGACCGCATTCAGATGATCGACGGCGTGCTCAACATCAACGGCGTGCCGGTGCCGCGCCAGCGCGTCGAGGATTTCGTCACCGACGACGACGGCGCGGTTCAGCGCGTCAAGCAATATCGCGAGACGTTGCCGAACGGGGTCAGCTACAACACGCTCGATCTCACTGACAACGGCTTCTACGACAATACCCAAGTCTACACCGTGCCTCCCGGCGAATTTTTCATGATGGGAGACAACCGCGACAATTCCACTGACAGTCGCGTGCTCAGTCAGGTCGGCTACGTGCCCGCGGAAAACCTGATCGGCAGGGCGCAAATCATCTTCTTCTCGATTCGCGACGACACCCATGCCTGGGAGATATGGCGCTGGCCTTGGGCAGTACGATGGGACCGCCTGTTCACCCTGGTACGATGAGCGGCCGCCGCAAACCAAAAACAGCCCTAGCCCGCGAATCCGTTGCCGACCGATCTCCCGCACTTGCGGGAGAAACCGGGGGCCGCAAGCCATCGCGCCGCCGCAAGCGCGCCGCCACCGTCCTTGAAGACCGCATCGGCTACCGGTTCGCCGATGCGGCGATGCTGGAGATTGCACTGACCCATATTTCGGCCCTCAAGGGCGCCCGCAACCGGGCCGGCAGTTATCAGCGGCTGGAATTCTTAGGCGATCATGTGCTCGGCCTCATCGTTTCGGACATGCTCTACCGCGCATTTCCGAAGGCCGATGAGGGTGAGCTTTCGCGCCGGCTTGCCGATCTGGTGCGGAAGGAAACCTGTGCCGAGATTGCCCGCAACATCGATCTCGGCGCAGCCATCCGGTTCGGCGCGTCGGAGAACAATGCGGGTGCGCGGACTAGACTCGCTATTCTCGCCGATGTCTGCGAAGCCTTGATCGGGGCGGTCTATGTCGACGGCGGCTACAAAGCCGCCGAAGAGCTTGTCGATCGGCTGTGGCAGGAACGTTTGCGGGCAACCGCACAGCCGGTGCGTGATCCTAAAACGGTGTTGCAGGAATGGGCCCAGGCGCGTGGCTTGCCCACGCCGGCCTATCGCGAGGTGGCGCGGTCCGGGCCCGATCACAATCCCGAATTCCGCGTTTGCGTCCAGCTTCCGGCGCTGGCGCCCGCCGAAGGGCAGGGACGCTCCAAGCGCGCCGCCGAACAGGCTGCCGCCGCCACCATGCTGGCCCGCGAAGGCGTCGAGCCGGCGCGCCGCAATGGCTGACGACGCGCAGGACGGCTCGCGCTGCGGCTTCGTGGCGCTGATCGGGGCGCCGAATGTCGGAAAATCCACCCTGATCAATGCGCTGGTCGGCTCGAAAGTGTCGATTGTCACGCCCAAGGTGCAGACCACGCGCGCGCTTATCCGCGGCATCGCTATCGACGGCGCGGCGCAGCTTGTCTTTGTCGACACGCCGGGGATTTTTTCGCCGCGGCGGCGGCTCGACCGCGCCATGGTCGGCACCGCCTGGGGCAGCACAGCGGACGCCGATATCGTCGCCCTGCTGATCGATTCACGCAAAGGCAACGCCGACGAGGACGACAAAATCCTCGATACGCCCATGGATATCCGCCCGCCGAAGGTGCTCGTGCTCAACAAAGTGGATTTGATCGACAAGTCCAAATTGCTGGCATTGACGCGAAGCCTCAACGAGCGCGCGACATTCGCCGCGACATTCATGATCTCGGCGCTTTCCGGCGATGGCGTTGACGATCTCAAACACTGGTTCGCCGCGCACGTTCCGTTCGGACCGTGGCTTTATCCGCAGGACCAGATTTCAGATGCGCCGCTGCGCCAGCTGGCGGCCGAAATCACGCGAGAGAAGGTTTACCTGCGGCTGCATCAGGAACTGCCCTATCAATCGACGGTCGAGACCGAGGTCTGGAAGGAGCTTGCCGACGGATCGGTCCGCATCGAACAAACCCTTTACGTGGAGCGCGAGAGCCAGCGTAAAATCGTACTCGGCAAAGGCGGCCAGACCATCAAGGCCATCGGTGCGGCGGCGCGCAGCGAAATCGCCGCTACGATCGAGCAGCCGGTTCATTTGTTTCTTCACGTCAAAGTGCGGGAAGGTTGGGGCGACGACCCGGAGCGATACCGGGCGATGGGGCTTGAATTCCCCAAGGAGTGATCGCCATCCGATGGAATGGACCGACGAAGGCATCGTGCTCAGCGTCAAACGCCACGGCGAGACCAGCGTCATTCTCGAACTGATGACGCGTGCCCACGGGCGCCATCTCGGCCTGGTGCGCGGCGGGTCCGGCAAGCGCCTGCGCGGCGTCCTGCAGCCCGGCAACGAAGTCCACGCAACCTGGCGGGCGCGGCTCGACGAGCATCTCGGGCACTACGCGGTCGAAGGGTCGAATTTGCGCGCGGCGGGCTTTCTTGGCGCGGCGCACGCCGTCCATGGCGTCACCCATCTGGCCGCGTTGTGCCGTCTTCTTGCCGAGCGCGAAGTGCACGCGTCCGTCTACGAAGCACTGCAAGCGATTCTCGACCATCTCGACGATCCACGCGTCGCCGCGCCGATGATCGCGCGCTTTGAGCTCGATTTTTTGGCGGAGCTCGGCTTCGGGCTCGATCTGAGCACTTGCGCCGCGACCGGCATGAAGGAGGATCTCGTCTACGTCTCGCCACGCTCGGGCCGCGCGGTCTCGCGCGCGGCCGGCGAGGCCTATCGGGACAAGCTGATGCGGCTGCCGGGTTTTTTGCACAGCGAAAATCCGCCGCAATCGCCAAGCGAGCTTGCGGATGCATTTACGCTCACCGGGTTTTTTCTGGACCGTCACGCTTTCGCGCCGCGCGGGCTCTCGTTGCCGGAGGCGCGCGCTCATTTCGTCACCGCGCTGAGGCGTACCGTGGGCTAGCGTCAGCCTTCAAAAACGGCGTGAAGCGATCACCATGACTATGAGTCTGACGCTAGGGAACCGGTTCGTTCTCTGCGGACCGAGGGCGGTTCCGCAAAGCGTCCTTTTTGCTGCTTTTGGGGCCGTTCGCGTCTTGTTCGGTGGGGGCAACGGGAGTAGCGCTAAGCGCGATGGCGAAGAAAGTGATTCCCGCCGAGCCGGCCCCGGTTGTGGACATTGCGCTGCGTGAGGCGCTGGAGGAGCGCTATCTCGCCTATGCGCTGTCGACGATCGTGCACCGCGCGCTGCCGGATGCGCGCGATGGCCTGAAACCCGTGCATCGGCGGCTCCTTCATGCCATGCGGGAACTGCATCTCGATCCCGGCGCGGCGTTTAAGAAATCCGCGCGTGTCGTCGGCGACGTGATCGGCAAATTCCATCCGCATGGCGAGCAGGCGGTGTACGACGCTCTGGTGCGGCTGGCGCAGGATTTCGCACAGCGCTATCCGCTGGTCGATGGCCAGGGCAATTTCGGCAATATCGACGGCGATAACCCGGCGGCCATGCGCTACACCGAGGCGCGGCTTACCGAAGTGGCCCGGCTTCTTCTGGAAGGCATCGACGAGGACGCCGTCGACTTCCGCCCGACCTATGACGGCGCGGAGGAGGAGCCGGTGGTCCTGCCGGCGGCGTTCCCGAATCTATTGGCGAACGGCGCGCAGGGGATCGCGGTCGGAATGGCGACGTCCATTCCGCCACACAACGTCGCCGAGCTGTGCGACGCGGCGCTCTATCTGATAGAGCAACCGAAGGCGCGCACCCGAACGCTCCTCAAATACGTGCTCGGACCGGACTTTCCCACCGGCGGTGTCGTGGTCGATCCTCCCGAGGTCATTGCCGAAGCCTATAGCACGGGTCGCGGGTCGTTCCGGGTGCGGGCGCGCTGGAAAACCGAAGATACCGGCCGCGGCACTTATCAGGTGATCGTCACCGAGATTCCCTGGCAGGTGCAGAAAATGCGGCTGATCGAGCGGATCGCCGAATTGATCAACGAGAAAAAATTGCCGCTTCTTGCCGACATGCGCGACGAGTCGGCGGAAGACGTGCGTATCGTGTTTGAGCCGCGCTCCCGGTCGGTCGATCCCGCGCTGCTGATGGAAAGCCTGTTCAAGCTCACCGAGCTCGAAAGCCGCGTGCCGCTCAACATGAACGTGTTGTTGCGCGGGCGCATTCCCAAAGTCGTGGGGCTCGCCGAGGCGCTCGGCGAATGGCTTGCACACCGGCGCGAAGTTCTATTGCGCCGCTCGCGCCATCGCCTGGGGCAAATCGAACACAGGCTCGAAATGCTGGGCGGTTATCTCGTCGCCTATCTCAATATCGACAAGGTCATCAAGATCATTCGCCAGGAGGACGAGCCCAAGCCCGTCCTGATGAAGACATTCAAATTGTCGGACGTTCAGGCTGACGCCATCCTCAATATGCGGCTGCGCAATTTGCGTCGGCTCGAAGAGATGGAGATTCGCGGCGAGGACCGCAATCTGCGCACGGAAAAGAAATCGATCGAGGATTTGTTGCGTTCCGAGAAACAGCAGTGGAAGTTGATCGCCGAACAGGTCCGCGCCGTGCGGGACAGGTTTGGCCCGAAAACGCCGCTCGGCAAGCGCCGCACCGATTTTGCGGAAGCACCCACCCACGATGAGGCGGCGATCGAAGAGGCCTTGGTCGAGCGCGAGCCGATTACGGTCGTGGTCTCGGACAAAGGTTGGATTCGCGCCTTGCGCGGCCAGGTCGCGGACCTTTCGGGATTGACGTTCAAGGCCGATGACGGGCTCAAGCGCGCGTTCTTCGCCGAAACCACTTCGAAGCTTTTGGTCTTTGCCACCAACGGCCGGTTTTACACGATCGAGGCGGCGAAACTTCCCGGCGGCCGCGGCCACGGCGAACCGATCCGGCTATTCATCGATCTCGGGCAGGAGGCCGACTTTGTTTCCGTGTTCCGCTATCAGGGCGGTCGCAAGCTGATCGTCGCCAGCGGCGAGGGCAGGGGTTTCATCGCGCCGGAGGACGAATGCCTGGCCAACACCCGCAAGGGCAAGCAGGTGCTTAACGTCAAAGCGCCGGACGAAGCACGTGCGGTTGTGCCGGTCGAGGGCGAATTCGTCGCCGCCATCGGCGAGAACCGCAAGATGATCGTCTTCCCCATTGACCAGGTGCCCGAGATGACGCGCGGGCGCGGCGTGCGTCTGCAGCGGCATAAGGACGGCGGCCTGTCCGACCTCAAAACCTTCGAAGTCGAAAAAGGCCTAAGCTGGACGGACTCCGCAGGTCGGGTCTTCAATCTTTCGCTCAAGGAACTCACGGATTGGCGCGGCAATCGCGCCGACGCTGGGCGCCTTGCGCCCAAGGGTTTTCCGAAAATCAACAAATTCGGCAATGGCAACGGCGGCGCCGCATCTGGCGGCGCGAGCGAAGATTGACTGTAAACTGATCAAAGCCAAATTCCCGGCCGTGGAATATTCATTCCTGCCAAACGATCTAAGTTTGGCAGGCAGATTTCCATAGCAATGAGCGAGCCGGCATGACGGCGGATTTGCGAACTTGGCGGGCCGGGCTGCGGGCGACCAGCGGGCTCGTCATGCTCAGCTTCGTGATCTGCCATCTCACGGCGCATAGCATGCTGCTCGTCTCGTTCGAAGACGCGGAAGCGACCCGCACGGTCTTGATGTATCCGTGGCGCACCGTGATTGGGACCGCGATCCTGACGACGGCGTTTGTCGTTCACATCAGTAACGCATTGTGGTCGGTCTACATTCGGCGTTCGCTGCGGCTTTCCCGCTGGGAATTGACGCAGTTGACCCTGGGGCTCTGCATTCCCTTGCTGCTGATGTTTCACGTCGTCGGCACGCGCGTATCCGAACTCGCGCTCGACACCACGACCTACTACAACACCGTTTTTATCGGTCAGTGGCTGCACCGGCCCTGGCTCGGCGCCGTGCAAATGATTGCGCTCGTCACGGTGTGGGTGCACGCCTGCATCGGTATCCATTATTGGCTGCGCACAAAACGCTGGTACCCGACGTGGCGGCCATTTTTTTTCGCTTACGGACTTCTGCTGCCGACCCTGGCGCTCGCCGGTTATGTGACCGGCGGCAATCAGGTCTTGCGCGAGGCCAAGGCGGATCCCGGCTTCGTAACGACCTCACTCGAGGATTCCAACATCACACCTCAGGCGGCTGCTGCTGCCGACCGAATGGTCTATGTCGGCTTTGGCGTGACGATCGGCTTGATCCTCTTGCCGTTCGCCGGACGCGGCGTCCGCGGCTGGAGCTATCGCCGGAGCAAGCCGCCCCTGTTATCCCACGCCAATGGACGCAGGATGCCTATTCTGCCGGGCGCCACGGTGCTGGAAACGCTGCGTGCAAACGGCATCCCTCATGCCTCGGTGTGCGGCGGACGCGCTCGCTGCACCACCTGCCGCGTATTGGTGACGCGAGGTCTGCAAAAGCTCCCTGAAGCGTCCGGGCTGGAAGCAAAGGCGCTGACGCGCGTCGGCGGCACGCCAGGCACGCGGCTTGCGTGCCAGATTCGTCCGACCGCCGATCTCGCGGTGCTGCCGCTTTTGTCGGCAGATGCCACCGCCGCCGACTGCGGAGTTCGCGGCGGTCTGGAGGGCAGCGAGCGGCCCATCACGATCGTGTTCGTGGACCTACGCGCGTCCACGACTTTGGCCGAAGCCAAGCTCCCCTACGACGTGCTGTTCATCCTCAACCAGTTTTTCTACGAAATGACGCAAGCGCTTGCCGTCACCGACGGACATTACTCGCAATTCACCGGCGATGGGCTGATGGCGCTCTACGGCCTTCATGCCGCCGACCCGAAGACCGGTCCGGCGGACGCGATGCGTGGCGCGCGGCAAATGCTGGAGCGGCTCGACCGATTGAATCATCGGTTGCGCGGCGATCTACGTGAGCCGTTGCGGATCGGGATCGGCATTCACTACAGCGACGCCATCGTCGGCATGATGGGGCCACCCCGCTCGCAAATGATCACCGCTATCGGCGATCCCGTGAACACCTGCGCGCGCCTGGAAAGCCTGACCAAAGAGTACGATTGCGCGGTCATCGTGTCGCGTCAGGCCGCCGATGTCGCGGGCTTGAAGCTCGCGAGCCAACCGCTTCATGAGGCGACGGTGAAAGGACGCCGAGAGCCGGTCCAGTTCTACGCGTTGCGGACACTGGCCGACCTAAAAGTCTAGTGTGGCGGATTTGAAGTTCCTATCATTTGGGCGGCACACTCGTATAGGAACTTCAAATCCAAAAACCACACTAGAATTATAAACTTGCTAGTGAGTGGCAACGTGCCAAACATTGTTGACGCCGTCGCCACCGGTGTCGCCCGGATTTTTGTCCTTGCTAAAGGTGTAGAGCGGTTTGCCTTTATAGGCCCACTGCTTGCGACCGTCGTCACGTGCAATGAAGGCAAAATCACCCGAAGCCTTGGCATCGGTGTCGGCGACGAGCGGCGGCCAATTGACGGCGCATTGCCCGTTGCAATTCGATTTTCCGGATGCGTCGCGGTCGAAGACGTAGAGCGTCATGCCGTTGATGTCGACGAGCGCCTTGCCTTTCGACGTTTCGCCGCTCTGCGGCGGGACGGTCTGCGCCAGCGCCGCAAGACCAAGCGCAAAAAAAGCGCCTGCGGCAATCGCGACAATCGAAATTCGCATCATTCCTCCAGGCATTATTTGTGGGAAGCGCCGCACGCTAAAGCGAAATGATTTTAGGTTGAATCGGCATTTCGTTTTAGCCTGTTGTCATCATGCTCTAATCGATCCGCGCCCAACCGTCCGGCATCAGCCGTTCCTGCGGCAGAAAGCGGCTCTTGTAATCCATCTTCTGCGAGCCGCGCACCCAATAGCCCAAATAAACGTAAGCGAGCCCCATGCGTTCCGCGCGCACGATATGGTCGAGCACCATGAAAGTTCCCAGCGAGCGGTTTGCTTCTTCGGGCTCGAAAAACGAATAGACCATGGACAGCCCATCGCCGAGCACATCCGTCAGTGCGATGGCGACAAGCTCGCCGCCCGGCCTTTTTCCAGCCGTGCCGGGGTCGCGGCGGCGATATTCGATGATGCGGGTTTCGATATGGCTGTCCTCGACCATCATGGCGTAGTCGAGCACGGTCATGTCGGCCATGCCGCCGTCGCGGTGCCGGGAATCGAGATAGGCCCGGAAGATCGCATATTGCTCCGACGTCGGCACCGCGATGCGCATCTCGCCGACAATGTCGGCATTGCGGCGCAAGATGCGGCGCATGCTCTGGGTGGGGCGAAAATCCTTGGCGACCACGCGAACCGAGACACAGGCGCGGCAGCCTTCGCAGGCCGGCCGGTAGGCGATCGATTGGCTTCGCCGGAAGCCGCCTTGGGTGAGAATATTATTGAGCTCGGCCGCGCGCTCGCCGACCAAGTGCGTAAAGACCTTCCGCTCCTCCTTGCCGGCGAGATAGGGGCAAGGCGAGGGAGCGGTGAGATAGAACTGCGGCGTGTCGCGCGAATGTTGGGTCACGGGAGCGAGCAGTCGGAACCGAAAAAGTGAGTCCTAATGTGGTGGATTTGAAGTCCCTATGGTTCTGCGGCACGCTCGTATAGGAACTTCGAATCCAAAAACCACACTAGAATTATAGACCTGCTCTAGTGTCCTTTCGATTCTGAAGTTCGCTAAGAACGTGCCGCAAGGTGTGTCGAACTTCGGAATCAGGACACTAGCGACCGATAGCATCGCCTGAGCGGGTCGTTCCGTCAAAGGGCAATCGCACCCTAATAAGCCGCTCGGGCGCGCAGCGAGGCCGCCCGGGCCGGGCTGTTAATCAAAACGGTGCCGACCAGCATGTCATGCAAAAGACGGCGGCGTGGATTGAAAAAACCGATCAGCAGGATAAAGGGAGTGAGCACGCTGACGCTGACCCAGAAGACCACGGCATGGACCGCGCCGAGCACGAAATAGGCGGGTGCGCCATACCAGGTCCGCATTTCGATCTCCATGGCGCGCATGCCGATCGTGGCGGAGGCCGGGCCGCCGAGCGTCATGCCGTAATACGCCAAAGCCCAGATCACCGACGCGGGCGAGAGCAGCCAGAACAAGGCCCAGCCGAGGCCGAAGGTGAAAAGACCGAACACGAGGATGAACGCCGAGGCCGCGATGAGGGGGATGGCGATGATGATCACATCGATGATGAAGGCAACGATCCGGCGCGCAAGCACGCCGTCGAATAGTTCCGGGTTCACCGCAGGATCATACGCGTGCGGCTTGAAATCGAAGGATGCGCCGGTCCGACCGGGACCGGCCTTTGGTCCAGAGTCCGTCATGATCAGCTTGGCATTATAGTGCTGGGGCGATGAGCGAACAACGATTGAAGATCACGCTGGCCGATATCGAGGCGGCCCGCCGGACCATTGTCGGCCGGGTGCTCCGCACGCCAATGCTGGCAGCTCCGCCGATCTCGGCGCTGACCGGCGCCGACGTTTACGTCAAATACGAAAATCTGCAGGTTACCAACTCGTTCAAGGAGCGGGGCGCCTGCGTGAAGCTTGCTTCGCTCGACGCCGACGAGCGCTGCCGCGGCGTGATCGCGATGTCGGCCGGCAATCACGCGCAAGCGGTGGCGTATCACGCACGGCGATTGTCGGTGCCGGCAACCATCGTCATGCCGGTCACGACGCCGTTCGTGAAGGTGAAAGCCACCGAAGCGCTCGGCGCCACGGTGGTGCTTTGCGGCGAAACCATCATGGAGGCGCAGGTCCGCGCGCGGGCGATCGCCGCCGACCGCAATCTCGTTTGGGTCCATCCCTTCGACGATCCGCGCATCATCGCCGGCCAAGGCACGGTGGCGCTGGAAATGCTGGAGGATGTGCCGGACCTCGACGTTCTCATCGTGCCGATCGGCGGCGGCGGCTTGATCGCGGGTAATGCCATTGCCGCGCGCGCGATGCGGCCCGGAATCGAAATCGTCGGCGTCGAATGCACGCTCTATCCGTCGATGTGGAACGCCATTCGCGGCGACAACAAGCCGTGCGGCGGCGCGACACTCGCCGAAGGCATTGCGGTCGGCAAAGCCGGCGTATTGACGCTGCCGATCGTGCGCGAACTGGTCGACGACATCATCCTGGTCGACGAACCGCTGATCGAGCGGGCGGTCAACATCTTCCTGACGCTGCAAAAGACGATGGCGGAAGGCGCCGGCGCGGCCGGGCTTGCTGCCATGCTGGCGGCGCCGGGCCGGTTTGCCGACCGCAAGGTCGGCCTGATCCTGTGCGGCGGCAATATCGATCCTCGCATCCTGGCGTCGATCATGGTGCGCGAATTGGAGCGGGAGGATCGCATCGTCTCGTTTCGTCTCACCATCCCCGATCGGCCCGGCATCCTGGGTCAGATCGCGAGCCGGCTCGGCGGCTTTGGCGCCAATATCCTTGGCGTCGATCACCACCGGCTGTTTCTCGACGTGCCCGCCAAAGGCGCCAAGCTCGACGTGACGATCGAGACGCGGGACGCGGCGCATGCCGAACAGATCTTAGCGGCGCTTGCGGCCGACGGCTTTCAGCCGGTGCGGATCGAAAGCAGCGTGGCCCTGGTATGAGCTAGCGCCCGCTGTCGAGGCCCGGCCGATAGCCATAGGGTGCGCCGACGGAGGCAGGCGGTGCATCGGGCGGCGCCTCAACGGGACGCATTTTCGGGGTCGGTACCGCGCGACCGGTCGGCGTCGGCGGCGCAACGCTCCCTGTTGCCGCCAACGAGGCCACAACGGCGGGACGGCGGCGCGGCAGCGGGACGCGGCCCTTGATCGGCC
>JBAPZR010000875.1:0-2290 GCA_049285335.1 Xanthobacteraceae bacterium | reverse complement strand
ATCGAGGCCATTGAGCGAATACAATTGAACGTCGAGCGCTACGCGCGGCGAACCGGCAGTATAGAGCGCCTGCGACAGGCCGCAGCCGAGCACCGGCAAATCCTTAACGCCATTAAACGGAACGACTTTGTAAGAGCAAGTGTGCTCGTTGAAGACCATATACTTCACACAAGAGACGTGATTAGCCGCGAACTCGAAAAGGCGGCCGACCTCTCAAGAAAAGGACCATTGAAAAAAAAGCAAAAACGGCCGGCAATCCCGAGATAGTGCCGGCCGCACTTTGCTTGTTAGCCACCCCCGTCGAGAGGCTGATCGTAAAACCCTTCCGGTCTTAGGCGACGCGGTTGCAGACGACGTCTGCGTACTTGGCATTCTTCGCGACGAGATCCCACGTCACCATCCAGTTGTACGCTCGCTCGAACTCGGCCCGCGAATACGGTGCCGGATCGACGTAGCGCAGCCGTGGCAAATAAAAGTCTTCCGGCGTAAGCTGGGCAGCGTATTTCTGTGGGATTTCCTCGATCATATAGTGGATGTATTTGCGTTTGTCGGCGTTGATCAGTTTGACCGCCTTTTTTACTGCACGGTTAGCTGCGTCCCAGACCTTTGAATCAAGCGAAGCCCCGGCGTTCTCGGTACCCTGATAGAAGGTTCCGATAAGCTCTTTGCAACCATTCTTTTGAGCCAGCGTAACCCATGGCTCCATCAGAGTGGCTGCATCAGTTTCGCCGCTCATGAGCGCTTCATAGCGTTCGCCGACAGTGCCGGCGTGTACGACGTTGATATCCTCGCGCGGCATGAAACCTTCCATCATCGCCAGCGTGGCGTAATGCGAGCCTTGGTGAAATTGCACTCCGACCTTTTTTCCGGCGAGATTGATGGTGGCATCCACCGGCGAATCGCCGCGGACGAAGATTGATTGATAAACCATGGCAGGACGACGAGCGACAATCGGTCCCGCCGGATTGTCCACCGTGCGACGAATCTGGCCCCATTCGCAAGCGCGATAGACGTCCGCCTTCCCCTCATCGAACGCTTTCTGGTAGTTCGTCGAGCTGACCAGATGGTGGTTACGACTGCGCGGGTCGTTCCAGTCGAATTTCGTCTTGATGCCGGGCGTGATGATCTCGAATTCAAGGCCCTCGTCCTTGGCAGTGTAGTCACGCGCAACGAACCAGTGCAAACCGAGCACGGCTTCGGCGCTTTCGATAACGAGCTTGGTGCGATTCCCCGTCATTGTAACCATTAGTTGCTCCTTATCAGGACGACGCAACCGGTGAACGTTAGCAGCGGGCGCACAAAGTGTCTACAGTATTCTTTGTTCACTCATATACCTACGCCAATGTCCGACTTTAGCCGGGACTTCTGCCGCCACGAAAAACGACCGATTAACTAGGCTGATTTCGTGGATATCCTCGTTCATTTCATTCAAGCTTTTTAGAGCCTGCCTCATTCTAGAACCTCATTTGAAGCTTTTCGTCGACCTTTAGGACCGGATCATTTCATCCACCTACGCCAGAGGTATTTGAGACATGAGCTGCTTGAGATCTGTATCGTCGCCTCCGGCGTGGCAGTTGCGTGTTTGTATCGATGGCATCATTGGCTCATACGAACTTACGTCATTACCTAAACACGAAACGCGGTATCATTATCGCCTCGAATTACGGCACGCCTCGCTGATGCCAGCACTTGCCACGGAAGTCGGGAGGAACTCGTCGATGATCCCAAGTATGTCGTCGCGCCAAATTCAATTGCGTGAGTGAAAGCCGGCGCGGCAAGCTGTATTTTTCCGAGCAACGTCGAAAAGAACTTTGTGTATCAAGGCGGCCCAAGGATAAAAAAATGAAGATGCGTCATATCGTTCACGGTCTTCTGTTCGGGCTTGCTGTGATGTCGGTCGGGGGGACAGCCGCTGCGCAATCGGACTATCCGAGCAAGGCTTTGACCATGATCGTCCCATTCCCGGCCGGCGGCCGCACCGATCTTATCGGCCGGGTCGTGGCGCAGGAATTGACGACCAAGCTCGGCCAGCCTGTCGTAGTCATTAATAAGCCTGGCGCGAGCGGCGTGCTCGGCGAGCGCAAGGTCGCAGAATCAGCGGCGGACGGCTACACGATCGGCCTCTTTTCGAGTTCAGCTGTGACCTCGGAATATACCGTGCCGATGCCAATTTCGCTCTCTGAGTTTCAACTCGTCGCGATCGTAAATACCGATCCCGCTGCCGTCGCCGTTCAATGGTCGGCTCCATGGAAGTCTCTGAAGGAACTCGTGAATGACGCACGAAATAAGC
>JBAPZR010000874.1:0-5522 GCA_049285335.1 Xanthobacteraceae bacterium | reverse complement strand
GTTGGAGCAAATTGCAATCAATCCCATTAGGCACCATGCCGCAACTGGGATGCGATTCAACTGAGCTGCCTGCGTCCGTCCTTGTGTGCTGAGGACTTCGTTCATTCCAGAAATGGCAAGGGCGACGACAGGCGTTGGCTGTGCCGTTGCCACACGCACGATGGACGACCAAAGTTCAGTCTGCAATTTTGCGGCATCGGTGTCGACCTCACTCATTCCACGTTCACTATTGAGATAGAACGAAATTCGCTGCTTTATATACGCTCGTAGTAACTCCCGTACCTCTGCTGCATCGTGGGCCGGCAACAGGTCTGCGCGTATGTATTCGGTCCTGATCGCATTGGCCTCGGCTTCTTCGGAGTTCTTGCGTTGATCGTAGCTGCTAACAGCCATTGAGAAGCTGAAGCCGATGATGAGGGCAAGGAGCGTTAGACTCGCGGTTAAAACAGTATCGAAATCCGCTTGTTCACCTTCTTTGAGGGGATGCAGCTTTCTGCGAAAGTGGTCACCGATGAAGGCGGAGCCCCATTGCGCGATGAGTGCGATAAAGAACACAGCGAACGGGTTGTCGATAATCCTGCTCATCCGACCGCCAATTCGTTACCACCTCATGCTCCCAAAAAACGACAAGCCTCCGTGCCGGGAGTACGACACCCTGGAGCAGCACTATAGCAAATGCGCGCCGCGGCCGCTTTCCGGGACCAGTGTCTGCTTTACCTCCGGAAAGCGGACATCGGTTCGGTGAGCTTGGATGTCCGCTTTGTGCCAAAGGCGGACGCTTGCACCGCAACAAGAACTAAGAAAATCAACCGAGCACCTTGTAAAAGCGCTCATCATAAAGCGCACCAGCCATCGGCAAGACTTTTTCGCGGAAAGTGCGGGTATGTGCCGCTGTCGCGTGGGCATCCAGCGCTTTCCTGTTCACCCAGACTTCGAAGACCGTAAAGTGGTTGGCCCGGCTGGCCTGCTGCAGAACGGAGTAGCTGAGGTTGCCGGAATCCTTCGGAGTGTCGACGCTCATAGACTTGAGCAGCATCATGCAATCGTCCTTGCCCGATGCGACTACGTCGACGTGTGTGAGGACATAGATCGCATCACCCTGCTTCTCGCTATACCGCGAGTCAACGTAGAGGCCATTGTTGAGCCGCCGATCGAACGGTGCGTTGCCGATTCCTTTCAGTGTACCGGAGAGCTCCGAACTACTCGACGCTTTATCATGCGCATCGCTTGCAGCTTTGTCTTTCCAGATTTCGAGGATCGCAAAGCGGTTTGGCCGCGCTATCTCCTGCAGCACAGTGGTGTGCAAATTGCTGTCTTCCTTTCGGCTCGCGTCACGGTAGCGTCGCAGCAAGGCCGCCCCAGAATTCGTTTCATTTGTCATCACGTCCACGTAGGTGACGACATAAACGGGGCCGCTCTGGGCATGAGCCAGTTCGATTACCGGCATCAGAAGAATGGCCGCGCCAGTTAGGATTGTTCGAAGAAATGTGCTCACGTCTTTCTCCTTCAACCCGCGCACATTAATGCACTGCTAAGCTTGGACTTCTGTCCATTTTCGAAACGCAAGCGGCTGTGCACAACAGCAAATCGCCCCGACCATGTCCGCATTACTTCCGAAACCAGCTTCGAACTCCGTCCATGCGCTCAAATTTCCAGCACAATCATGCTCCGCTCGGCTCCCGCTTCACCGGTGGATAGTATTGTGGCGCTTCGCGGCGATCGAACATACCGTAATCGCGCACGACGCGGACTCGCCGCAGCCGTCTGCCTTCCGTCAGCTTGACCAATTTCCCAAACGCCTCGGCATCCGCGTTCGTCTTCCACACCATCATCAAAATCAGGTCGCCCGGCGTCAGGACAGCGTCGTAAACGTCCCAACTGACGAGGCCCAGGGCATTCCGATCGAGGCCAAGATATTCGGCGGTATCGGAAGCGTTCGTCATCTCGGGTAAGCTCGCCGGGCGATTGGTGTCGACGAAAGACACGGTAGTGCCCTCTCCGACCTCTGTTTCGTCGAGACGTTGCTCTTCGATCCTTTGTCCGGCGGGAAGGTGGGTATCGTGCGTGATCTGGCCAACGCGCAAATGGTAGTCGAGCAGAATCTCCGAGCGGCCCTTTTCCTGTACCACGTGATGGCGCATGGCCGTCCGCCATCTGACCACCGACTTTTCATCGCGCCAGCCCGAGAGCGATAGAATCCAGCCCTCGCGCGTCAGGCTCTTGTAGCGGATGTTGTCGACGAAGCCGTCGACCTGCTCCAGTTCGGGCCGCAGCATCTTGGCATTGCCAAGGTAGGCGTCCCATTGATCAGGTTTCGGATGCACTTCGAAAATCACCGAGAACATGTCGGCCTCCTTAGATCTTGTCTGCGGATCTTGTCTGCGGATCTTGTCTGCGACTGCGGCGATGCGTCAAAAGCGGACGCTGGGTGAGCGCGCACCGAGATGTCCGTCAAGTGCCGATAGGAGCCATCGGCCCACGACCCCAAGCCGCTTGGGCACCACAAATCGGGTGGCGCGAAGGCTTCGGGCTGGCGATCCTGCTCAGCATCAACGCGAAGGAGATCACTCATGAATTTCCGCATCCGCGGCCTCGAGGCCCGCCAGTTCGATCATCTTTTTGCGCTCTCGGACGCCGAACTTGCCGAGCATGGTGCCGTTCGGCGGATCGCCGATGCGCCCCGCCCTTGCCGCGTCAGCATTAGCGATGCCAAACCCGGCGACGAGCTAATCCTCGTCAACTACGAGCATCACGCTGTTTCCTCACCATACCGCATGCGGTTTGCAATCTACATTCGCCGCGGCGAGGAAACGTTCGATGCCATCGGGGAGGTGCCGGAGCAGCTTCGCAAACGAACACTCGCCGTGCGTGGTTTTGATGCTTCGGGAATGATGACTGGCTGGGAGATCGTCGAAGGCACTAACGTCGAAGCGGCGATAGAGCGCCAATTCGCGAACGCGGAAGCAGAGTACCTGCACATCCATTTCGCCGCGCCCGGGTGCTACGCCGCGCGGGTCGATCGCGTCGCGTAAGCGGACGATGTCCGCTTTGGGTCATTAGCGGACATCACAAGCAGTTTGCCCGATGTCCGCTTTACCCCCAAAAGCGGACATGAGTTGAGCGGCCTGCGATGTCCGCTTTGTGCCAAAAGCGGACTCATGCGCTGCAGCAAGCTTTGTCCAGGGCTTGAAGGAGGCGGGCTTCGTCGAGGGTCACGCGCCACGGCATTTCGACGCACATGGATTTTGCGTCTCGGTCAGGAAAAGGGCCACCGGAGGACGAATTCTGGTGGCCTAGTTTGCAACACGTGGTGCAGCCGCATTCCTTTCGAAACACGGCAATCCAATTCAAACCAAATAACTGCACGTCTGACCTTGACTTAAATCAATGACGAAACTGGATGCAGGAAGTGGAGTTTAATGAGCCGGCGGAAGTGGGTCTCCAAACTGCCTGTGGCTCGGGCACCCCATCCCCGACAAAACGGTACCAGCAAGCGAGCCCGGCATTTTCGAAGAACGCAGTTACCGAATGCCCGTGGATTCGTTTTTTTATCTGGTCGGTGTCCGAATGCTCCCGAGAGCAAACGCGTGTCCTGGGCCAAGTGTCAGCGCGGATTTGTTCAGATTTTGGCGCTAGGATACAAATATGTCAGACGAAGAAGGGCGATGGTACCGGGCGGTAATCGCCAAGATGGTGGAAATCTTCGGTAACCCGCACGATTGTACTTTGGCTGACGAGAAGGTCGTCGAAGATGCTCTCGCGGCTGAAGGCATTTACCCACCGTCGCCGTCAACTCCAATTTAGTAGGCGTTCGGCGCTGCACTCAAGGATCAAACATGGCTCAGGCGCGATGAGGTGCGGCGTATCCCTGCGAATATCGCCAGGCTGCCAAGTGTGTTGCGTTAATCCCGGGGCAGCCAGCGCGGTGTTTTGTCTAGCTAGGGGTCGTCTTTCAATGTGACACCTGGCTCGAATTGCATTTTAATGGTGCTGCAGAAGGGGTGCCTAGAGGAAAGGATCAACTCAATGAGTGACTCACTTACCGACTTAATGCTCTGTGACGAAGAAACACTCAGCCAGGAATTACCCGATGTGGTCTTGGAGGCTGCGGCGGGCAAATATTGGGAAGGCGGAAATCCCTTTACCCTTGCATTCTGCTCAGGATTGGACACCTGCCCCGCCTGAGCCGCACTAAAGCTGCCGGGAACGACGCGCGAAGTGGCTTCACTTCCCGGCAGCAGCGAAGATGGTCGAGATTCGGGAGTCCGTAGCGCCGGCCGCGTCGAGTTCGGCACGCGGGTCGATGACACATCTGCTCTGGTTCTTTGCTCTCGTCTATTTCGCGGAGGGCAGCGGCGGACTGCTCTCACAGCCGCTCAACTATTATCTAAAACAAGTGCATGACTGGACGCCGCTTCAGATCAGCGCTTATGTCTCGATCCTCAACTTACCCTGGATGATAAAGCCGCTCTACGGGTTGGTGTCCGATCTCATTCCGATCTTCGGCTCTCGCCGCAAAAGCTATCTTCTGCTCGCCAACGCGGCCGCCATCGCTGGCTTTTTGTCGGTGACACAACTTACCATGCCCGATCAGCTGGTCTTTGCGTTGTTGCTCACAACTTGTGCAACGGCCATTTCGAGCGCAGTGAGCGGCGCGGTGCTGGTTGAAAATGGCCAGCGGCTGCATGAGAGCGGAACCTTCGTCAATCAACAGTGGCTTTGGTACACCATCTCGGCCATGACAGTTGCAATCCTCGGCGGCGGGCTAGTCCAGCGTCTTGAGCCAACCACTGCTTTGCATAGCGCCGCCGCCATCGGTGCCTGCGCTCCCTTGCTGGTGATCTTCGGCACCGTAGTTCTCGTACCGGAAAAGAAAGCGCCCATGAATATTCAGGGCATGAAACATACGCTCGAAGAACTTTCGAACGCGTTCCGGCGGTCTCGCTTATGGATCATTGCCGCTTTTATATTCCTTTATTATTTCAGTCCGGGTTTGAGTACGCCGCTCTATTTCGTCATGACCGACAACTTGAAGTTCTCCCAAGCCTATATCGGCTTTTTAGGAGTTTTTGCGGGATTCGGTTGGATCCTCGGTGCTTTTCTTTATCGTCGGTATTTTAGGCAATTCACGCTTAAGAAATTGCTGAACCTGAGTATCGCGATTGGGACAGTGGCTGGTCTGGCGTTCTTGTTTCTCTGGAACGAGCCAGCTGCCGCCGTCATAAGCTTTTGCTCCGGCTTTGCAGGGATGCTGACGACCGTTGCTACGCTCACGCTCGCTGCCGACTATTCTCCGCGTCGTGCTGAAGGCTTCACTTTCGCGGTCCTCACGTCGATTGTTAATCTTGCGACCGTGTTTTCCAATAATCTCGGATCATATCTGTTTACGCATGTTTTCCATGACAAGCTCCCGCCACTGGTCGTTTTGTCCGCTGGATTCACCGCATTTGCCTTTGTGCTCGTCCCGCTATTGAATCTTGGCGAGAAGCGCCAAGGTGAGCCGGCGGCGGTTGGTGTTACTG
>JBAPZR010000873.1:0-8264 GCA_049285335.1 Xanthobacteraceae bacterium | reverse complement strand
GGCACGGTCAGTTCAACGTCACCCAAGGCAAGAATTTCGACGCCTCGGGTGGGATCGGACCCTGGATCGAAACCGACATCGACCTGGCCAAACCGCTCGCGCTCGTCGCGCGCAAGAACGGCGAGGTGACGCAGCAGGATACGACGGCGAGCATGATCTTTTCGTTTGCCGATATTATCGCCTATACGACGAGCTTCATGACGCTCAAGGCCGGCGATATCATTTGCACCGGCACGCCGGTGAAAAAGACCACGAAATCCGATCCGCCGGTCTGGCTCAAACCCGGCGACACGATCGAGGTCGAATGTCCCGAAATCGGCGTGTTGCGCAACACCGTGGTGGACGAGACGTGACGAACGGCGTCCGCGCCGCCTGCGTCATCGGCTGGCCGATCGAACATTCGCGTTCGCCACTCATTCACAATTATTGGCTTAAAACCTACGGCATCCCCGGCGCATACCGTCGCGAAGCGATTCCTCCGGAACGATTCCAGTCTTTCGTGCGATCGCTTGCCGAAAACGGGTATGTCGGCGCCAATGTCACGATACCGCACAAGGAAGCGGCGCTGGCTTGCTCGGCGCCGGACGATCGGGCACGCGCGGTCGGCGCGGCAAATACGTTGTGGTTCGACGGCGAGCTGCGCTCCACCAATACCGACGTCGAGGGTTTTTTGGACAATCTCGACGCCAGCGTTCCCGGTTGGGACCGCGATCGCGGACCGGCCGTCGTGCTGGGCGCCGGCGGCGCTGCCCGCGCGGTCGTCTATGGGCTTCTGGAACGCGGGGTCGACAACGTCGTTGTCATTAATCGGTCACGGCAGCGCGCACAAGCTTTGCAGGGGCGGTTCGGCAATCGCGTCCGCACGGCGAGCTGGGATGAGCGCGATGCCCGCCTCGCCAACGCCAAGCTCCTGGTGAACACGACGACCCTTGGTATGCAGAGCCAACCCGACCTCGCGCTCGACGTGGCACGGATGCCTGCCGATGGGATTGTCGCGGAGCTTGTCTACGCGCCGGCCGTCACGATGCTTTTGCACGCCGCGAAAGCGCGCGGGCTGCGAACGGCTGACGGCCTGGGCATGCTGCTTTATCAGGCCGTGCGCGGCTTCGCGCTCTGGTTCGGTAAGCAGCCCGAAGTCACCGATGAATTGCGCCGCCTGCTGGCTGCGGACCTGTCGGCTCCAAGCGCGCCAAAGCAGGAATAAGCCAATGTGGCCGGGGTTTTATGCGTGGGTAGATCGGTCGGATCGCAATCCGATCCAATGTCAGGGAGAAGAAGAAAATGGCACTATCAAAAGAATGGGGCGCGGGCGCCCTTGCACTGCTCTTCGCCGCATCGATACTTCCACAAAACGCCGCACTCGCGCAGGCGCCGCAAGTGACGCGCGTACGGGCGACGATCGAGAGCGTCAATGGTTCGATGCTGACGGCAAAGTCGCGGGACGGCGCCGAATTGAAGATCAAGCTCGCCGACAATGCGCCGGTGAACGAGGTGGTCAAGGCTTCGCTCGCCGACGTCAAATCGAACTCTTACATCGCGGTCACCGGAATGCCGCAGCCTGATGGCACCCAGAGGGCCGTCGCGCTCTATATCTTCCCGGAGGCTCAGCGCGGCCTCGCCGAAGGTTTCCGGCCCTGGGATCTTTCACCCAACAGCACGATGACGAACGCGACGGTCGACGATCAGATCGCCAGCGTGGACGGGCCGGTGCTGACCGTGAAATACAAGGATGGCCAGCAAAAGGTCCTGGTGACGCCCACGACCGAGATCACGGCGGTTGTCAAAAAATCCGCCGCCGATCTCAAACCCGGGCAGAAAATATTCATCCCCGGCGCCAAAAAGCAAGACGACGGCAATTTGGAAGCTCCGAACGTCGCCTTCGGCGATTACGGCGTGTGGCGCTGATGCGTGAGACGCTTGTCCCGCCCTTATCAGGAGCGTGAGATGACAAGAACAGGACCGGCGGCCGCGGCTATGATGGCAGGCGTATTTGCAACGACGCTTTCCGTTGCGCAGCAGCCGCAAACCGTCCGCCTGCGTGGCGTCATCGAGACGATCGACGGCCACACGGTGACGGCGAAATCGACCAAGGGCGACGAGCTCAAGCTTAACCTCGCCGACAAGGTTACAGTGGTCGCGGTGACGAAGGCGTCGATAGCCGATATCCGCGAAGGCGAATTCATCGGCAGCGGAGCGATGCCGCAACCCGACGGTTCGCAGAAGGCGATCGAGGTCCACATCTTCGCGGAATCTATGCGCGGCACCGGCGAAGGATTTCGGCCGTGGGACGGCGCGCCCAACAGCACGATGACGAACGGGACAGTCGGCGCCAGCGTTGCCGGCGTCGACGGGCCCGTGATCACCGTGAAGTACAAGGACGGCGAGAAAAAAATCGTCGTCACACCGAACGTGCCGATCGTGCGCTTCGAGGTAGCTGATATGAGCGCCATCGAACCCGGAGCTCCGTTCTCGGTGATCGCGGCGGCGCCGAAGCCGGATGGCAGTTTCGACGTCAATCGCATCAACGCCGGGCGCGGCGGCGCCGCGCCGCCCTGATCGCCAAAGGCCTGCCCAGCTTTGATTTGGCACGGCACTTGCTCGTGGTGTGGGCAAGAAGAAAGCCGCGCCTAGAGCGCAATCGTTTCAAAGTGATAAGGATTGCAGCTCCGGGTATTTTGATGAGGCATGATCTTTTTCGGAAAACCGCTTTCCACCCCGGATCGTGTTCGGGGCGGCTTTTCCGGATCATGCCCAAACGCCGGAGGTCGCCCGATGAAACGAGCCGAACTCACCGAAAAACTGCTTGATATCAAGCGCGAGAAGGGTTGGAGCTGGAAATATATTTGCGGTGAAATCGGCGGCATGTCGCCGGTCCTCGTTACCGGCGCCATTCTCGGCCAGATGAAGCTGACCAAGCCGCAGGCCGCCAAGGCAGCCGAATTGTTCGGGCTGAGCAAGACCGAACAAGCGCTCCTCAATGAGGTCCCGCACCGCGGCGCGCCGATGCCGCCGACCGATCCGTTGATCTATCGCTTCTACGAATTGGTGATGGTCAACGGTCCAGCTTTGAAAGCGCTGATCGAGGAGGAATTCGGCGACGGCATCATGTCGGCGATCGACTTCGATTTGGCGATGGAGCGCCAGGCGGACCCCAAAGGCGATCGGGTCAGGATTTCGATGTCGGGGAAATTCCTGCCGTACAAATATTACGGCGCTACCGGTAATGCGCAGGCCTACGGCACCAAAGAAGAATAGGCCGTCATCCTTTGGGGTTGACGCGGCGCGGAATTCGCAGACGGCGTTTTAAGCGAAGCCTCGGTGAAACCCGGCTTCGCGCCCGGCCGTTACGATTCCGCGCCTGCGTTCTTTGACTGCCCCCGAAGAAAGATTCGGCGGATCAACGCTTGCAATGGCGGTGAAAGTCGCCGTCGGTCCAGCAATGGCCTCGGCCGATCGAAGGGCCCCAGAACGGTTTGCCCCAGACTGCGCCGATCACGCCGCCGACGACCGCGCCGGGAGGACCGGCGACGATGAGACCCGTTCCAGCCCCCGCTACGGCGCCCACCGTGTCAGCTCGCGCGCCGGAAGCCGCAATCGCTCCGACGAAAATGGCCACGCCTACCAAAAGCTTACGCATACTACTGTTCCTCCTCGGCATCTGCCGGCTTGGCCGGCCATGCGATGCCCACTTCGGAGGTGTTCTACACGCTATACCTTTTCTAAAGGTTGACGACTTCTAAGGAATGTGGCGCGCCGGCCAGTTGATGATCATTCGGCGATCGATGTCGCCAACCTTGGTGGCGCCCATTAGCGCCATGGTGGTATCGAGCTCATTGCGCATGATCTCGATGGCACGCGCCACGCCCGCCTGGCCACCGGCACCGAGACCGTAGATGTAGGCTCGGCCGCTCATGCACGAGCGCGCACCGAGCGCCAGCGCGCGGGCGATATCCTGCCCGGAGCGAATCCCGCCGTCGAACATGATCTCGATCTCCGAACCAAGCGCGTCGACGATCGGAGGCAGCGCCGAGATCGAGGACGGCGCGCCATCGAGCTGGCGTCCGCCGTGATTGGATACTACCAACGCCGCCGCTCCGGTCTTCACAGCGATGCGGGCATCCTCGACGTCGAGAATGCCTTTGAGGATGAGCTTGCCGGGCCAGAGGCTCTTGATCCATTCGACGTCCTTCCAGCTCAAGCTTGCATCGAACTGCTCGGCAATCCATTTCGACAATACAGTGACGCTGCTCATGCCGGGATAATGGCCGGCAATATTGCCGAAAGTCTTGCGCTTGCCGCGGGCGACGCTCAGCGCCCAAGCGGGTTTGGTGGCGATATCGATGAGATTGCCGACTTTGAGCTCCGGCGGCACCGTCATGCCGTTCTTAAGGTCGCGGTGGCGCTGCCCGATCACCTGCAGATCGACCGTCAACACCAGCGCGCTGCATTTGGCGGCGGCGGCCCGCTCGACCAGCGAGCGAATGTAACCGCGATCTTTCATGACATAGAGTTGGAACCAGAACGGCTTTTCGACCGCGGCAGCCACGTCTTCGATCGAGCAGATCGACATGGTCGAGAGGGTGAACGGAATTCCCGCTTCCTGCGCCGCGCGGCAGGCGAGAATTTCGCCGTCGCCGTGCTGCATCCCGCAAAGACCGATGGGCGCCAGCGCCAGCGGCAACGCGGCGGGCTCGCCGAGAATGGTGGTCTTGGTGCTGCGATTGCTCACGTCGCACAAAATGCGCTGGCGGAGATTGATGCGTTCCAGATCCGCGCGATTGGCGCGTAGCGTCTGCTCGGCATAGGACCCCGCTTCGGCATAATCGATGAAGGCGCGCGGCACTTTGCGGTGCGCCAGCTGCCGCAGGTCCTCGATGCAGGTCATGGTTTTCATGGAAATTCCCAGTTCGTGCGAAAAGCTCTGATAGCATAAAAGCGGCGCGTTCTTGCTCCCGGCTTAAAGGAGGAACGCCGATCTGTTTCGGCCGTTAGTTTAAATGGCGCCGGCTTCGCCGGACCGCGGCTCAAAGGCAATGCCGATTGGCAAGGTGAATGGGCGTCTCGAACAAAGAGCGAAAGTCGCATGGAGGTCCGGCGCGCGAGGTACGCAACCGCCGCGGCAGACTCCGTGGGCACGACAAGCCGTACAACGAAAGGCTCGATGACGCACTTGAGCGGGGATTGGAGGACACGTTCCCCGCCTCCGATCCGGTATCGGTCATTCAGCCGCCCCCGAGCGTCCAAGACAAGCATGAGACGCAAAATGGCTAGCCATCTTATCGAAGTGGGGCTATCGCGTTGATTTCAATCGTGCTTAGGCTCGGCGCGAAATTGTCCGGAATAGTAACAATATCTGCCACTTTTTGCAGCTTTTAAGGGCCGGAACGGGCTAATATCGCGAGCCACAGAGCGAGGCGGTGGACCCATCAATCATGGTTCGCAAGTATTTCGGCACCGATGGCATTCGCGGCCGGGCCAATGGCGCGATAACGCCCGAATTGGCGCTAAAGGCTGGTCAGGCGGCGGGACTGGTGTTCCACCGCGGCGATCATCGCCATCGGGTGGTGATCGGCAAGGATACGCGGCTTTCCGGCTATATGATCGAAACGGCGCTGGTCGCCGGTTTCACCTCGGTCGGCATGGATGTCTTGTTGCTCGGTCCTATGCCGACGCCCGCGGTCGCCATGCTGACGCGCTCGATGCGGGCCGATCTGGGCGTCATGATCTCGGCCTCGCACAATCCCTTTGACGATAACGGAATCAAGCTGTTCGGGCCGGACGGCTACAAATTGTCCGACGAAGTCGAGCATAAGATCGAAGCCTTGATGGACGCCGACATGACCAAGCAGCTGGCAAAGAGCGCCGAGCTTGGCCGTGCGAAGCGCATCGACGGCGTTCACGACCGCTATATCGAATTCGCCAAACGAACGATGCCGCGCAATCTCTCGCTCGACGGGCTGCGCGTGGTCATTGATTGCGCCAATGGCGCCGCCTACCGGGTCGCGCCCGATGCCTTGTGGGAGCTTGGCGCCGACGTCGTGCCGATCGGGGTCGAACCGGACGGTTTCAACATCAATCGCGACTGCGGTTCGACCGCGCCCGAGGCGCTGTGTCGCAAGGTCCGCGAGATGCGGGCCGATATCGGCATCGCGCTCGACGGCGACGCCGACCGCGTCGTGATCGCCGACGAACATGGGCATTTGATCGACGGCGATCAGTTGTTGGCCGTGATCGCGGAAGCCTGGGCCGAAGATCATCTTCTCACCAAGCCCGGCATCGTCGGCACGGTGATGTCCAATCTAGGACTCGAGCGCCATCTCCAATCGCTCGGCTTGACGCTGATCCGCACGCCCGTTGGCGACCGCTACGTGCTCGAATATATGCGCGAGCACAGCTACAACGTCGGCGGCGAGCAGTC
This sequence comes from Xanthobacteraceae bacterium, assembly GCA_049285335.1. Taxonomy (GTDB): domain Bacteria; phylum Pseudomonadota; class Alphaproteobacteria; order Rhizobiales; family Xanthobacteraceae; genus BOG-931. Next base: position 1,846 of record JBAPZR010000873.1, on the reverse strand, counting down.
AGGCCACATCATTCTGTCGAACCATACGACGACCGGCGACGGCTTTGTCGCGGCGCTGCAATTGCTCGCAGTGGTCAAGAAAAAAAACAAGCCGGTGTCCGAGGTCTGTCACCGGTTCGAGCCATTGCCGCAAATCATGCGCAACGTGCGCTACCGCGGCGGTAAGCCGCTTGAAAATTCACAAGTCCGCATCGCGATCGCCGACGCCGAAAATCGTCTCAACGGCCATGGCCGGCTGGTCGTGCGTCCCTCGGGCACCGAGCCGGTCATTCGCATCATGGGCGAAGGGGACGACAAAGCCATGATCGAAGAGGTCGTCGATGGCATCGTCGATGCGCTCACGACGCATGCGGTCTGACAAACTATCGGCTTGACGGCCGTAGCGCATGACCTGCCCGCAGAGCCTAACTCCGCGATTTGAGAAACTGCGCGAACGCTTTGAGCGTATTCTCCGACACATAGTGCTCGATACCTTCGGCATCGGCTTCCGCGGATTCGGTCGAGACGCCGAGCGCGCGGAGAACATCAACCACAAGCCGGTGACGCACGCGCACCCGGTCGGCCAAAGCGTGGCCTTTTTCGGTGAGGAATACACCACGGTAAGGACGCGCGGTCGCCAAGCCCGCGCGTTTGAGGCGCGCGATGGTCTTGATCGCGGTGGCATGGGAAACGCCCAGCCGGCGCGCAATATCGGTCGGCCGCGCCTCGCCCTCCCCCTCGAGAAGGTCTGCGATCAGTTCGACATAGTCTTCGTGCAGCGCCGTTGATTGCGCCGATCGCGTTTTGCCGAAGCGGCGCGCCTGGGTTCCTTCCGCTGGAAGCTTGCCCATCGACTTCGACCGCCAATCGAATCTGGACCTCTCGATCCATACTTCCGATCATAATATTCTCATCGTGTCAAAATGTAGCTTGATCTACAATATGAAGCCATTGACGCAGAATGCTATATCGCCTACGTTGTAGCCCGTGCTACATTTTCGAGTAATGGCTTCAGCGATGCAAGATGGGGAAATCGCGCCTGAACCGGCGGCGATCGAGCCCGCGGGCCGCGGTATGTCGCTAACGGAACGGACAATCGCCAGAGCGCGTGACGTCCTCGCCGGCGATCATCGCGGATGGCGCACGGCCGCGGCGTTTGCAGGCCCGGCCGTGATCGCCTCGATCGCCTACATGGATCCGGGGAACTTTGCGATCAATATTCAGTCCGGCGCGAAGTACGGCTACGAACTTCTCTGGGTGGTGGTGTTGGCCAATCTCATCGCCATGCTGTTCCAGGGTCTTTCCGCCAAGCTCGGCATCGTTACCGGACGAAATCTCGCCGAACTGTGCCGCGATCACTTTTCGCGCCCGGTTGTTTTGGCCATGTGGGTGATTAGCGAAATCGCCGCGATGGCGACCGACCTCGCCGAATTCCTTGGTGGCGCCATCGGCCTGTCGCTTTTGTTTCACATGCCGCTTTTCGCCGGAATGATCGCGACGGCCGTGATCACCTACGGCCTGTTGATGTGCGACCAATTCGGCTTCCGCCCCCTCGAACTGATCATCGGCGCGATCGTCGGCCTGATCTGCATTTGTTATCTCGCCGAGATGTTCATTGCGCCAATCGACTGGAGCGCGGCGGCCTATCACACCGTCACGCCGCACCTCGCCGACGCGGGAGCGCTCCTGCTTGCGGTCGGCATTATCGGCGCAACCGTCATGCCGCACGCGATCTATTTGCATTCGGGCCTGACGCAGGGGCGCGTGCCGGTCCGCGACGACAAGGAACGCCGCACGCTGCTCAGCTTTTCCAACAAGGAAGTCGTGATTGCGCTGAGCGTCGCCGGTCTCGTCAACATGGCCATGG
>JBAPZR010000872.1:0-2470 GCA_049285335.1 Xanthobacteraceae bacterium | reverse complement strand
ATATCCATGAGAGCATGAAATTTGTATGCTCCGATGGCAGCCAGGGTAGTTTCAACATTTAAAGAAACCAGTGCACCGATAGCGATATATGGGCCGACGTCCGGCATATAATCGCGAAAAATCCAATGATATCCAATCCCGGTAGCTACGCTCACTGCAACAAGCAGGACAAAGTCGACGGCAAGTACCGCAGGTTCTACGAAATAAAACGGGACGGCTAATCTATCGCGGAGGCGGGCGGTGGCTGTTGAGCCCGACGAAACATGTTTTAACGCTTGGATATGATCCGACATTTACGAACACCGCGAATCCCCTCCACGGAACAGAAAAGAGCCCTCCCCAACGAAAAGGGTGTTCCCTCTCACAACAATGGTAATCAGTTCCGTTGACCGCGGGAACTCGTTTTCATTGAGTAATCCGAATTGAGTAATCTTGTTTAGTCAATCAGTGTACCCATAACGGCGGTATTGACGATTGATATAATAATTTTCGTGATCAATCGCGTAGCGGCCGAACGCTTTCATATCTGCTTTGTTGAGCACGATGCCCAGTAAATTGTCGCAAACCCCACGAGCGCTCCTCAGCGCGAGTTGAGCGACATTGATTTTGGTGTGACCCCATTCTACCACAAATAGGAACGAATCGACCAAGGGTGTCGTAACGCGCACGTCGACCACTGGGGCGAGCGGTGAGAGATCGACGATTACATAATCGTATGTTTCGCGCAGCCCTTCAAACAATTTTCGCATCTCCTGGGATGTCAGGATATCACTTGAGTTGGCGACTCGCGATTTCAACACAGTCGGTAAAAAGGCGAGTCCAGTGATGGGTTCACGCCAGAGAACATCCTCAAGTGCAGCCTTGCCAGCGATGATCTCGAGCAACCCAGCCTTTGCATCAGGCGTTAGCATGCCCGATAACGCCGGGTTCCGCAGATCGCAATCCACTAGTAGGGCGCGTCCGCCGCCCTGGGTGATAAGCGCTGCAAGTGATACCGCGACCGTTGACTTGCCTTCGTTGGGGAGCGAAGAGGTTATTCCGATGGTCTTGCTAGCTTTGACAACACTACTGTCGGCCGCGACTTTAACGGCTCTAATCGATTCGCTAAAGCGCGAGAACGGCGAGTTGGCCACTGTCCAACATACGCTGTTATCACGGCTAAGGCTTCGGCGGCGTCGCTGCCGGCGCCGCCAATTTGGAACCCGTGTTGCTCCGGTAAACGAAAATGGTAGCAAGTCGAAGAGGCGCAAACCTAATCTTGTTTGGTGCAAGCTGCCCGTTGGACCTGCGAGCTTGGCTTGCTGAAGCGACGCATCGGGTCCGGCAACTTCTTTGACCCGGGGAATGACCGCAATGCAGTCGGCCTGCAAATGCTCGCCAATCTGCATTGTGGTGCGGAATACGCGATCGGAGATCTCGCGCAGCACGCCTATTGCTGCTCCGAGGATCAAACCGCCGAGCCAAGCCAACACCATTATGAGCGCTCGCCTTGGCCAGCTTTTGGTAAGTGGAGGCCTTGCATGAGTGATCAGCCGCGACTCGGACACCGGCGATGACTGCTGCTGCAGCGATTGCATGTAGCGTTGAAGGAAACTATCGTATAGATCTCGATATGTCTGAGCGGTGCTTTCCAGATTGTGAAGTGTGACTCGCGCTTCCTCGGTCCCATGTGATTCGAAAATCAAATGATCCAGCGATTGCTGAATCGATTCTGCGCGAGCTTGGGCAATCGCATAATCACTCTTGTAGGTCTCTGCTGTACGTTTTAACTCTTCAAAAATGTTTTGACGCAGTCCGAGCATCTGTCTGCGCAGGCCAAGAACCGCTTGGTGGTTGGCACCGTACTTTGCGGCCCAATCTGATGCGCGGCGTTCGTCGTCAAGGTATACTCCGCGCAGCTTATTGATCACCTCATTGTGTAGCGTGTCTGTGACTGTGGCTGTAGCAGTGGCATTGGGATCGACATCGCCAGATGCTACGATCGATTCGACACGATCAACTCGTGCCTTCGCTTCTGCCGTTGCTGCCCGCGCCTGAATAAGCTCACTGTTGAGTTCAGCAAGCTGTTGCTCGTTCATCAACCTTCCGCCCGTGTCGACAATATTATTCTTGGACTTGTACTCAACGACGGCGCGTTCGGAATTGGAAGTTTGCTCGCGCAATTCCTCTAATCGCGCCTGTAACCATTTAGCAGCCTGATCCGTTATTTGAAATTTGGCCTCAAACGCATCGACCGCGTAGGCGTCAGCAATTGCATTGGCTATCTGCGCGGCCCGAACAGGATTGCGGAATTCGAACGCGATCTCAATAGCATAAGTATTCCCTACACGCGTGACCTTCAGCCCTTTCTGAAACGTCTGCAATGCGCGGTATTCAGCGGATGGCTCACTGATCGTGTGATGGCCGCCGAGGGAAAATATAGTGTTCAAGACGCCATTGATCGCGCCACGGATTGCGCTAAGAGCACCTC
>JBAPZR010000871.1:0-6738 GCA_049285335.1 Xanthobacteraceae bacterium | reverse complement strand
GCTGCAGTTTATGTGCCAGATGAGAACCGGTTTACAGAACAATTCAGAGCGAGAATGCAAAAGCGTTATGGCGCGATTCTTATTCCGCCAGGTCCTGGTGCAATGCGCGCCGCGGTGCGTACTCTGAACCAGAAAGCTGGCCAGTTCGGAATTTTCATCGATGAGGTTTTCGGCGGCCGACAGTCTGCGCCGGCATTTGGCCGACCGCTACGGGCTGACGGGAACATCGCATTTGCAGCGAGGCTCGCCTGGCTGACCAATGCAGAAGTTATCCCAGCTTATTGCCTGCGGGTCGACGACCAAGCGCGCTTTAAGATGATCTTTTGTCCGCCGGTCGAGCTTGTCCGCGACGGCGACCGTGACTTAGCCTTGCTAACGAACATCAGCAGGATCAACGCGGTTGTCGAAGCCATCGTGCATCCGCATCTCGATCAATGGGGGTCGCTCTTTTACCGACCGGTTGACGCCTGAGGCCACTACGAGGGTTAGACTTTTGTCTGGATCGTTTCTAAGCCAATGCGGGTTGGGACTCGAGTGTCGCGCAAACCCCACCTATGGCTCTTGTCCCAGCAACGCCCGCTCTTGCTCCGTTATTGCTGCGATCTTTTCGAATGGAATGTGTGCAGGCAGATTTGGTGGGTTATAAGGCATTCCATTGTGCTTCGCGATTGCACTCCAATGTACTCGTTCGTTGATATGTTCCTCCGTGGGATCATTGCTGTTGCTGAAATAGCCATGATGAATAGCGACAGGCGACAAAATCGCGCGATAATGCGGCAATAGATGGTCTACAGGCCAGCCTTGCGTAGAATCCACAACGGTACCAGCAATGTTTGGCTTGGTATTGGACCGTATCGCTGCCACATCGAACTCCAGACCGGTTAGCGCCTGCACTCGCGCGATCATCCAGATGAGCGCCTGATCTGAGAGGCCGCTGTCGGGGTAACCGCCGCCGACATTAGAATGGGCCCCGGCGAACCAGGTTTGTTCGACGTGCCCATTCGGATCTTCGCCTTTTGGAATCGTCCAAAACGTCGGGACGAATGGTCTGCGATGCTCATCGACGGCAACCGCGTGTAATCCTACTTTGATATGGTCACCGAAACTCGTATCGTGAAAGCCGAGCGTTACAAGCGTGAAATATCTGGCGAGCGGAGCAAGACCAATTCCCGCGGGAATGCCGTAGGATCCCACAGTCTCCCAAACACCCACGCACGTGATAGTCCGCGTGTCATAAAACGACTGCTTTGCTGCAAGCGCGTTGTAATCGGCTAAAGTCTTGCGGTCGCTCATACCCGCTGTTTGAGGCTGGTTCCTTACAGCTGGCGCTACTCGATAGTGTTGCCAGGCGACCTCGAAAACATTTACGTCTGGCTTACGCTGTATCCCCGAAGCCCCAATCAGCCCTGCCAACGCGCGCGCCGCATAAGCCCCACGAGAGAAACCAAAAATGTATAGCTCGTCACCCGACACGTAATCGGTGACGATATAGTCGTAAACCTCTTGAATGATTTTCTTGAGCCCCAAGCCAATAGCACCACCGAGCACTCTTTGGAGAAGATCACCGTCGCTTCCGACCCCATCATGGTAGTGCACGTGCTGCAGAGTGCCGTCGGCTGCGGTTGCTTGGATGAAGGTTTGAATTTTGTTTCCGCTGTCGAGCTTCGCGACGTTGGTATCCGCCCCACTCCCCTCCCTATTCCATGTGCCATCAATGAGAGCGACTATTCTTTTCACGAGGCCCTCCACCCGGTTTACTTCGCATTTAAATGTTCGCGGGTTTAACGCCGACCGGGGCTATTTAGCGCAGGAGCTCCAGGGTGCGGCTATCGGCTTGGCCATGATAGAATTGATCTAGAGCTGCGGCGAACAATACGCGATCTGAATTTTCAGAGGCTGCTTCACGGAACAATGTCAGACAAGATCGAAATTTTAAGTCGTCGGGAGAACCAAGGATTTCCAAAGCCGACTTCGCCTTTTGGTCGATCATCAGTTTGACTACCTGCCTCAAGCGCGGCCCGAGGATTGGATCCGCCAGATAGCGTCGAGCTTGACCTAAATCGCGCAGCGCGTATCGCTGCGCCGTGGCGCTTCGTCCTAGGCCCTCAAGTTGCGGAAAAATGAACCACATCCAGTGGCTCCGCTTACTTCCATTGGTAATTTCCGCAACGACCTGATCGTAAATCTCGTCCTGGGCGTTCAAGAAGCGAATGAGGTCAGGATCGGGCATGCTGCGCAATCCGTATTGGACGGACGTGAATTGACAGCATACCCGTGGTGGTCATGACATAGGGAATCGGGCCGAATCTGTCTAACGATGGAAAGAGAGCACATTTGATCGACCTGAAGCGAGAACACCTGATCGATCAGGTATGTATCCAGGAAATCCTATCGCCTGAGGTAACAATCGTACCGATCGTCGATTTTCGATCTTAATTGGCTCGGCTTCTTTCTCGTTGCCCGTCGAAATGTAGCATTTATGCCACAAAGCACCCGAAATTTCACTTAGTTGAGCAAACTGCAGCTCATTTAGCGCAAATTTAGCTTAAACTGTTGAGCGTCGGAAAGGCCGCCGAGCATGCGACAGCTTGGGGCAATTGATGGGGTGTCTCATGAAAAATGGGATCACGACGCAGAGTCTGCCTCACGACTACTATGTCCTCCAGATCAATGGACGAGTGAGTTCAACCCATCGACGCTACGAGGATGCAGTGAGGGCAGGCTTGCTGCTCAAGTATCAGTTCCCGCACGACGACATCAAAGTGCGGGAGATAAACTCGACAGAAGAAACGTCGGGAACTGTTTTGCATTGACTTAAGGATTAGCGAGGGTTTGGCCGGTTCTTCGTGGACGGCAAACCCAAAATTATTCGTGTTTCGGCGTTGAGCTGCCAGAACTCGCCGCACGCCATCAATCGTTCGTTGATGTAAGGCTCGGACTGGGCTAGGCGGTCCACAAACGCCGCGGGCTTGTCATTGGCCTCACTCCAAAAGTCGTTAAACAGCGTCCTCACCAAGTCGCGACGGCGCTGAATTTCCAGGTCGTCAGGTACAATATGGGCATTGGTCTGCGCCTTGGGGCCAATTATCACATCAGCGGTAACGGGGGCTGGGAAGGTTTTCGTTACGCTCGGCTTTACAACGGCATCTTCGAGGGCGGTGGCAACGGGCGGAGCTTGCTCCGGGGCGTTCTCACGAGAGTTTTCCGTCGTGACATCTGATACGGAATGCGGTCTCCAAACATACTTGATAAGGGTGCCACCAATCTCGGAAAGCGAGCGCAATAAATTTTTTGCTGCTCCTGTGGCATTGCCGCCCTTCGGTCTGCGTGATTGCGCCAGGTCGTCAGACATCCGCGCTTCGATCATTGCCCACCTCCGGGCGTCATACATATCAGAGTCGGACATCATCTGCATAGGTTTGACCACATGGAGCGCCAGTAGGAGCAGGTCAGTCGGCCAGCTTTAGCACTATCGGAATAAAAGTGGGTGTGTTGCGCGCTTAGAGGGCCTCACCTGAGACAGCGAGGCAGTCTTCGACCACCGCACTGCCGTGGCGGACTGCGCCACCTCTCCCTTCCCAATAGAGCGCGTTTCGCTTTTCCGCTGTCCGCTCGAAGCCGAAGGCCAGTACTTATTCGGCCCGGCATTCTTTTAATCGGTCACGGCACGTTCGCTCACTATAAAGCGCGGCATCGTCCATCGCTGCACACTATTGGGTAAAAGTCCGCCAAGGCGGGTGATGAGGGCGAACAGAAATGGAAATGCGATAATCGGGCGATTACGTTCTAGGCCGCGCACGATCAAACCGGCTGCCGACTCGGGCGGGATTGCAAACGACTTGCGGCCCGATTCCTGCTGCATCATCGGCGTCATGACATAGCCCGGGCAGATGACACTGACGCCAATCCCCGATTTGCGCAAAGCGCTCCGCAGAGCGAGGCCGTAAGTCAGGACCGCCGACTTACTGCCGCAATAACTTGGCGCATCTGGAAGCGGAACGAACGCCGCGAGCGAACTCACGATGCCAATCTGCCCGCGGCGACGCGCCATCATGCGCGGTAGAACTGGTTGAATGGAATTGAGCACGCCAAGCACATTGGTTTCCATCAAAGCGTAGCTGGCGGGTGATGATTCAATATCGGCGTCTGCGGGCCGCCCCACCATGACACCTGCATTGTTGATTAGGACGTCGATAGGGTCGACGGTGTCGAAATTTTCCAGCCATTGCTCCATCTCGGAGCGGGCGCGTATATCGAGCGTGGCGGTCTGAACCGCGGCCCCGAACCGACGACATTGATCGGCGACCTCGTGAAGGCGGGCGCTGCTACGGCCCAGCAGTCCTAGGACCGTCCCGTCGCGCGCATAACGCAGCGCCAGCGCCTTGCCGATGCCACTCGATGCGCCGGTGATAACAACAGTGCGGGAGATCGGAGTCACGGCTACTGGAATCAGAGTTGAGCACTCAGGGAGTGCATTTTTCGCCGTATGTTGTCCAACTCATCCGCGGTCGCCTGGATTGCTGCCGATATTTCCGCATCCGTGTGTTTGGCTGTCAGGAAAAAACGCAAGCGCGAAGCTTTTGCCGGCACAGCGGGATGCATGACGGGCTGCACATTGATGCCGCGCTCCAAAAGGCGCTGCGAGAGCATTACGGCCGGCAACGAATCCGCGACGATAATGGGACAAATGGCTGTGCCAGCTCCATTGCCGACATCGAGTCTCGCTCCAGCGCAAGCGAACGGAATGTAGCGCCATTGCGCTGCAGGGAACCAACCCGTTCCGGATCCCGATGGAGGATTTCAAGCGCTTTGAGCGTGCTCGCCGCGATTGCGGGTGGGATGCCAACGCTGTAGACAAACGCGCCGACGGTGAGCCTAAGATACTCGACCAGCGCGTGGCAGCCGGCAATATAGCCGCCACAACCAGCGAGCGTTTTGGACAGCGTTCCCATCCAAATGTCGACGAGGTGTGGATCGACGCCGAAATGCTCGGCCGTTCCGGAACCGCGTTTACCCAAAACACCAAGGGCGTGAGCTTCGTCGACCATAAGCCACGCGTCGTGGCGGGATTTGATCTCGATGAGCCGCGGCAGGTCCGGATAATCCCCGTCCATGCTATAGAGCCCCTCGACCACGATGAGTGTGCGCTCGAAAGAACCACGCGCGGTCGCCAACATCCGATCGAGATTATCGAGATCATTGTGCGGAAACGAACGCCGTACTGCGCCCGACAGTACGCCGCCCATGATGATGCTGTTATGTACGAGCGAATCATAGATGACGAGGTCTTTTGGACCTAGCATTTGACCGATCACGCCAAGGTTGGTGGCGTAGCCACTGACAAAGACCAGACTGTCCGCGACACCGTAGTGATCTGCAAGCGCGCACTCGAGCGCGCGATGCACGGGTCGCTCGCCTGCCACATGCCGGCTCGCGGAGGCCGAGACACCATAGCGATCGATCGCCGCCTTGGCCGCCTCAACAATTTCCGGGTGGCCGTTTAATCCCAGATAATCATAGGAGGAGAAATTAAGAAGCTCGTTGCCGCCAATTTGCGTATGCGACCCGGCGAGGCCATCGTGGATGCGGAAGAACGGATTTCCTAGTCCAAACTTCTGACCGACTGAGAGATAAAACCGAAGCTCGTCATAGCCCGGAAGCGTCGAGAAGTCGGTACGATCTGACTGCGGGACGACCCCCTCGGATGAATTGATCAAAGCGGCATCCTGTATCGCTTCGACGCGACGAAGCAGCCGCTCCCGGGCTTGGCCGGCCAGAGGGGAAGCTCTCGCACTTCCGTCCAGCCCGGAATTTGCAGTGATCAACATCGCGCCGACGGACAAAGACGAGGCTAATCGCCTGATTGCCGAACGCGGTGGCAGCCAAGTCGAGCTGCAGCGCCTGACCGACGAGCTTGACGCGGCGCGAGAGTTCCTGCGCGACAGCCATGCGCCCGAGGCCGCGGACCCGCTCCTGATGCAGGCTGCGGAAATAGATGATTTCAACAGCAGCCCGCAGATCGAGAATGCCGGCGGGCTCTATGACCCTTCGCCATCAGGTATGCATCGAGTGCGTCTTGCCATGGGCGATCGTCCCCGCGACGACACTTCGCAACCGCAATCCCAGCCGTAAAATTCTCGGCGGGTCCTGCTCAAACAAAGACTAAAGCAGGATGATGATTCAAAGAAAAGTCATCGCCCGTTCTAATCCAAACGTCGCAGCTTCGGCGCCATCCATCCCATGAAGATCGATGGCGCCGAAAGCGTTGCGCCTCCTGGATCGTCCAGTCGGCGATGACGAGGTACCCTCCGGTCAGACTGCCGCGATCTGCACAAAACACTGTTATATGCGAGCTGCGCGGCGCCGGGCGATCATTGCGAGCCGGCTTCGTGCCTCAGCAACGTCGTTAGGACTGTGAGCCGCTTGTGGCGAGGCTGATTTCTCCGAGAGAGTGGGAGCGGATCCCATGACTTCCCTAGACGTGCAACATCCGTCCATTCCGCGGTTATCCCAGGCAGATGAGATACAGGTTCGACATGCGCTGCGCCGCAATCGTCTGCTTGCAACGGGGCTATTGGCCCTCATGATCGTGATCGCGATCGCAACACATCTCGAACCTTCGCCAGGATGGGTGGTCCAATTGGTGCGCGCCGGGGCGGAGGCCGGGATTATTGGGGGGCTGGCCGACTGGTTTGCGATCACTGTTCTGTTTCGCCACCCGTTCGGGATTCCACTTCC
>JBAPZR010000870.1:0-1525 GCA_049285335.1 Xanthobacteraceae bacterium | reverse complement strand
CTATAACAGCAGCCAAACCAAAAAGGCCTAGAGTCGTGATCGATCGGAAGCGCATGACCCTGCGTACCGAGCGCGAGATCTCATCAACTGGCTTTCGGTCAATAAGCTCCCAAATCAAAGCGATGTAGGTCGCGTTTACGAGGAAGAAAACCGCCGCATAGAAAGCAACCGGTTGCGGCGCCAATTCACTCGCGGCCATCCAAGCGGTAGAGAGTGGGAGCAACGACATGGAAAACAGATGGGCAAAATTGAACCACAAGAGACGAGGGGTCGCCTCGGTGGCATAGCGCATCAGATAATGGTGATTGATCCAGACAATGGCGATGAATAAGTAGCTCACCGCGTAGCTCAGCCACGTGGGCCAGAGCAACAGGAGCGCCTTAAAGGTTGGGAGCTCAGGTGGCCGCAGTTCCAAAACTAGCACCGTGATCAGGACGGCGAAAACGCCGTCGGAGAACGTGCTCAATCGCTCCGGGGTCGCTCTGCGGAGAATGATCGTATCCTTTCTATGCAGCTTCGAAGCCAAGTCGGGTCACGGCATAAGAGTTTACTCGGATGAATGACAGCTCAGTCCGGTCCGACTAGTGCCGCAAATACGGTCTCCGCCGCGACGCGGTCGTCTGCGAGCAGCGGACCGATTTTGCGCCCCACACGGCAAGGCCGAATTACACCCAAGCGGCCAGACGTCCGTTGCGGATCAAAGCGCGTCCGGCGTGGCCAGACGCAGCAAGCCAACCGCGCAGGAACGTATGCCCTGCTGCGGGAAATACCGTCGCGTCGTCGGCCGCGACCAAATCGAACGGTACGTCCGTCAACGACACTGTGGTTTGGGTGGTGTCGAAACCCGCCACCGCACCGCCATAGCGGATGTTGTTGTAGGCGAAATCGAAGCCAGATTTGCGATAGTTCTTCTGTTGCGCCACCACACCATCGAGCCCGATGACGCGTAATCCCGCGCGCGCCATACCTGCCTGCCAGATGTTAAGGCCGAATCCCTGTCCACGCAGATCCGGCCGCAATCGTCTAATCCCTCCGAGTCATCGTTGAAAGGTCAATCCGATTGCGCCGATCACCGGCTCCAGCTCGTGAGCGCCGCGATAAATCATTTCGCCCGCAACATAGAGAATGATTGCCAGCCCGAAATAAGCGATCCAACGGTGCTTCTGAAGTAATCGACTTATCCAGTCGGCGGCGACGCCCATCAACGTGATGGACAGGAGTAGACCGAAAACAAGGATGAAGGGATGCTCGCGTGCCGCGCCGGCTATGGCCAACACGTTGTCCAGCGACATCGAGACGTCTGCCACCACGATCTGCAACGCAGCTTGACCCAAGGTCTTGCGACGGACACGCCCTGCCATTGTGCCGTCGTGTCCGAGGGCATAGTCCACGAGCATCTCGTGTCCTCGATCCTGGTCTTGCGATCCCGCTTTGATCTCGCGCCACATCTTCCAGCAAACCCAAAGAAGAAGAATGCCGCCGGCGAGCGAAAGTCCAACGACCTGGAGCAATTGCGTTGCTATGC
>JBAPZR010000869.1:0-2047 GCA_049285335.1 Xanthobacteraceae bacterium | reverse complement strand
GGTCTGTTGCGCTCCCTGGATTGCGGTCTCTGCTGCTCTGTTGTGGTCCTTTGACAACATCAGCCAAGCCACCCCTGCGCCAATCAATGCAACCGGCATTGGATTGGATTTCGCTTGGTGGCCTAAGTTGCGAAAAAACTGGCCGCCGCCGCTGTCCCTGGCGAAGTCCACGGCTTCGTCCACAAGTTGGCCGGGCGTAATCCGCTGACGAAGTTCATCGAGTGTCTGCGCCAGTTGCGATCTCGTCTGCTCTGCTTCTCGTTCAAGCTGCGCGCTGCTGGTCATAGTCGTCTCTCACTTGTTGCTTGGCGACTCTGACATCGCTCTGGATTTGCTGAATGGTCCGGTTTGGAACGAGCGCTTCCGCCTTCAGGCGGCTCATGCCCACCAACAGCAGAATGATTCCAATCACAAAGACTACGCCACCAACGATCAGCGGAGCCCAAGGCTCGCCCACTATATTGTTGGTGATTAAAGCTGAGACCCCCGCCTGGAGAAGAATGACCAGCGCGGGTGTTAGCAAGACCGATCCACCGACGATGAGTCCAATGCCGACCGCAGCTTGGGTGATCTTCTCGGAAATCTCGACACGGGCGAGTTGGCCTTCTTTTCCCAACAGCGTGGTGAATTGGTTGACGACCTCGGTGAAAACATCGGCAATTGAACGGTTCGGCATGATTCAGCTACCTCGATTTGCGGAACTTTTCGCGAAACGGGAAAGGGCAAACCCAGCAGCTACGGCGCCGGCAAAGAAGACCGCCGGTTGCCGGCGGGCAAAGTCGGCAGCTGTGCCAAGCATCTCATCGACGCTGCGCTCGCGGAGAGCGGACGCGGCTGCGCTGAGTTGCCCTGCTACCTCCTCAACGTATTCAGCCGCTCGGGGCATTTGTTCATGAAGCTGACCCGCTGCGGCTTCGATAGCGTGGGCAACGCCGCCGAGTTGGTCGGCGCCAGCCGATTTCTGCTGCTCTGCAATATCGCGCGCCTTCGATTTCATCAGGTCCGCGACTGCACTTGCTTGCTGCTGTGCTTCTTGGGCGGCTGATGAAACAGCTTCTTTGATTGGTTCTTCGCTTTCAGAACTCATTGCCTATTCCTCCGCAGACTTTTCGCTTCGCTCGACCGCGATAAGGTTCCGCGAGGCCGCCTTACCCAAGGGAAAACCGGAATGCCGGTCTTCCGTTCCGGTCTTCGCTGCGAAAGAGTAACGCTCTGGATCAGCCCGGAATCGCTTAGCCCTCGTTGAGGGATTTCAGCGGTACCTTAGTTGGCCTTCAATCCCAATTTATACTGGTCCTTTCCCAAGGAGCTCCGGCAGGTTCGGCGATCCGTCGTCGTGATACTTTAATCTACCGGGCGATTTTTCCGGAACATTGGCGCAGGCCTTACGTTGGATCGCTGACCAGGAGCGCGGCGCGGGACAAAGGCGCGCGAGCAACGGAAGGATTGCTTCCATGAATGAGGACGGCATCTCGGGCACGGTCAGAAACTTCGGCGGCAAAGTCGAAGAAGGCGCAGGTCGTGTCACCGGCGACGCCAAAACACAGATCCAAGGCAAGCTCGACCAGGCAGCTGGGACTGCACAGGACCTCTATGGTCAGGCCGTCGACACCGCGATTGACACCGCCACAAACTTCGACAAATGGCTGCGCACCACGATCGAAACCCAGCCCTATACAACGGCGCTCGTGGCGCTCGGCGTCGGCTGGCTGCTTGGCAGGATGCACCGCCCGCTATAAGTCCGGCCATGCCCGCCGCTATGCTTGTCCGTGGCAAGACGCAAGACGCCCCTCTGCCTGCACCGTTCTGGCCAATGGTCTGCTGGGCCCTACTGATCGGGCTTATGGTCGCGGGCGAGATTGCGCGCCTTTATGATGTAAAAGGGTCTCGCCGACCCACAACGGGCGCTTTCGGTACGTCTCGCAGTAGGGGCGAGCCGACGTCCTTGTATCACGTGCGCGCCCAGGAACTCGGCCGCGGGCGGCACGCGGAGACGCCATGGCAGATTCCTTGGAGGGGGTGGAAGGACGTCCTCTGGCGGACATAC
>JBAPZR010000868.1:0-4671 GCA_049285335.1 Xanthobacteraceae bacterium | reverse complement strand
GTATTGCCACGTTCGGGTTACTGTCGACGATCTTGGGATGCAGCGCGCAAACGCCATCGGCTGTACCGTATGCGGTTGGTCTCTACATCACGGCGGCTTATTGGTTTACCGCCTCAACTTCATTTGCCAATCCGGCTGTAACAATCGCGCGGTCGCTTTCGGATACCTTCGCTGGCATCGCGCCTGCTGGGATCGTTGCCTTCATCTGCGCTCAGTTCGCCGGGATGGCGGCCGCAGTCCTCCTCGCGCGCTGGTTTTGGCCCAGCGCGACAGACGCTAACATCAGCAGCGAGCGTTTAACGGTCTTTTGAAGGTGCGGATGGGCTGCACTTGCCGCTCAAGGTGGTAAAAGCGAAGCGGCATTTCGAACGACTTCTCAGCGACGCCTCCTTAGGCGGCGGCGTCGAAAGGGCCGCCCATCTCCCGCGCGATGCGATGCACGGTGCCGGTGCCTACGCCGACTTCGCGGGCAACTTTGTTGATGCCTTTGCCCGCCCGTAATTGTTCTTGGATGCGCTTTTCCACCTTCTCGCTTATGCGAGGCCGACCCAGCGTCTTACCGGCTTCTACGGCCCGCTTTAGCCCGGCGTTTATGCGCTGGCGGATCATGCTGCGCTCGAACTAAGCGAAAGCGCCCGTAACCTGAAACATCAGCCGCCCAGCCGCCGTGGTAGTATCGATTGCTTGTTGGTCAAGATACAGGTCCACGCCGCATGCCTCTAGTGTCTGGATCGTGCCGAGTAGGTCAATCAGCGAGCGGCCAAGCCGGTCAATCGCCCAAGCCATCACAACGTCGAAGCGTCGGCGCTGCGCATCCTTGAGCATCTGATCGAGGCCGGGACGATCATCGCGGCCCTTACTGCCGGATACGCCAGCGTCACTGTATTGCTCGACAACTTCCCAGCCCCGGCGCTCGGCGATCTGGCGCAACTCCCGCACCTGATTTTCCACCGTTTGCTTGTCGGTCGATACGCGGACGTAGATTGCGGCCCGTTTCCCCATGACGCCCTCCATTGGCGAGCGCAGACGGCCGACTCCGGAGCCAATGTTTACGGGGCTTTCAGTTAAGCGCGGCCCGAGGGGTTTTCTGTATAGCCTTGCAGCGGATTGAACCACGCAGTCTTGGGCGGCTGGCATCGCGGACGAATCGGCGCCGGTATAAATCGGATAACTCGGGCTTATTGGGTGGGTGATCTCACGAACGCCAACCCCCCGGCCACCCCCCGCACGCGCCGGACGAAACCGGCGTCAAGCCGCCTGGCTAATTTACGGTAGTAAAAGTTTTCCGGATTTATCGATGACCGTCCGCGGACTCTCGCGAGCCGCCTAATTCGGCTCTACATTGATCTGTCGCGCGACGATGACCGCCAGCGTGAAGGCAAACGTCGAGCCTTGACCGATCTCCGACTAAACCCAGATCTTTCCCTCGTGCATGCGGCGGCGCTCAATGAGGCGCGCCGGGTCCGTTGTTCGGTAGCTATCGCCAAGTTGGATCGCTTGAGCCGCGACGTGCATTTCGTTAGCGGTCTAATGC
Organism: Xanthobacteraceae bacterium; assembly: GCA_049285335.1. GTDB lineage: Bacteria > Pseudomonadota > Alphaproteobacteria > Rhizobiales > Xanthobacteraceae > BOG-931. Next base: position 3,137 of record JBAPZR010000868.1, on the reverse strand, counting down.
CGTTCGTCGTCGCCGAGCTTGGTCCTGACGTGGATCCATTCATCCTGCACCTGTTTGCCGCGCTGGCCGAGAAAGAACGGGCGCTAATAAGCACGCACAAAGCGGGCCCCCCGGAAAATTTTTTTGGAAAATATGTGCCACGTCACATTAGCCAACGCGGCGTGGTGGTCGTCAAACATGGTCCGCGATGTTAAGCAGACCTGTGATGAGACTTCGCTGTGTTTGTACTGAACCATTTTCGCAGGTGCGGCGTATTACCCGAGATCGATTCAGCTGCCTCTCATGCTTGCTATGTCCTTTCCTGCTAATGCATTCCTGGGAGCGCCACCAAAAATCATCTTGTACAAGTCAATCCCATAGCTTGTCTGTAACGGCTCCGCTTCTATCAATTTGAATGGCCTCGTACCGGGCGGCAGTCTTTCAGCGCGCAGGAAAGCCGTTGTGGCCGATCTGCGAACGAAGCACGTATGGGCAAAATGATACAAGTGAGTGACGAAGAACACCTTCACGTTGCGGTTCAGCAGTGCGCCCACGATCTGATCAGCAATTTCTGAGCCTTCCTTTTCGTTTGTCGACCCAAATGATTCGTTGAATAGTAATATCGAATTGGCTTTCACATTGTCCACGATCTGGCTCATTCTGCTGAGCTCTTCATCCAATTTTCCGCTTTCCATGCCGGCGTCTTCTTCGCGCTTGTAATGAGTGAAAATGCCCTCACACACCTCGGAAGCGAACGATTCGGCCGAGACGAACATCCCGGCTTGCATCATAAGATGCGCGAGGCCGACGCTGCGAAGAAATGTCGATTTGCCCCCCGTATTGGCTCCAGTGATTATGACGATGTCTTTGCTCTCGCCATTGAGGTCGTTTCCGACAACCGTTTTGCCCATGCTTAAAGCCAGAGATGTGTCATGCAAATTGGAAAAAGATAATCTTCGCTTTCCGGCAGGCTTTGGGACGGGGAAGCACACTGGTTCATTCAGTTGGCCAAGGCGAGCATGCAGGTTCAAACATCCCACGTAGAATGCTAGTTCTGTGCGCAGCATGTGGAAAAAGCTCAAGATATGATCAGTGGACTGCGCCAGTGCATTGGCGACGAGATTCACGCCTCTATCGTTCAACTGGGCCAAAGCTTGCGCGCCCGCATCATCCCGAGGGTGTAGCTGAAACGAGTAGCTCAAGGATTTTTCCGTTAGCAGCCGCGTCAACCAGCTGCGGTCGTCAGAATGAGGTCTGCGAAGAACATAATCCTTGCCCTTACTCCCCCTTCCCAAACGAGCGCTGATCAAAACGCCTGATCGAAATTTCAGCCTGTTGAGGTGACTCTGGATCTCGTCAAAATAGTCGTCACTCAGCTCGCTTCTCAGCATCGATAGTAAAGTTGAAAAGGCTTCAGATTTGAACTTATCGACATGTTGATCCGCGATCTTGCGTAGTCGCCTTAGCATGACTACGAACATCTCGAGTACCTCCACTGCTCGGTGGAGGATCCCTGTTGGATACCGAACAACGAAGCTCCAATAATTCTTCCTTTCGCCTTCAATCGCATCGATGGCAATTTGATACATGTCCCTGATGATCTGCGAGTTCGCTGCGCAGTCTGCGTAAGCATTTTGGCGATATCGAATTGCGTCGAGATCGGTGAGGCTCGACAGCATTCCGACTTGAGCAACTTCAAACAAGAACCTGTCGCCTGCAGCCATAGCGTTAAAGACAATATCCAATCCGAGGTCTTGCCTCAGCGCCGCTTCATTCCAGGGCAGCAGTTGTCGTAGTTCCAGTCCCTGCTCCTCTTTGCCTCTGTGGTAACGCAATTCCTTGTCTCGTTGCACGAGGAGTCGTTGCGGATCGAAATCGCGATCCCTATGCATCAGGAAAGCTTTCATGACCCGATCCGTCTCCTGATGGAGTCAAAGGTCAGACCATATTTTTGCGCGATGGCCATGGCATAGGCCAGGCCGTCGGCAGGCTGCCGCAGAATCTTGAACGTGCGCAACGCAGGATTTTCGGGAACGACCGCGCTCACCATGGAAACCACCTGTGGGCCTACCGAAGCCAATTCGTCCACAAACGTGACCCACACGCATAACGTGCCAAGTTCTATGATTTTCTCCATCACCCTCCCGCTCAAATAGGTCTCGTCCTGAATCGTCGTCGAGGTGAAAATCTCGTTCAGGATGATGATAGAGCGGAACGTAGCTCGGCTGAGAATGTCGTGAATCCGCACCAAATCATCTTCCAATTTGCCGCGAAGGTTCTCGACCTTCTCCTCTTTCTCAAAATGCGTGAAAAGCCGATCGAAGAGAAAAAGCCGTGCCTCCCTCCCGGGGACAGGGCACCCTATGCTGGCGAGGTAATGCAATTGTCCAAATGTCCGTGCGAACGTAGTTTTACCGCCCTGATTAGGACCCGACACTACGAGAATCCGTTCTCGTCCCTTCAAATGAAAGTCATTGCAAACGACTGACGAGTTTTCCTTGACTAGCTTATGAGCTAAAGCGACATCGAAACCGTCATAATCATAGACTTCGTGGTTTGTGTTCGAAACCTGTGGATGGCAAAAGCGCAATCCGGCGCGCTTTAGTGCCGTTGTATATTCCAGATAAGCGATATAGAACTGAACCTCACGATCGAAAGCCGCGATAGTTCGATGTATGAAATTTTGATTTTTGGTGTAGAAATCGGCAACGCCTCCAAATACTTCGGGATATAATTTCGCGACGAACTCCAATATCTTAGCTTCAATGTGATTCATGTCGACGCTGGCCGAAAACTTCACCCTGTAATCTTTGACGGCGCCTTGCTGGAATTTTTCGAAAGTGTGTCCGACTTCAGCGCTGTAATCGGGCTCTGCCTCGTACTGTCGAACTGTAAAGCCGCCCGACTTTATGAGCACGCAATATTTTACCGCGGCCAGATCAACCTTGAGCTTTTTCGCTAGTGAAAAAAGAGCGGTAAAGCTTGCAGACCGGGAATATTCGTCTAAAAAATCTCGGAAAGCCAAGAAGCCTTGCGAATGCAAGTTAGTATCGGCGAGTGTAGAGGCGAAAGATTTGATAGCCTCGCAATAGATCTCGACACCATCCAGAAAATACGCCTGTTTCTGTTCGGCGTAATACATTTGTTGGGTTTGAAGG
>JBAPZR010000867.1:0-1740 GCA_049285335.1 Xanthobacteraceae bacterium | reverse complement strand
CCTCGCGGTTGTGGAAGAACTTGCCGAACCCACCCTCCTTAAGGGCGACCGTCCCAAAGTAGAGGTCGCTTTCCGCACGAATGAAGTCATCGACCGTAACAGGAGTAGTTTTGTCCGCTGCCGATTGCGCCCACACGACCTGCTTCAACACTGAAAGAAACATCGCGAGTGGGACGATGAGGGATATGATTATTGCTTTTCTCATGACCAATCCTCCGACGGTTTGAAATCACTGCACCGCGATTTTCTCGATGTCTGGAAGCACCCACGTTTTGTCGAACAGCGGCTTCTCGGGACCATAAAGCCGGAACAGGATTTCAAATCCTCCGCTGGTGCTTGTCGGTACCCAGTTTGCTTCTTTGCCCCCGGGAGCCTTAGGCCCGAAGTAGACGTCCGCGGAACCGTCCACGTTCCGTCGCAGCCCCGGAGAATTTGAGGCGCGGCTGGCCCGTGCCACGTTACGGATAAGGGCATGGGTCGAGCGATCATAAGCGGTTGCCGACCAATACAGTTTGACCGGCGCATTGGCTGGAACATTCAGGCGATAGGTGGCTCCGCCGTCGAAGGGCTGGCCGTCCTTGTCTTTGATCGTCATTAAATAGAACTGGCCTGTACCGAGATGCTTGGCGCTGAAGAAGCCGTACGAATACGTGACGCCGCGGCCATCGATCGGGTAGCTGTCGGGGTTCGCGAAATTCGTCTGCAAACCTTCGACAACCTCGGGCAAAACCGGTACCGCCCATCGACTGCCGTCGAAATAGGGCGCGGAAAAAATAGCTTCGTAAATGGGTGTCGAGCCAGATATGCGCTTCGCTGGCGGCTCGGTTGAGGATTTCCTGCGTCTTTGGATCAGGATTGAAGGGCTTACCCTTCTCGATGCCGATCGACTTGTGAGCTGATCGATCATCGCCTTGTCCCGTTCCAACCATGGCTCGCGTTGCACAAATCGGTCGAGCGATTGGAAGAAGCGCAGATCGTAGGGAATGGTGCTGTCGTACAAGACGGTCGGCGACATCGAGGAACGTTGTGGATGGCGGGCTGGCCTGTGAGAGTGGATAGAGTTTGACACGCTTGCCGTAGGTGACGGCCTTGGCGATATCAGCATCGCTGCCGCTCCCGATATTGGAACGTAAAATGGCGAAGCCCGAGTAGGTCTGCGAAGGCATGGCAATGTAGCCCGCCGGAATTGGAGAAGTGTAGCCGGGAGGCAGGATGAGGTATTTTCCGCCCTTCCCTTTGTCCACACCGGCCGGTCCCACATCCTCGATGGCGGTCTGCCAGCCGTCATCGACGCTACCGGTAATCTCGCCCTCGTCGGCTGGCGGAATTTCCAAGACGATGGGGCCTACGTCCTTCGTGTTGTAGAACGGTAGGAAGTAGATCGTGTCGGGATTGGGCGTCAGTGTTTGATTTTTCCAATCTGGAAGATGAGAATAATAGACAATTTGGTTCCCAGCGCCTTTGTTCTCTGTCATCGCTTGGTACAACAGTTCAAAATTGACCGCGGGCATGCCCCAAATGACAGCCTCGACCGCGCGGCGTTCGACAGTGTGAAGTGTGAGTTCATCCGCCGCGTAAGTTTGTGCAAGTGCCAACGAGGGGACGACGAAAACCGCTAAAGCAACAAATGCTCCAAACCTACGCATGATGCGGTACCTCGGTTCAGTGTTGGACGTTTGTCACTCCTTACACGTCAACAATCTGATCCGGCTTGTGGACGTATCCACCCAGCAACAGACT
>JBAPZR010000866.1:0-1687 GCA_049285335.1 Xanthobacteraceae bacterium | reverse complement strand
GCGTATCACAATGCCTGATTGATCGGCTCCGTCAGGGATTGGCTCCCATTCGCCTATAACGTCGCGCTGGCGCAGGGTCGTCTCGAATTGCAATGCCGTGCCCAACGCAAGCGACGGGCGGTTGAGTTCTATTGCCTTGGCGACGATGGCCGACACATGTCGGAGTTCTAGCTTAATCCGTCTTCGCGCAGGCTGCTTGAACCGTGCGGCGGCCAGGATTTTGGCTAGTCGTGCGCATTCTGGTAGCTCGGCGGTGATGCCGTAGGTAAATAAGCGCCGGAACATGCTAACGATGCCGTGTGCTTTGCGGACGCGCGGCATGCCGCCAACTTTCTTTGGCTTGGCTGCTTCCTCGTACCAGCGGCGAAAATCGCCAATGCCCAGTGCGGCAAGCGAGCGTTTGCCGAAGGCTTTCTCAATCACGCTGAGAACCTGATCGTAGGTGCGGCGCGTATTCCACTTGAGGTCCGTATAGGGGCTGGCGGGATCGCGTTGGTAGGCTCGCACGAGGCCCGCAACCGTGCCATCGAACGTCCGCTCATCCGAGCGAAGCCCGCTCGCCCACGCCAACATCTCTGCTTGCAGTTTTCGGCAGTGAGCGGCGGCCAATCGGCACTCAGTTCGATCTCGGAAGTCGTAGTGCAACCGGACCCATTTCGGCCGATAGCCAAGCTTGATGAGATCGTGACGCGCGGCCCAACCGTGGCGCACGGTGCCATTCTTGTTTCGCCTAACCTTGTGACCCGGCATGTCGTCGTCACCGAAGCGCATCAAGGTTTTCTCCGCCATCAGGTTGCGACACTTCTACATTCGATACTCCGTACCGCCGATTGAAGAATGCTACAATCGCGGGCCAGTACCTGCCGCCTATCAACGGGTCTCTTTGCGGCAATCCGTGCCGTTCTAGCACCTCCGCCGTAGCGGCCCACTGGCATCGCGTTTGATCGAGGCGTCGCGCGATCTCGTCCTCTGAGACGAAAAGGCTACTCTCGCGCTCGACGCGATCGCCTTTATCACGGTGACGAGCGCCGCTCATGGCACAGCAGCCGCGCTGGTGCGTTGCGGCTGCACTTTTGGCAGCCGATTGCGCCAGTCATTCGCATCTTCGGGCGTAATGATCGTTCGACGGCCGATCTTGCGAGCGACGAGGCGACCGGATTTGATCTCGCCACGGACTGTCGTCAGACCAATGTCGTTCTGATGCGCGAACTCACTGAGCGAATAGGACTTCTGTAGAAGAACGGATTGCATGGCGGACGCACCTTGATCGGGCCTGCGCCGCCTTTCGTCGGAGCCGGGCCGGGTTTTCGTTCCAGTTCGACCGTTTTACATCTGGCTCAGATGCACCGTCTCGTGGAACCAAGCCGTGAGTGATGGGGGGTTAGTCCGCTGTCACTCGCCTCTTTCAAGGACGGCTGGGTTCACATGACACGCTCCTCTGCACGGAGTAGTTAGCGAATCAGCCGCTCTTGTTTCTCCTAAAGCTATGCGAAAATTGTTGCAGCCTGCAAATCACCGACAAGCACGTTGGCACACGACAAAGCGCGTCGGCCGCTATTCTTAGGAACAACATCGGCAAGTCAGTGTCGAATCAAGTCCGAGCGCCCGCGAAATCCACGCGAATGAAGCAGCACGTTTCGCGACCGAGTCTAGGATATCAGAACGGAAGGAACACAAAGTCCCGAAA
>JBAPZR010000865.1:0-1769 GCA_049285335.1 Xanthobacteraceae bacterium | reverse complement strand
GCCGAAGGGCGATCACCGCCCCGTTGATGTCGCCGCCGCGGGCGGCTTCATGCTGCCGACACGAAGCCGAATGAAACAACAGAGGAGTAACGGCAATATCTTGCTGTCGAGATTTTTTCACACGCTTGCCCACAGCGTTTTGATCAGCCATAGCACCAAAGCGAGCGCAGCAAGCAGGCTGATCAAAACCGCCCCCGCAAAGACCGAAGCGGCCGCGTTACCTTTGTGGGCGGTTTTTAGCAGCTCGGCCATTTCGGAATGTTCGCTTTCGGGTTTTGTCATTGATGGCCCGTCAAGCTCCTCGACTGACCAGGGCGGCGGGAAGCGGCGAACGATCACCACTTGCGCACGACCAGCCACACAAGCAAGGCGATCACAATCACGATTGCTATGCCGTCGATGACATATATCAGGCCACCAAGGGCTTGGTACCCGCTGTGGAACATAGCCGCCAAGAGCAACAGAGCAACGATGACTGCCAAGCCGATGACGATCAACAATAGGCTGCTCAGGCGGGCCACAGATACGCTCCTCTCGGAATTCAAAAAATAGGCGTTGTGGCGCTGACGCGCAAACGTGAGCAATGATACGGTTGGGCGTTACTTCGACGGACCAGGGCGGCGGGAAACGGCGATTGGTCGGCGTCATCTTTGCCCAACCGCGACCTCGACAAGTGCTTGGCGACCGCGGTCGGTAATCACATACAGTTTCGTACGCCCAAGCCGTTTGATGTGCTGTGTGCTCATCAAATGTGCGATTTCGGCACTGGAAGTCAGCGCAGTAATAGTTCGTCCGTGCACGCCAGCGCTCAATTCCTTCAATAGCTGAATTTCGTTTCTAGTGAGCCTAACAGCCATTACTGCAACACTAACCGAAGGGTCGCCTCGTCAGATTTTCGTACGCAAAAGCCCCGGCAGCTTGGCGATGTCGGCCGCACTCCGCCGCGCCTCGTCTTTGCTGAGTAGTTTTGCCGCCGATCGCCGACCGGGCTCCCCCTCGTGATAAAAGACGTAGGCGAGCTTGTGCCTGGCGCTGTCCTTCACGACGAATGCGGCGCCAAGATCCTCGATCGACCACGGTGGCGGAAAACGCATACCCTTCATTGCAGGCGTAATTTTCGGGGCACGTCGTAGCTTTCGCGACAAATTTGAGCGGGCCAACTCGATACTCCTTATGGCCCCGACACGCTCTACACGATAAGCGACGCCGGCCGCGGCGGCAAATCGTGGACAGCAAGCGCCGGATCCTCGATTAACCAAGGCGGGGGAAGCGGCGTTCAGGCATGGTCATTTGCCGCACCTTTTAGGCAAAACCTCACATCGGCTCCAAACGTCAAAAGGAAGTGGCGACGGATAGACCTATCGCCGCGAAGCTGTGGGGGGCGACCCTTCAGCCAAAGCAATTCTGCCGAAGGAGGAAGACTAAATGTTGTATCACGCTGATTTCCAGATCGAGTATCCAGCATCCATGTCGCAAAAGGATTTCCTCTCTATCTGGGCCAAGGAAGCTGAAGCAGCTTTGTCCAAACCGTCGGTGAGTGGTTTGCTGGTATATTTCGGCATGATCATCAACCGTGACTGTATCGCGCCGCTGAGAACTATCTGGTTGCCACTTGAAGGCCGCGTGATTGACGGATCGTGGGCTGTCGAAAAAGGTATCGTAAGAGTAAGAACTGCGCTCGGCGAAAAGATTGCCCCGCTCGAGGGAAGGCAACACCGGGATTTGGATAGCGTGGCGACTATTGCGCGAGATGGCGGCAGAAGGAAAGG
>JBAPZR010000864.1:0-47487 GCA_049285335.1 Xanthobacteraceae bacterium | reverse complement strand
GGCGAGGCGTTCGTGGCGTTCGCGTTCGAGGACTTCAGGCTCGTCGACGAACCAGTGCACGAGAGCGAGCGAGATGATGCCGATCGGCACATTGATGAAGAAAATCCAATGCCAGGAGAAATTGTCGGTGATCCAGCCGCCGATCGTCGGGCCGACCGTCGGCGCCACGATGACGGCAACGCCATAGAGCGCGAAAGCCTGGCCACGTTGCTGCGGCGGAAAAGTATCGGCGAGAATGGCTTGCTCGCTGGTCGGCATGCCGCCGCCCCCGAGTCCCTGCAGGATGCGAAAAAATATCAGCGTGCTGAGACTTGGAGCAAGACCGCAAAACAGCGAGCTCACGGAAAACATCGCGACGCAGATCATATAGAAGCGTTTGCGCCCGATGACATTGGACAGCCAGCCGCTTGCCGGCAGGACTACGGCATTGGCGATCAGATAGGTGGTGACCACCCAGGTGCTCTCGTCAACGCTAGCGGCAAGGCTGCCCGCGATGTAACGCAATGAGACGTTGGCGATGGCGGTGTCGAGCACCACCATGAAGGTCGCGATGGAGACGATGACGGCGACCAGCCACGGATTGCGGTCGCCGGCGGCCGAGCGGCTCGGATCCCAGCTCGCGGTCGCGGTCTGGTCGCTCATCGCACCTTCACTGTCGGCACGACCGACATTCCCGGGCCGAGGAGAACGTCAGGCGGCTTATCGAAGACGATCTTCACCGGCACGCGCTGAACGATCTTGACGTAGTTGCCCGTGGCGTTTTCCGTTGGCAGGAGGCTGAACGCGGTGCCGCTGCCGGATTGAATACTGTCGACGTGGCCCTTGAAGGTCTGGTCTGGATAGGCATCGATCTCGATATCGACCCGTTGGCCCGGGCGCATCATATCGAGCTGGGTTTCCTTGAAGTTGGCGGTGACCCATACCTCGCGCGGCACGAACATCATCAGTGCTTGGCCGACACCGGCATAACCGCCCTTGGCGGCGGTTAGCTTGTTCACGCGGCCGGCGACGGGCGCGGTAATGACGGTGCGTGAAAGGTTGGCCAAGGCTTGCGCCAGCGTGGCGCGCGCCTGCGCCAGCTGACCGTTGGCAAGTTCGCGCTGAGCCTCGAGCACCGGAATCTGTTTTTCGGTGGCCGTGGCGTTGGCCTGCGTGGCGGCGAGCGTGGCCTGGCTTTGCAGGAGGCTCGAGGCGTATTGCTGCGCCTGTTCGACAGTCCCGGACCCTTTTGCCGCCAGCTGCTGATAACGATCGGCCTGTTGTTGGGCGAAGGTGAGCGCCGCCTGCGCTTGCGCGACCTGCTTATCGGCTTGATCTATTTTCGCGCGCTGCGTGGCGATCTGGGCGATGAGATTGTCGACGCTGGCTTGCGCCTGATCGACTTGCGCCTTGGCCTGATCGCGCTGGGCGACGTAGTCGCGGTCATCGAGCCGCACGAGGACCGTGCCGGCTTCCACCAGCTGATTATCCGTGACCGGAACATCCACGATCGCGGCGGCGACCTGGGAGCTGATCTGCACCGTTCGCGTATCGATGAACGCGTCGTCGGTCGACTCATAGTGCCTGGCATTGAGCCACCAGGCGACGATCAGGCCGAGCGCAAGGGCGGCGCCGATGGTGATTGCCGTCACCAGGCCGCGACGCCCGCGAAGCTTGTTCCGCCACGATTTCTTCGAGGCTTCGTCGAAAGCCGACGTTATCTCGCGGGGCGGAGATTCGATGCGCTGCTCGGAATCGGAGCGACGCTCATTGTCGACGCGTTGATCCATAGTCGAAGCTTAAACGTTTGAAACACCAATGGGTTGCCTATGCGCCAGGGCGGCGCATAGCCGACCAGTGTGTTTAGCCGTTAATCAAGGCATAGACCAGACGGAAGGGTTACGAAGGCCGCAAAGCTGCTTCGATTTTTTGAACAAACTCGTCCAATTCATCGCCGGCGAGATCGCTGACCGCCCAGAAATCGAGTCCGCCCTGCGACCAGTGACGGATATTGTAGCCCTGGATCGCTTCTGAGAGGGCGGAGTTGTGGCGCGCTCCCAATCGCTGTGCGACGAACAGGTTGATCAAATGTTTGCGACGTTGATAAACGATCGCCGCCACCGGTTCCCCATCGATGTAGTCGAGGCGGCCACCCAAAAGCGTAAAGCCTTCCGCCGTCAGGTCGACGACCGGCGGTGCGACATCGACCCGCCCGTTGAACCACGGTTTCACGGTGTGCTGGTCGCTGGTTTCCACGTCCATCAAGTGGCCGGCCTGCAGGGAACGAATATGCGCGGATACGACTTCGTCGGCGATCGTCTGCTGCTGATTGTCGCGCATGACCGCGAGCACGAGGCTTGCGGCAACCGCCGCGGACAGCGCGGAGCCGAGCGCAAATCCGCCGAAGAAGCCTCGGCGGCTCGGCCAGAAAAAGCGCTGCGCCGCGACATTCGGTTTCGCCTGCGCCGCCAACGAGCCCTCGATGCGACTGCGCAGATGCGTCGGCGCGGCTTCTTTCAAAGCGGCTCCGCTCGTCGCGTCGTGCAAGGCGCGGAAGGAGGCGAGCCTCTCGGCGCAAGCGGAGCAGCCTGCCGCATGCGCCTCGACGTCGCGGGCATGTCCGGCATCGAGCTCGCCGTCGATCAGCGCATGAAGCAGAACTTCGAATTCGGCGCAGTTCATAGCGCAAGCCCTGAAGCTGCCGATCCGGATTTGGCGCCGCCGGATTTGGTGACATCTGTGTCGACAGTATTCCATGCCGAGCGCAGCATCGCGCGCGCGCGCGCCAGTCGCGACATGACCGTTCCGACCGGCACGCCGGCGACGCCGGCGATTTCTTGATAGGACAAATCGTTGATCTCGCGCAGGACGATGACCTCGCGGAACGGCTGCGGCAGTTCGGCAACCAGGCGCCGGATCGTGGCGCTGTCCTGTTGCCGCAGAACGAGGCTTTCCGGGGAAGCTTGCGGCTCCTGCCACATCGGCATCGGCTCGGTCACCGGATCGTCCTGCGTGGTGTCTGTGGGCACCTCCTCCTTGCGGCGGCGCGCGAATTCGGCGTTACAGACGTTGCGCAATATCGCAAGCAGCCACGGTTTCATGGCCGGCCCGCGATAGCTGTCGAAGTGGCGCAAGGCGCGCAGATAGCATTCCTGTACCGCGTCTTCCGCGTCGATCGGATTACGCGTGAGGTAACGCGCCAGCGTGAAGACGTCGTCGAGATGCGGTAATGCGGCGTCGCGAAAACGCCGCATCCGCTCCTGGTCGGCAAACGCGTCATCCGCCATCGTATCGCGCTCGACCGTGCATTATGCCGCTGCCCCATATTGCTGCAGGTCCTGTTGATGCAAGGCGTGTTGCTACAGGTCCCGGTATCACTGCGTCGCGTTGCTACCCGTCGCCGCTTGTACCACGAGCGTACCCACCATGTGCGGATGAAGATAGCAGAAGTACTGGTAGGTTCCCGGCGTGGTGAACGTCAACGAGTAGCTGTCGTCGGTGTCGAGCGCTTGCGATTTGGCGAACGCATTGTTGGTCCAGGCAACACCGTGCGGAATGTCGTCTTTGTTGGTCCACGTCACGGTGGCGCCCGCCTTCACGGTCAGCGCCTGCGGCGTGAAGGTGAAGTTGTCGATCGATACCGCACTCGCCGGTCCGTCGGCGCGGGCGAAGAGAACGCCCGCGGCGAGGACCGAGCCGACGACTGCGCCGAGCGCGGTCGACGTAGTGATGGGACGCAGCATTTTTGTTCTCCTTAGCCTTGCAAAGGCGAGTCGATGATGGCGAGGCGCTGCTCGTTTTGCTTGAACGTCACGTCGGCGATGCCGAGCATCTTGCGCAGCTGGTCGTCGGGCACTTTCATCGGGCCCGGCGACGGGGCGGCGCCCGGAGCCGGCTGCGGGAAGGCGGTCGAGCGCGCGGTATGGAAGGTGACGTTGCCTTCCACCTTTTGCATCACTTGGTGGATGTGGCCGTTGAGCACGGTCACCGAACCGAACTTCTTGAGATAGGTCAGCGCCTGCGCGCCGTCCTGCGTGCCCCAGCCCCAATCCTGATAGACCGTCCATAGCGGGATATGGGCGAAGACAACGATCGGCGTCGACGCCGAACGGCCTTTGACGTCGTCCTCGAGCCATTCGAGCTGCTCGGCGCCGAGGTTGCCGAGGCCGCCGGCCTGGAGATTGACGACATTGACCAGGCCGATGAAATGGACGCCGTTGGCGTCGAAGCTGTACCAGCCTGCGCCCTTGGCCGCGCGGCCATAGCGCTCGCGATAGAATTTCTGCTCGGGATCGAGAAAATCGTGTTCGCCGGGCACGTAGTGCACGTCGAGCCGCGCCTGCGAAATGACGCGGTCGGCGTCGTCGAATTCCTGCGCTTTGGAGAGATGGCTGATGTCGCCGGTGTGAATCATGAAGGCGGGCTTCTTCGGCAGGGCGTTGACCTTGGCGATGGCCTCTTCAAGCGTCCCGAGCGCATTCGGGTTGGCCGGCTTGTCGAAGCCGACATGGCTGTCGCTGATCTGCAGGAAGGTAAGCCCGTTTGCCTCGGCCGCCTGCGCCTCTCCCATAATGCCGAGCGAGTGGGGCACACCACCCGAAATCGTCCACAGCACGCCGGTACCCACCCAGGTCATGCATTCCAGCACCTTGCGGCGGCTGACGCCGTCGTGATCGAATTCACTCATTGCCATCTCCTCTGAGCCGCTTTTCGTAAGCCGGTGCGACTACGCGGCTTCCAAGGCTGTGATCGGGGGAGGGGGTGTTTTATTCCCGCCCGGCGGAAGAATTTGACGGAAGCATGTCGGGGGGAGGGGCGTTAAGTCCAACACCCCTGGCATCCCAGTCATGACAAGATTGTCCGATCTAATGGCCTACGAACAGCCGGTCCAAACTTGGCACCGCGTAACGCGTCCGGCGCGAAAGGATGCGCAGGCAATTCCAGGTAATAGGGGTGCAAATGAAAAACGTCACAATGGCAATCGTGCTTCTTGCATCGACCATCGTCTTGGCGACGTTCAGTGCTCACGCGCAAGGCATAGGCGGCGGACATAAGCACCAACAGAAAACGGATAAAAGCGCTTCGCAAAAGCCCAAGGCCGATGACAAGGCCTACAATGCCGCGCTCAAGAACTTGCCCGACAAACCCTATGACCCGTGGCAAGGCGCACGCTAACCGCCGAGACTGACGACGAGCGGCAGCTTGCCGCTTCTGCGGGTTATTTCCTTGGATCGACGGCGGGGGAAACGGGTTGAATGAGACCCTGCCGAAGACCGAAATAAAACAGCTCGATGTCGGAATCGACGCCGAGCTTTGACTTGATCGCATAGTGATAGTTTCCCACGGTCTTCCGGCTCAGATTGAGCGCCGACGCGATCTCATCGGTCGATTTTGCATTCAAAATCATCCGGAAAATTTCGAATTCGCGCGGTGAGAGTTCGTGCAACCGTGTTTTCTCTTCCTGCACTCGGTCAAGCGCAAGAGCCTCGCTGATCTCAGGACATACAGCCAACTTGCCCTCAGCGATATCACGCACCGCCTTCACGAGAAGATCGGGAGGACTGCTTTTGGTGATGTAGCCTTTGGCGCCGGCGCGAAAGGCCTGCAGCGCGTAAGCGACCTCGCTGTGCATCGTGAACACGAGGACGCGCGCGTGCGCGTCCAATTCACGGATATGCTGGATCGCATCGATGCCGCCGCGGCCCGGCATCGAAATATCCATGATAACGACGTCCGGCCGCTTATCCTTGTAGCTTTGATAGGCTGAGGCGGCATCGCAGGACTCGCCCACGACCACTAGTCCTTCCTGTTTGGCAAGGAGCGAACGGTAGCCTTCGCGAACGATGGCGTGGTCGTCCACGATGAGGACTCGGATTGCTTCGCGGCTCATTGCAGGTGTTCCATCGGCGCCTCAAACGGAATCATGGCGTGGAGCTTGAAGCCTTTCTCACCAAGATCGATGACGTCCAACGTTCCCCCGAGTGCCGTAACACGTTCGCGCATCCCGATTAATCCGAGACCGCCGCCTTCCGCCGTCAAGCCGCTTTCACCCGCTCCGCATCCATCGTCCTCGATTGTCAGCGCCAGCCAATGTCGCGCAAGCGGCGCTTGCTCCTCGGGCGTGGGACCGAGGCTAACAGCGACGCGCGCGTGGCCAGCATGCGCATGTTTGTTGATGTTGGTCAGACCTTCCTGGACGATTCGATAGACGTGAGACGCCGCTGTTCGCGGGAGCACGCGGAGATCGCCGTCAATCTCAAGAGAGATTTTCAATTGCCCGTCAGCGAGGCGTTCTTGATCCCTCGCCAGAGTCGAAAGGCTGGCGGCGAGCCCAAAATCGTCTATCTCGGGCGGACGCAGCGCGCGCAAAGTGTTACGAAGGGATTTCATCACGGTAATCGAAGTCTGCGAGAGGCTGTTCGCCTCAGGTATGAGCGCGGGGCATTCTGTCGCGGCCGTCGCCTTGATCGATGCCGCTATGGCGCTCATGGCGCTGAGACTTTGAGCGAGTTCATCGTGCAGATCTCGCGCCAAATCGAGACGTTCCCGCTCTTGATTGTCGACAAGCTTGGCGGCGAGCTCCATCTTTTCGGATGTTGTGCGGTCGAGATTCGCCGCGAGCGTGTTGAACACTTCGCTGATGCGCTGGAGCTCGATCAACTTGAAATTCGGCAATCGGCACGACAGATCGCCGCGCGCGAGCCTATCGAGGCCGGCCAAAATATCCTTCGTCGGACGCAGCGCTCGGCTGATCGCTTCATACTGCAAAATGCAGATCGCTCCAATGACCAGTCCAGTAAGGCCGAGAAGCCCCGAAACTTCTTTCCAAATCGCAGCCACTACCGCGGCGCTCTCTATCGTGACGACCACCGTTCCATAGGATTTGCCACGATAGGAAACAGGACGAACAACGTCGGCCCGCGCTGCGGGAATCCAGTCGACGAGGGCGGTAAACCAATCCGGCGGCTTGCCAATGGAGCGATTGAACCCGATGCAGCTCGATCGCGCAATGCTTCCGTCGGCTTTGAGGTTCTCCACGCATTGACCCGCGCTTTGCAGCGACTCTATTGGATCAAAGTCGGGGAAGTGGCCGGCCACGTCCCTGCTTGTCTCGATGCGCGCCAACTGAATCTGCAGCTGTTGGACCAAAATGTCGGCGACGTGCTCGTTGAGTTGGCGAACGTCGCGATAGGTCCCAAACAATGCAATTGCTGCTGCGATGAGAAAGCAAAAGAGGGCGACGGCTGCGACTCGAAGCGTCAGTGACGATTTGAGACCGAGTTTAGGCGCCATATCAAGTCTCGTTAGAGCTCATCTCACCACAACCCTCGATTGTCGATATGACCTTTTTTGGCCGCGTCGGGCGCCATTGCTTCGAGAAAGGAGCGAGCCCCGAGCGACGACGGGCAATTTGCCCAAAGCTGCGCGGGCAAATCTCCGTTTTCCTTTGGGCTGGGGCAGTTGATCTATAGCGGGGATCAATTGATCCCCAGTAACACGGAAGGAAATGCGCCAATGTCATGGACAACTCCGACGCTCATTGAAGTGTGCATCGGCCTCGAGATCAACGGCTATCTCCCACCCGAGTTTTAAGCTGCCTCTCGACTGTGGCGACTCGGTCGTTCGTTCCCATGTGAAACGGTCTGACGGGTCAGAGTGAGTGGGTTAATCACTAAATCCGCGCCTCCACATCCTGGCGCGCGGACTTGTGTTGGCAAAGTTCATAACACCCCGGGCGTTGTCCCGGGGTGTTTTCATTTCGCTCAGCGCTTCTTCTCGTTGGCGTATGTCAAATCGGCTTCCTTGCGAAACCGCCCCGCTCGTTCCAGGCCGCTTCGTCCGGCTGCCTAATCGGCGACCTCAGATTACCCGAAGATCCGCCTGTCGGAGATCTGCGCAGGCGCCTCAAGGGCAATGGTGCGGAACGCACTCAGCTTCTTTTCGGCGGCATAGGCAGGATCATCGACACGTGCTCGCGGTATTTGATGTAGGCGTCGCCATGGGATGTGACCAAGTCTCGTTCTTCCAGAAGTATGCCGATGAAGATGTAACCTGTCGTCGCGATCGAAAATAACAGGTGTCCCGCTGTCATCGTGGGCGTCGCCCAGAACGCGAGCAGGAAACCGAAGTAAATCGGATGACGCACGAATTTGTAGAATAGCGGCGTCTGAAAGGTTGGATTTTGCAGTGGTGTCCCTTTCCAGTGCGCATAGACCTGCCGCAGTCCGAACAAATCGAAATGGTTGATGAGGAAGGTGCTGATCAGCACGATGATCCAGCCGATCCAAAACAAGGCCCAGAGAACCGTCACCCCGGCCGGATTGGTGACAGACCAGATCACGTCGGTCATCGGCCGCCATTGCCAGTACAGGAGAAGCAAAACGAGACTCGAGGCCAGCACGTAGGTACTGCGTTCGATGGAGCGCGGGACGAATTGCATCCACCAGCGCTTGAAACCTTGCCGCGCCATGACGCTGTGCTGAATCGCAAACAAGCCGAGAAGAATGACATTGACGACGAGTGCTGGAAACGTGAATGCTCCGCCACCTCCGACGTCAATCGACTTTGGCACGACGATGTTGCCGACGAAGCCGATCGCGTAAAGAAACGCGATCAAGAACAACACGTAGCTGATTGCGCCATAGATCAGTGCCGCCATTGTCGCCTCCCTGCGGACCCGGGCAGCACCGAGCGGTGCCGCGCCTAAGCCGCAATCGTTTCAAACTGAATCGATTGCGGCTATCAGGTATTTGATGGGCATGATCCCCGGATCACGTTCGGGGCAGGCTTTTTCCGGATCGTGTCTAACACCTGCATCAGGACACAGCTTACGCTTGACGCCTGCTTTGGCAATCAGGACGGAAATGCCAGTCACAGTTGCAGAAAATATCAAGAAGGAGTGTCAGCCGTGTCAGAGCTGGGCCTTCGGCAGACGTTTCGCGCGATCCGGACGATATTCGCTATTCTCTGAAAGACTCATCAGTGTCCTACACCGAAGGGAACAATCTTGTTGTTGGGGTCATGCCCAATGTCAGCGCGTCCTAACCATGGAATCCCAGACTTGTGGCACCAGTAACGGGCAATTTCTTCTTCGTCCATTCCGAAATCGGGTTCGTTCGGGGTGATGCCACTGCAACGGCCAAGCATAACGCCCGACACGCGCCTGATGTCGGCGTTACTGGTAATGTGAAATAACGACCGATCAATCCTGTACATCGCCTCGCCGACCTCTTCCAACATGAGCACATGTCCGTCGAGGTCAGGTTGCAGCGGCGTGCCAAGTAACTGGCTAAGCACCGTCATGTTGAACGCGGCTGTCTTCTTCGCACGGCTTACTGTTGGTTCCAACGTCTCTGGCGAACGATCGACCATCCAGGCCAGCGCTCGCCCGACCGCCGCGTGTCCGCCGTCTCGGAGTATGTCCTGCGCCACGGGACCATGCGCGACGGTCTCGAACCCCGCCCGGTACAGGGCAGCGAGCAGGACACCGGCATCACTGTAGCCCAAGTAGGTTTTTCGTCTGGACGGCTCCTTTAATCTGCACATGACTGCTTCCGCCATGCGGCAGGAACCGTAACCGCCGCGTGCGAACCACACCGCGTCGTAACTCTCGTCGTTAGCAATGTCCAGGAAAGCCCGTGCACGCGTTTCGTCATCGCCGGCGAAATGTCCATGCGAAGCGAAGCACTGCGGGTGGAAGACGATCTCGGGCGTCTCTTTCGGGTACAACGATCTGGCCAACGTCGGCACTCTCTGCGCAACTTCCGGAGACATGCGCGAAGCCGGCGCGACGACGCCGATCCTGCACCTCTGTTTGCTCATTCGAGTGTCCAGCCTGCATTGCACCCCATCGGCAACCCTTCTAGATTTCGCCGATGTCCCAATTCGGAGATTACTTTTTTTGCGGCATCGGCGGTAGTGGCATGACCCCGCTCGCTTTGATCGTCCAAGCGAGGGGCGGATGGGTTGAAGGTTCTGACCGGGCGCTTGACCAGGGGCGCAATACCGAAAGATTCGATTTTTTGCGCGCACGTGGGGTGCGGCTCCATCCTCAGGACGGCAGTGGCGTTATTCGGCCCAGTCAGATCTTGGTCACGTCAACTGCTGTCGAGGAAACGGTCACCGATGTGCAAGCCGCGCGGCGGATCGGCGCCCCCGTCATCACGCGCGCGAAGCTTCTCGCCGATCTCTTCAACTCTGCCGCCTTAGGCGTCGGCGTCGCCGGCACGAGCGGTAAGTCCACTACCGTCGGCATGCTGGGTTGGATTCTCTACCGCGCTGGAAAGAGTCCAACGATCATGAACGGCGCAGATATGAAGAACTTCATTGACGCGAATTCGCTTTTTGCCAGCGCCAGAATCGGCCAAGGCGGGATTTTCGTCAGTGAAGTGGACGAGAGCGACGGCTCGATTAGGTTTTTCGAACCCCGCGTTGCCGTCGTCAACAACATCTCCTTGGACCATAAATCGCTGGACGAGCTGCGCGCGCTTTTCCGCGGTTTCGTCGCCAAGGCGCAGACCGTGGTGCTCAATCTCGACAACGCCGAAACCGCGGCACTCTTGGCAGGTTTAAGGCCGGGGCAAGCGATCACTTATAGTCTGAATTCCACACAAGCTCACCTCCACGCGTCTCCGCCGGTTCGCTCGCCGGCTGGAACCGTGTTTCAAGTCAAGGCGCGCGACACCGGTGAGTCCGTCGAGGTGGACCTGAAAGTTCCGGGGCTGCATAACGCGGCCAATGCACTCGCCGCTCTGTGTGCCGCGCAGGCCTGCGGCGTGCCGCTTAAGGCGGCCGCCGCGTATTTAGGCGATTTCAGCGGCATCCGTCGGCGATTGGAGATCGTGGGCGCCTCAAATGGAATTACAGTGATCGATGACTTTGCCCACAACCCCGACAAGATATCGGCCACGCTCGAAACCTTGCACGCGTTTCCGGGCCGCCTGCTCGTTATGTTTCAGCCCCATGGCTATGGCCCGATTCGTTTTATGAGGGATGCCTTAGTCGGCTGCTTTGGAGACGGGTTGCGCGATGGGGATGTTCTGGTCATGCCGGCGCCGGTTTATTTCGGCGGTACAGTCGATCGCAGCATCGGCAGCGACGATATTGTTTGTGAAGTCCAGCGGCGCGGCCGAAAGGCCTTTGCTTTTCCAGATCGCACGGCCTGTGGCGACCTGTTGGTCAAGTTGGCCCGACGCGGTGATCGGATCGTAGTCATGGGCGCGCGCGACGATTCGCTTTCGCAGTTCGCACGCGAGCTCCTTCGACGACTCGCCGCGCCAAAAGACAAAGATTCGATTTGACCGGGCGCAGTCTGGATCATTTTCGCAGCTTCAGTCCGGCGCCGCGCCGACAGGCGGACCGCCGGTCGCCCGATGCATGAAGCTGATCGTCGTGAAGGCGCCTATCCACGAGCCGGCCGCCGCGAAGGCCACGTAAGCCCAATTCTCCGTGTAGTGGATCACGGCGAAGGACGAGAGGAGATACCAAACGCTGCTCCAGGTCGCCGCGCGCATCCGCCTGCGCGCCACCACGGCTGAGGTGAACATCACATACACAGCATCCGTCGCGGCGGTGGCAATGACGACCCCGACGGCGATCAACGGATCAATGTCCAACCACATGTGCGTCGTCCTTTTCGACTCGTAATTTTTGCGTCTCTGATTTGTTTTATCAGTTTTTTGCGACTCGCGTCGTCGCGCGAAAAAGGCATCTCTGAATTTTCCGCGGACATCGTTCCGCGCGACCGGCGTGTCGCTCGCGTATATATCGGGTGACGCGATCGGTGGCGGCGCCTACCTACAGCGGATCATTGAGGGCTAAAGTGCGCTAGGCGCGATAATCACAATAATCGGGGACGTGGCCGGATCGTCACGGATGATGATCTTGTGATCGGGAGGCGGAACGATTTCGCTGCTGCGCAAAAACGATATATCAAAGCCCTTGGCCTTTAGATATTCGGCGTATTGGCCCGCAATATTCCAGTCGGCTCGAGATCCGACAGCCATGATCTCAACGGATTTTTTGGCGGGCAACTTGCTCGCCAATTGCTCGCCAATTTCAGCATCGAAATCCAACCTCTGCGGTCCGGTGGCAGTAAGCGCATCAATGCTGGCCTTTTGGTTGTTCGCGGCGTGGGGAGCATCAATGCTACCGCTTTGACTTTCGGTGTTGATGTTCGGCCCAGAGTTGGTAACCCCTTCGCGGCCTTGGATAAATTCGTGATGATTGAGGCTTAGAACCAGCCCGGCGAATGCCAAAGCCATCGCGGCGAGGCCGATGACCCGCGGCAATCTTCTGCCGAAAGTGCCAACCAAAGCGCCGGCACCAAAGATAGAGAACGCCACCCAATCGGTCGTATTTAGTCCCATGACGTCGCAGCAAGCCCAATTGTTTTTATTGAGGTTGCTCAGCCAGCAGCAGCCGCGCACGGCTCATCACGCTCATATTGAGCAGCAAAACCTTTCAATACTATGTTCGCTTTGCGACCGAAACCGGACATCGCGCACCGCGGCCGGGGCTTCCGCCGTGCGCCACGAGCGGACTTCTCGTCACACGCGCGCGCCAGCCGCGGCTATGGGGCGGGGGTAAGTCACGTCGACGCGGGGTATCAAATAGGTTGCCAGGTGGGCATCTAGGGCGTCGATTGTTGTCTCATCGGCCGGATCGGCACGAAAGCCGAGAAAGCCGTCCGGCCGCACAAGGATCCCCCGGTTTTGGGAACGCCGGCTGCGGTCGCGTCGAAAGGTGCAGTCGACGCCTCGACAATTGAGATAAGCGTGTCCCAACGCGCACGGAGATGGTCCAACCGGGGCACGGCGTCGAATGCGATCAGATGATGACGCGTGAACGATTTGGTGGTCGCAACCGGGTGTTTCGCTAAAATCGATCAATGTCCGCTATTCCCCCGAAAGCGAACATTGGCTAAGCGATTGAAATGAACGACCGACGGTGCCGATCCGTGCCGTCGGCGGTGGAGCGGAGCGATGGCCAGCGTCGAGAACGATCAGCACCAGGGTGCGTCAGGGGTTCCCCATGTCGGGCAGGCTCACCGGACGGCACATGTGAGCTTTTGGATCAGAGAACTGCCATTCACGCTGGTATTGATCCTCACCGTCGCCGGCGTCGCCTATACGAGTTTCTCAAAGGCCCCGATCGTCGGCTATTGGGAGATTCTTACGCCGATCATCGCGCTGGTTTGCGTTGGCGCGGGGTGGCAGGAGGCGGGCGACAGGAGAAAGCGCTTGCGCTTGATCGTGACCCAAGCGCTGCATTGGTTGGCCTTCCTGCTGGTGATGAATTTGATGTTGCTCGGCAGCGTGCAGAGAGTTTTCACCGCACAGACGACGGCGCTCGCGATTTTTACCCTGCTCGCGCTCGGCACCTTCACGGCGGGCGTCCATGTGCTGTCGTGGCAGGTCTGCCTCCTCGGCGTGATCATGGCGCTGGGCATTCCAGCGATCGCCTGGATTGAGAACTCGGCTTTACTCGTCGTCTTGATTGTGGCTGCGGTCGTCGCCGTGGGTGCGGTCCTCTGGTGGCATTGGCGCCAAGGGCGTCGCAGCGAAAGCCAGGCTTGAGAGCGAGCGTCGGTTTGACTTCAGTCATCCGAAGCGGCGGCCTAGAGCCGCAATCGTTTCAAGCTCATTCAATTGCGGCTCTAGGCATTTGCTAGGCATGATCTATTTTGGAAGACCGGTTTCCACTTTTCCGGATCAGCTTTATTCCTCGTGTAAAGAAGCGGGCGCGGCCGTCGATTCCGTCGTTGCCGAATCCACAGTGCCTTCGCGTATTATTGAGACAGTCGAGGCCACTTCCGTCGGCGCGCCGGGCTGCGAGGCGGGAGGGGCGCCAAAAAATCGACTCGTCAACGAACCGTTTTTGTCGGTCCACGGGACGGCCGGAAATTGCGGCAATTGAATTCCGGTCGGCGGCAGCACCATCGCGAGCGGTATATTCCGCCACGGATAGCGGGCGAGAAAGACCTTGTTCACTCCGCCATCGAGTCCGCTGTAGATCGGAGCGACCGGCGCATTGTCTTTGATCATTTGCGCAAATTCGAGTTCGTCGGCCTGTCGTTTCGCCTCCGCCAGCCGGGCGATTTTTGGATTGACGACAAACGCGGGGCATTTGCCGATCGGGTCGAACACAAGCGGCTGCGACGAATTCGGCGGCGGTTGCGCATCGAACACATAACGGCGGTCGCAGACTTCGACCTTCGGTTCGAGATGCGCCGTCTCGAAATGATCGTTGCCCTCCTTGAGCATCATCCAGAACGGCATGTTGGGATTGGTGCGGTGCCGCGCCAGATTCATCGGTGTCAGCCGGAACGGATAGGCCTGAACCTGGAATGACGGGCGGCTTGCGAGAGAGTCACGCGCCATCGCAAAGATCTCGGCTATTTGCTCGTCGCTCATGGCATAGCAGCCGCTCGACCAGCAGTCGCCGTGGATCATGAGAAAGCTGCCCTCGCGGCCGTTCGCCTTGTCGAAGCTGTTGGGGAAGCCGGTATTGATCGCGAGATAGTAGTTGGAATTCGGATTCATCAATGCGGGCGTGATCGTATAGAAACCCTCAGGCGCCTGACGGTCGCCCTCATGCTGCTTCGGCCCAAGATCGCCCGACCACCGGCAGATCGGGTAGGTTTTGACAAGCTGGAAATGGCCGGTGACGTCCTGTTTCCAGAGTTCGAGCTCCGCTTCCTCCTTGAAAATGCGCAAGATGATCGGCGAGTGTTTCACCATGTGCTTTTGTTGAAACAACGAGAGCAGCTCAGCCGACACCTCCTTTGTTGCCTTGGCCGGCAACTGATTGGCATCTTCGCCAAGGCAGCGCACCGGCGTCAAAGCGCCGGTGACGATAGCCGCCGACAGCACCAGCGCGCGGATTGGTGTGGCCCGGATCAATGGCGATACCCCCAAGCGATCTCTTTATCCCCCAACCTATGCCCGCAACGGGTGGCTTTCGTAAGGCGGCGACACACGGCGGCTGCGTGGTCAACATTTTGACGGATGTTGCGCGAGGCATGCCCGATCGACTGGCTGCCAAGCAAAAATTTTCCGTGCTTTCGCGCGCGGACGCCCGTGGTCTGCTGCTATAGAATCGGCTTCGTCGGAGGCCGCCGCCCCGGCTGCCGACGGCGCAAATTTCAATGCTGCAAGCGACATTCCCATCCATTGAGACACGGACGTCGGTCGAGACGCGACAGTCGTGGATCGTCGCCACCGTGGTGCTCGTCATCATGGCGATCGCGTTCGGTGCGCCCTGGATCACGCTCGTCGCGCTCAAGGACATCGCCGCCGAGGTGAACGGCGAACGCTCGATTCCGGCCTTTGCCAGCGCCTTGATGTGGATCGGCTCCGGCATCGGAGGCATCCTGATGGGGCGGATCGCCGAGCGCCTCGGCATCCGTTTACAGTGATCTTCGGCGCCAAGCATGGTTGCGGCCGGCTTGGCGCTATCGACCTGGGGCCCGTCCCTACCGCTTTATGTTGGCCACGGCTTGTTCATGGGTCTGCTTGGCATCGGCGGCATCAACGCGCCATTCTACGTCTATGTCAGCCACTGGTTCGATCGCCGGCGCGGCTCCGCGCTCGCTTTGATTTCAAGCGGCGCCTATCTCGCCGGGGCGTTCTGGCCGCCGATCTTCGAGCGGGTGATTGCGGTGTCCGGCTGGCGGCACACCATGTTTTACTACGCCGCCTTCGAGCTTGTTCTCATCGTTCCGGCGGCCCTGATGGTGCTGGCGCCGCCCCCTCAACAGCCGCATCACGCGAGGACGACGGAGAAGCCGCACGCACCAAAATCCGTGCTCGGCTGGCCGCCAAATTTCGTATTCGCGCTGCAGATGGCGGCGATCTTTACCTGCTGCATTCCGATGTCGATGCCGCAAGCGCACCTGGTAGCGCTCTGCAGCGACCTCGGCATCAAGGCCGCGCACGGCGCGGCGATGGTGTCGGTTCTGCTTGGAGCGGCCTTTTTTGCCCGGCAAGTCTGGGGCGCCGTTTCGGACCGCATCGGCGGCCTCTACACGATGCTGCTTGGATCCGCCTGCCAGGCTGTCGGCATGCTCGCTTTTCTCTTGACCCAGGACGAAGCCGGCTTGTTCGCGGTCTCGGCTATGTTCGGTTTCGGGTTTAGCGGGCTCGTCCCGGCAAACGTGCTGGCGTCGCGCGAATTGTTTCCGGTCAAAGAAGCTTATTGGCGCATGCCAACTTTGCTTCTCTGCAGCGGCTGGGGCATGGCGACAGGCGGCTGGCTCGCCGGCGTTCTTTACGATCATTACGGCTTTTACGCGCCGGCCTTCGCCGCCGGGTTCGCGATCAACCTTTTCAATTTCGCCGTGATCGGCGCATTGGCGTTGCGGCGGAGGCTGACCGCCGTCGCCGCAGTGTGAGCGCGATCAGCGGGCCGAAGCCGCGGCTCTCGCGCTGGCGGGCCGCGCCCGCGCCGCGCAGAAATCGGTGACGGCTGCAGCCACGGCAGCGCTTGTGGCCGACCGCCGCTCCTGCGTCCCCAATTCCAGCTCTTCCTGACGGTTGACGATGGATCCGGCCTCAAGGAGTACGGCCGGCATTTTCGTTTCGCGCAGCACGATCAGCTGATCGTAGCGGTAAACGCCGGCGTCCGCGTCGACCAGGATGCGGCGGCGATGGCCCATCAAGGCCAGTGTGTAATGCGGCGTGTAATGCAAGCTGCGGCTTTCCAGCGCCTTGCCGAGAAGCGAACCGAACGCCAGGCTGCCGGCACGGTCGGCATTGTCGTTCGAGACGAAAATGGCATAGCCGGGATAATCGTCGTTGTAGCCATTTTCCTGCCCGTCGTACTCCCATGTCTTCATGAGATTGTCGGGCACGGAATCGTGATGGATAGCAATAAAGAGATTTGCGTGCATGCTGTTGGCGCGCGCCGCCCGCTCGACTAGTCCCGCCTTTGGCGCGGTTGCCGTGATCAAGAGCACGGTTTGAGTAAAGCCTGCATCGAGCAAAGCCTGCTGGATGTCTTTGCCGAGCTGAAGGTTGAATGTGTATTCGGGAACGCCGCGTGCGCTCATGGCGCCTGGCACATCGACCGTATGTCCTACATCGATGACGACGCGAAAGCTCGAGCGCGCGCAACCGTCCACCGGGATCGGATTGGCCGAATGCTCCTCGCCGCGCGCCGGATGCCCATCGGCGGCAAGACAAGCGATCAAAAATACGGCCCCAAGCGCTGAGGCCGCACGTTGCAGAGCGATCATGATCACCCACCCTCGTCGCCATCCTATCTGAATCGCTGGGAAATTCCATTAGCTTCTCCGGCGAATCCCCTTGCCGGAGTGGCTTGATTTCGTTTGCACCCTCGTGCCGATACTACCAGATTGGGGTGTATGGTGGAGGAACGCAATTATGGTTCGCGAACCCAGATTGACCACGGTCGCCATTGACGATCTTCGTCCGACTCAGATCACCGTAGGAATTCGCGAGGTTAAGGAGAAGCGCAAACGCTGGCGGGAGCTTGCCGCGAAGGCGGGCGGAGAATTTCTCGGTAAGCACATGATACCGGTGGTGCTCGGTCCGAAAGGCCGCAATTACGTGATCGACCATCATCATCTCGCGCGCGCCCTTCACGAAGAGGGTGTCAAGCAAGTGGCCGTAACGCATATCGCCAACTTGAGCACACTCGATCAGGACGCGTTCTGGAGGGTGATGGATAACCGCTCTTGGATGCATCCATTTGACAGCAGAGGCGAGCGCCGGGCCTACAAGGACATTCCAAAAAGCGTGGCCGATCTCGTCGACGATCCGTTCCGCTCGCTCGCCGGCGAGCTGCGGCGCGCCGGCGGCTTCGCCAAGGACACGACGCCGTTCAGCGAGTTTCTATGGGCGGATTTCCTGCGCCGGCGCATGAAGCGCAAGTCCGTCGAGCGCGACTTCGAGCTGGCGATCAAAAAGGCGAAGAGATTGGCCAAGGGCAAGGATGCCGATTACCTGCCCGGCTGGTGCGGTCCGGTGGAGGAAGACTGATCGGCCCTAGTGTCCCGATTCCGAAGTTCGCCACACTTTGCGGCACACTCTTAGCGAACTTCTGAATCGAAAGGGACACTAGCGAGTTAATAAACCTAGTGTGGTTTTTGGATTCGAAGTTCCTATGCGAGTGTGCCGCCGAATCATAGGAACTTCAAATCCACCACACTAGATGCGATGACCATCATAGCTGCGCTAATCTGCGCAAGCTTCGGTGTCGCATTTTTGTTATAATCGTTGCCGAGCATTGAGGGGAGGGCGTCGCAGTGCGAGCCGCGTCGGTGGATGCCGAAAAGTATGCGCTGATGAAGCGCATGCGATCGACGATTAGCCTACGATCTTTGAAGCCAGGATCATGAGCGCCGCATCATGAGTGCAGAATCATGAACGTACGTCGCGCGGGTCCGCTTCTGTTGCTGGCCGCCTTGGCGCCGGCCGTATTCGCTGCGGCGGGCTGCAGCAAAAAGGAGGACCCGCAGCTCTCCGCCGACCCCAATGTGTATCCCGCCAATTACCGCAAGGACATCGCCAAATTTCTCACGCAGTCCTTGACCAATCGCGCCGACTTTCGCGGCGCGATGATCTCCGAGCCGGCAATGAAGCCGGTGGAAGATAGCCAGCACTATGTCGTTTGTATTCAGTTCAACGCTAAAAGCGCGATCAAGACCAAAGCGGTGGTCTTTCTGAACGGACGAATGACTCAGTTCGTCGACTCCACCCCGGCACAATGCGCGGACGCAGCCTATCAGCCGTTCAAGGAGCTTGACGCCGCCACTCCGGCGATATGAATGACGGCAGGGGAAGTCGGCAGCAATAAACGATGGACAGCGACGTTCTGATTGTCGGGGCCGGTCCGACCGGCCTTACGCTTGCGATCGATCTCGGCCGACGCGGCGTACGTTGTACCTTGATCGAGCAGAAAGCCGAACCGGCCTTTCTGCCGAAGATGGAGCGTATCAATGCTCGCTCCATGGAAATCTATCGCCGCATGGGTCTGTCGGAAAAAATTCGCGCCGCCGGATTGCGCACCGATTGTCCGATGGATGTCTACATCGTGCTGTCGCTCACGCAACCGCCACTGTTGCACCTCGCCTATCCGTCGGTTGCACAGGCGCAGGGCCAGACGCGCGCGATCAATGACGGCACACTGCCGCTCGAGCCCTATCAGCTGATCTCGCAATACACGCTCGAGCCGCTTTTGAAGTCGATCGCCGAGAGCATTCCGGCGGTCACGGTGCGGTTTGGCTGTGAGTTTCTGTCGCTGCGGCAAGATGCGCATGGTGTGATCGCGCGCATGCGCGATGCCAAAGGCAGCGAAGCGGAGATTCGTGCCGCCTATCTCGTCGGCTGCGACGGTGGCGCGAGCCCGGTGCGCAAGGAGCTCGGCATCGATCTTTCCGGCGAGGGAAATCTCTTGACGCTCCGCCAGGCGCTGTTTCGCTGCGACGCGCTGTTCGCGCAGCTGCCGATCGGCAACGGGCCGGGCCGGGGCCGGCACTATCACGTGGCCGATGACAAGGCGACCTTCTTGATTATGCAGGATTCCACCGAGCACTGGACGCTGCATTCGATGCGCGAGGCCGACGAGGAGATGAAGCTTGCCTTCGAACGTACCGTCGGGATTCCTGTCGCCTACGAAATGTTGTCCTGCGCGCCATGGCGGCAAAATCTGCTGCTCGCGGACCGCTACGGCAACGATCGTGTGTTCATCGCCGGCGATGCCGCGCACCTCGTCATTCCCACCGGCGGCCTGGGGATGAATTCGGGCGTCGGCGACGCCATCGACCTGTCGTGGAAGCTTGCGGCGACGCTTGCCGGATGGGGCGGCCCGAAGCTTCTCAATTCCTACGAGGTCGAGCGGCGCCAGATCGGAGAACGCAATGTCGGCGCATCGCGCTATGCCACGATTGGCCGGCGCAAATGGCGCACCATGTGGCGCGCGAATATCGCCGAGGATTCGCCGGCCGGCGCCGAGACCCGAAACAACCTGAGCGCCATCGCCGAGGTCGAACAGCGCAAAAGCAACGAGATGATCGGCGCCGAGCTCGGCTATCGCTATGTCGACTCGCCGATAGTCTGCAATATACCGGGCGGTCCCGAACATCTGTTCCGCGAATATCATCCCACCACCTGGCCTGGGGCGCGGCTGCCGCATGTCTGGCTCGACGACGGCACGGCGATGCAGGACCGGATTCCCGACGGCTATTCCATCCTCAAACTCGGCAATGCCGAAGTCGACGCGCGCGGGCTTGAATGCGCCATTCGCGCTCGCGGCGCGCCGGTGACGGTGCTCGAGATTCCAGATCGCGTGGCCCGCGAAATCTACGGCTACGATCTCATCTTGTTGCGGCCGGACCTGCATGTGGTTTGGCGCGGCAATGCCGCCCCTGATGACCCCGCGCGCATCGCTGCCATAGCTACAGGTCATTAAGATCAAAACCGGTAAAAGCGTTCTCCAAAAACCATTGCGATCAATGGCGCGAAGCAATCGCCATGATCATGAATCTTCATCCGGACAACGAGCGTTCCCTCACGCCGCGAAGGGCAGTCGCGCCACCACCTCGCCGCCGAGCGCGCAAAATACGACGACCAGCCACGGCGGTGCCTTCCACATGAACAACAAAAGGAACGCGGCGATGCCGAGCGCGAAATCGCCGGCATTGGTAATGCCGGTCGTCCAAACCGGTCGATAGAGCGCCGCGAGCAATAGTCCGACCACCGCGGCGTTGACGCCGCGCAGCGCGGCTTGCGCCGCTGGACGCCGGCGCAAATCGTCCCAAAACCGCAGCGGACCAATGACAAGGAAGAATGCCGGCAAGAACATCGCCACAAGGCATAAAGCGGCGCCGAGCCAACCATTGGGCGGCGGACCCATGACTGTTCCGAGATAGGCGGAAAATGTGAAGAGCGGCCCCGGCACGGCCTGCGTTGCGCCGTAACCGGCAAGAAATGCGTCGTTGCTGACCCAGCCTGGCGGCACCACTGCGGCTTGCAACAGCGGCAGCACGACATGACCGCCGCCGAAGACCAGCGAACCCGCCCGGTAAAAGACATCGAACAATTGCAGCGCATGGCTCGGCACGGCGGCAACGACGAACGGTAGCCCGACGAGAAATGCAAAAAACAGCACGATCGCCGTAACGGCCGCGGTGCGGCTCACCGGATGCGGCAGCGCCGAGTGGTGTTCCACCGGCGTGCCGCGAAAACGAATGAGACCGATTACCCCGCCAAGGATGATCGCGATCACCTGACCGAACGACGACGGCACGGCGAGAACCAAAATCGCGGCGGCCACGGCAAGCGTGGCGCGCTCGGCATCCGGCGCGAGCGAGCGCATCATGGTCAGCACGGCATTGGCGACGACCGCGACGGCGGCGACCTTCAGCCCGTGCAACCAGCCGCTGCCGAGCGCGCCGCCGAGCGAACTCACGCCGTAACCGAACAGAACAAGCGCGATCGCGGACGGCATGGTGAATCCGGTCCACGCTGCGAGCGCGCCAGCATAGCCGGCGCGTGACAGTCCGATCGCGATGCCGACCTTGCTGCTGGCCGGTCCAGGAAGGAATTGCGATAGCGCGACGAGGTCGACATAGGTTTTTTCGTCGAGCCATTTGCGGCGGACGACAATGTCCTCATGAAAATAACCGAGATGCGCGACCGGGCCGCCGAAGCTCGTCAAGCCCAATCGGAGGAAGGCCGCGAAGACCTCGGCGGCGTTGCCGCGGGGCTTATCGGCGTCGGCTGGCAAGTCTGATGGTTGCAAGTCTGATGGTTGCAAGTCTGATGGTTGCCGTAAGCCGCTCATGACGATTCGTTCGTTCAGTGCTAGCACGATACCGCTCTCGCGGCCTTGCATCGTGAATTCTTATTCTCATCCACTTGTCGGATTTGGCAAAAAATTTTCCTCTTTGCGTGCGGCAAAAGCGTCCTATATAGAAAATCATTCTCTACCGCGCGGCTTTCCGCCGAGCTTGCATTTCTAAGTCCTGGAGTCGCCCTGATGACCTCTCCGCTCGACCAGAAGAAGATCAAGATCACGGGCCCGGTCGTGATTACCGCCAATCGCGTGGGCGACGGAGCGGTCGTGTACCGCAACGCCGACGGCGGCTGGACCACCGAGCTTGACGGCGCCGCCATCACCACCGACGCGGCCACCGCGCGCACGCTCGTCGCGGCGGCAACTGGCGATGATCTCAACGCGATCGGTCCTTACGTCGCGCCGGTGAAGTTTCTGCCCGGCGGTGGCATTTGGCCCGGAAACCTGCGCGAGATGATCCGGCACGGCGGCCCTACGATCGATTTGTCCGCGGCGCTCGGTGCATAGTCAACCGTGAAGTGCCACGATGTACGTCTATGACGCTTTCGACCGCAAGCTCGTCACCGAGCGCGTCAGCGACTTTCGCGATCAGGTCGCGCGCCGGCTCTCCGGAGAATTGACCGAGGAAGAGTTCAAACCGCTGCGGCTGATGAACGGCGTCTATCTGCAGCTTCACGCCTATATGCTGCGGATCGCCATTCCTTACGGCACGCTGTCATCGCTGCAACTGCGCCAGCTTGCCCATGTTGCGCGCAAATACGATCGCGGCTACGGCCATTTCACAACGCGGCAGAACATCCAGTTCCATTGGATCAAGCTCGCCGAATTGCCGAATGCCATGACCGATTTGGCGAGCGTCGGCATGCACGGCATGCAAACCAGCGGCAACAACGTCCGCAACATCACCACCGACCAGTGGGCCGGCGTCGCGCCTGACGAGATTGAGGATCCTCGGGTCTGGGCCGAACTCATTCGCCAGCATGTCACGCTGCATCCGGAATTTTCGTTCATGCCGCGCAAATTCAAGATCGCGGTCGGGGCGGCGCACAACGATCGCGCGGCGCTGCGCATCCACGATCTGGCGCTGCGGCTTCATCACAATGAGGCGGGGGAGCGCGGATTCGAAGTAATGGTCGGCGGCGGGCTCGGCCGCACGCCCTATCTGGCGCTGACCATCAAGCCGTTTTTGCCGATGCGTGACGTGCTCAGCTATGTGGAAGCGGTGCTGCGCACCTACAATCAATTCGGCCGCCGCGACAATATCTGGAAGGCGCGCATCAAGATTCTCGTGCACGAGCTCGGCGCCGAGGCTTTCGCCAAGGAAGTCGAGACGGAATGGCGGAGCATCAAGGACGGTGCGCTGGCGCTCGATCCGGCGGTCGTGACGGAAATTGCCGGCCGTTTCCGCTATCCGGACTACAAAAAGCTCGACGACAGCCCGAACGAGCTCGCGCAGGCGCGGCGAGAGGATCGCCGGTTCGAAGCCTGGATGAAGAACTGCGTGACCAATCACAAGGTCCCCGGCTACGCCATCGTGACGCTGTCGCTCAAGCCGGAAGGCGGCACACCGGGTGACGCCACGGCCACGCAAATGGACGATATCGCCGATCTGGCCGACCGCTACTCGTTCGGCGAAATCCGCGTCGGCCACGAGCAGAACCTGGTGCTGCCGCATGTCGCGCAGCGCGACCTGCCGGCGCTGTGGCGCGCGCTCGACGCCATCGGCCTTGCGCTTGCGAATGTCAGCCTTGTCACTGACATTATTTCCTGCCCCGGCCTCGACTATTGCAGCCTCGCCAATGCGCGCTCGATTCCGATCGCGCAGGAAATCACGCGCCGGTTTCACGATCTCGATATGCAGCGCAAGCTCGGGCGGCTGCACATCAATATTTCAGGCTGCATCAATGCCTGCGGACATCATCACGTCGGCCATATCGGCATTCTTGGGGTGGAGAAGAACGGCGAGGAGTTTTATCAGGTCACGCTCGGCGGCAAGGCCGACGAGAATGCGACGCTCGGCACGCTGATCGGCCCGGCGGTGCCCTATGCCCAGGTGGCCGACGTCGTCGAGGACATCGCCGCGGCCTATCTCGAGCTCCGGCAAAGGCCCGACGAGCTCTTCATCGACACCGTCAAACGCACAGGCATCGAGCCGTTTCGGGAGCGCGTCTATGCCGCTCGTTGAAAACGGCCAAGTCGTGCAAGACCGCTACATCTATGTCGGCGACGACGAGCCGATCCCGGACCGCGCGCCGGTCATCGTGTCGGCGAAGCGTTTCTTCGATAATGTCGACACGCTGATCCGCCGCGACGGTTCGCTCGGCGTCATTTGGCCCAACGACCGGCGCGTTGCCGAATTGGCGCCGTGGCTCGGCCATCTTGCGCTCGTCGCGTTGATATTTCCCAAATTCCGCGATGGACGCGCGTACAGCCAGGCGCGGCTTCTTCGCGAGACTTACGGGTTCGGCGGCATGTTGCGCGCCACCGGCGACGTGCTGCGCGACCAGTTTCAGTTTCTTGTCCGCGCCGGTTTCAATTCCTTCGAGGTGAAGAAGCCGGCCGACGCCGGCGTCTTTGCCGAGGCCGTCCGCCGCTACAGCGTGTTCTATCAGCCGAGCGCCGACGGCAGCGTTCCGGCGCAGCGGCGGCGCGTCCAGCAAACCGCCGACGGCGAGCCGGAAGAGCCGGCCGCGTAAAGTTACGTATCGCGGGCCGCAGTCGGCGGGATGACGGTCCTGCCTGAATGTGTAAAAGTAGGCGTGATGAACGGCCCGACCGGACCGACCGCCACCATCGACAAAGACGCCGCCCGTAAACAATTGGTTGCCGCATTGGCGCGCATTGCCGGCGGCGACCGCGGCGGGCTGCGACTGCTCTATCGCGACACTTCGGCGAAACTTTTTGCCGTCTGCGTGCGTATCTTACGCGACGAAGGCGAGGCCGAAGACGTGCTGCAGGACGTTTACACCACGGTTTGGCAACGGGCCGGCACGTTTGATCCGGCTCGAGCGAGCCCGATTACGTGGCTCGTCGCCATCGCCCGGAACAGGTCGATCGACCGGCTTCGCGCCGGTGCGATGGGCGCCCGGACGCGAACGATCGATGACGCTGCCGATGTCAGCGACAACGCGTCAAACGCGCTTGCGCAGATCGAAAGCCTGCAGGAAGAGCGGCGTCTGACGGATTGTTTGGGCGAACTGGAGCCGCGGCATGCCGTTGCGGTGCGCTTCGCCTTTCTGGACGGTATGACCTACGACGAGCTTGCCCGGCGCATGAACGTTCCGCTTGGCACGATGAAAAGCTGGATACGGCGAAGTTTGCTGCGGCTAAGAGAATGCCTGGAGCGATGAGCGACGAACACACGATAGGTTTGGATGACGGGCCGCCGGTCGCCGGCGAATATGTGCTGGGTGTGCTGAACGCGGCCGAGCGGCGCGCTTTCGAGGCGCGAATGGCGCAGGATCCGGCGCTGCGCGCCGAGGTCGAATACTGGGAACGGCGGCTCGGCGTGCTCGCCTACGAGCTCAAGCCGGTCGATCCGTCGGCGCGCGTCTGGGCGAATATCGAATCCGCGCTTTCGCCAAGGCTAGCCGAAAGTGGCTTCTGGCAACATCTGCCGTTCTGGCGCTGGGCGGCGATCGGATCGGCCGCGGTCGCGGCCGCAAGCCTTATCGTGCTGGCCTACATTGCTCGTGTCTCGACTGCGACCGAGCCGCTCGTTGCCACGCTCGAAGCGAGCGGTGGACAGTCGCGGTTCGTCGCCGCGATCGATTCCGAGGGCAGAGGCTTGACGATCGTTCCTGCCTCGCTCCCCGATTTGGGTCAGCGTGCCTTGGAGCTGTGGCTTATCGCCCCCGGCGATCATCCACGATCGCTCGGGTTGATTGAACCGGGCCGGCCCGTTCATATCACCCTGACGCCGGACATGATGCCCCGTGTGCGGCCGGAGGCCACGCTTGCGGTTTCGTCCGAGCCGCCAGGCGGCTCACCGACTGGCCTGCCGACCGGCCCGGTGATCGCCAGCGGCAAGCTCACAAATCTGTGATCGAGCGCCGGCATCCCGGCGCGTCCCGCCTCCGTAGCTGATGTCGCAGCCCAATCACGGGCGACATCAAGCTTCTGGAGGATCTCATGCGTCTTGATCGAAGAGTCGTGTTCACGACCGTCGCGATCGCAGCGTTCGCGGTCGGCTTCATCGCCGTTCCATCGGCTTTTTCTCAATCGATGGGCGAAAAAACCGTCACGGTCGGCGGCGCCCCGATGTATCCCAGCAAGAACATCGTCGAAAATGCCGTCAATTCAAAAGATCACACTACGCTCGTCGCCGCGGTGAAGGCGGCGGGCTTGGTCGATACGCTCGAAGGTCCGGGACCGTTCACGGTATTCGCGCCGACCAACGAAGCCTTTGCCGAACTGCCAAAGGGGACGGTCGAAACTCTGCTCAAGCCCGAAAACAAGGACAAGCTAGTCAAGATTCTCACTTATCACGTGGTCCCGGCTGACGCGATGGCCAATGCGATCAAAAAGATGATCAAGGACGGTGGCGGTCAATACACCATCACCACCGTCTCCGGCGGCAAGCTCATCGCCATGATGAAAGGTGAAAAAATCGAGCTGCAGGACGAAAACGGCAATGTCGCGACCGTGACTATCGCGAACGTCAAGCAGTCGAACGGTGTCATTCACGTCATCGACCACGTCTTGCTGCCGAAATAGTCACGATAGAGCCGGCGCGTTTTTGCGTTTTCTCGAGGCGGCGCATTCGCGATGCGCCGCCTTTCGCCTTTCGATCCGGTTCGCGATGGCTGGTGCTATTCCTGTATCCAGACAACTTGCTATGATCCACGGCTTCTCTTGCTCACGAGGCCGTCATGTCTGTTGTCGTTGCTGTCATCGCTCCCGGCGCCATGGGCGCAGCGGTCGGAAAAAGGCTCACCGATAATGGGGCGAAGGTCCTCACGTCGCTCAAAGGCCGCAGCAGCGAGACCCAGGCGCGCGCAAAAGCGGCCGGCATGGCGCCGGCGGCGGATGAGGATATCGCCCGCGCCGATTTTATCCTCTCCATTCTGCCGCCGGGCGATGCGCTTCATCTCGCCGAGTGTTTTGTTCCAGCGCTGACGGCGAGCAACGCCAAGCCGGTCTATGTCGATTGCAATGCGATCAATCCAAAAACGGTCGAACGCGTGGCGGCGGTTATTGCGCCGACCGAATGCCCGTTCGTCGATGCCGGCATTATCGGCCAGCCGCCGAAACCGGGCGACGCCGGCCCGCGCATTTATACTTCCGGCCCTGCCGCGCCCCGCGTCGCCGCGCTGCGCGACTACGGACTCGATATCCGCGTGCTCGCCGGTGAGCTGAGCGCGGCCTCGGCGTTGAAAATGTCCTATGCCGGCATCACCAAGGGCACGCAGGCGATCGGCGCGGCAATGATGCTCGCGGCGACGCGCGCCGGCTCCGCCGACGATTTGTTCGCCGAATTGCAATCGAGCCAAAAAGAAATGTTCGGCTGGCTCAAGCGCCAACTGACGATGATGCCGCCCAAGGCCTACCGCTGGGTCGCGGAAATGCAGGAGATCGCGGGCTTTGTCGCCGACGATCCCGCCGCGAGCGAGCTCTACGAGGGCGCCGCGGAGTTCTACGAGCGCTTCGCCGAGGATTTCGCGGCACGCAAAAAGGACGCCGCCGCACTCTCGGCGTTTCTGAACAAAGCGTCGTCCTGAGTTTCGATATTACCCGCTTACCGCCCATTCCCGCGAAAGCGGGAATCCGGTGTCGGAGATCAGAAAAGACGTTCGCAAAAAGCCGTCGATCGTAAAGCGATCTCGCGCCGGACGATTGGTGGCCGCTCATTTCCGCGAAAGCGGGAACCCGGCGATCTCGAATGTCGGTTCGTGTCTGACCTCGAACGCGACCGAGCGCGCAATAAAGCACTTCTGCGCGGCGGCGTCATGCAGGCGTCGCGCAATTTGCTCATCTGAGCCGGTCGCGAGCTTCGCGTGCGGACGTAGCGTCACGCTTTCGAACTGCCCTGCAACGTCCGGCTGTTCGATCACGACGCCCGACGCGTTGTCGCTGTACTCTTCGATGACAGCACCAGCATCCGCGCAAAGATGCAGGTACCAGAGTTGATGACAGGCCGAGAGCGAGGCGACCAGAAGTTCGTCGGGGTTCCAACGCGCGGCATCGCCTCTGAAGGCCGGATCGGAAGAGCCGGCTATGGTCTCTTTGCCTAGTGCACTGAGTTCGTGCGCGCGGGAATAAGCGGAGTAGGACGAAGTGCCCGAGCCCGCATTCCCTACCCAGTCGAGGCGGATCGAAAAGGTGTGGTGTCTCGTCGCCACGTTTCTTCTTTCTGATAAAGGGCGCTCAACCGTCGCAGCACCAGCGTGCTATTTGCCCTCGTTCCAAATGTCCGCCGCGAGCTTCCAATCTTTTCCGACCTTCTCCCAGACCACGACATATTTGCCGGTGATTTCTTTCGCGGTTGGACCCTTGGTCATCAAACTGAAGGTGCCGATCTCCCGCGCGGCAGAAGGTCCCAGCCGCTTAACGTCGAGCGTCGTCACCTTCGGGTCGCCAACCTGTTCCGCCATTTTCTTCCACATGGCGCCGATAGCAGTCCCGCCTTTCACCATGGCAGAACCGGGCGGAAATGCCGTTGCGTCGGTCGTGTAGAGCGAGGCGACGCCATCGAAATCACCTTTATTGAAAAACTCCGTCCACTTGACATTCACCGCCTCAATGTCGGTTTTCTGGGCAGCTGCAGGCGCCATTAATCCGAGAAAGAAGACAACCGTCAGTGCGATGCTACGCATCACTCGCTCCGCTCAATGGAGGGTTGGTGTGCCCGCCGTGGTTTCGCAAAGTCTCGGTACAGTCTACCACACCGATCGAATGAGATGTGTTCGTGTGGTGACGGTCACTCGTTCAGCCACCGGCGGGCGAAACCCATGATGCCCTGCGGCAGGAAAATGATCATGGTGATGAAAATGACGCCGAGCGGGATGAGATAGGGGAATTGATCGCCGAACACGCGCGATAGAAATTCACGCATCAGGTGGAAAAACCCGGCGCCGACGATCGGCCCGACCAGGGTCCCGATGCCCCCCATGACGTTATAAATCACCGTCTCGCCCGAGGTGAGAAAGTAGACGAAGTCGGGCGCGGCGAATTCGTTCTGGATGGCGTAGAGCGAGCCTGCCAATCCCGCAAACAGGCCGGACAGCATGACGGCGACCATCTTGAAACGTTCGACGCGGTAGCCGATCGCGCGGGTGCGCGGCTCATTCTCGCGGATCGATTGCAAAACCATGCCGAACGGCGATTGCGTTACCCGGCGCAAGATCAGATAGGAGGCGGCGACGATCGCGAGCACGAACCAATGCATCGTCGTCGAGGTAAAGCGGGCGTTGTAGAGGAAGGGGATCGCCAAATGCGGCCGGGTGAAGATCAGGCCGTTCTCGCCGCCGGTGAGCGAGGTCCAGGTGAAGATGATGACGTAGAAGATTTGACTGAAGATCAGCGTCGTGATGGCGAAGTAGATGTCGCGTAGGCGCGTCGAGAAATAGGCGACGAACAGCGCCGCGCCGGCCGCGCCGGCAAGCCCGGCGAGGATGGCGAGCCACAGGTTCGGCGGGGTGACGAGGAGCAGCGCGCCGGCCGCGCCATACATGCCCAGGCCGAAAAATGCCGAATGGCCGAACGACACCATGCCGGTATAGCCGATCAAAAGATCGGACGACATCGCCAACAAGCCCCAGATCAGAATCTCGGTAAGCAGGCGCCGCCAAAATTCGGACAGAACGAGTGGCGCTGCGATCAGCGCCGCTATCACAAGGCAAAAGACGATCCAGAATACGGCGGTATGGCTCAGCCTGGCTCGAGCGTTGAGCGATCGCTTGAGCGCAGACGATTTATCGAGCGGAGCGGTCGTCATCGCGGCGCCACGAACAAACCGGTGGGACGGAAGAGGAGCGTCAGGATCAAAATAACGAAGGACACGACCACCGCCTGCGAGGGATCGAGCCAGATCGCCGCGTATGACTCTACGAGGCTGATGAAGATCGCCGCGACGATCGAGCCGACGAAATTGCCCATGCCGCCGACCACCACCACGATGAATGCCTTAAGAACCCAATCAAGCCCCATCGTGTGGCTGACGCCGACCATCGGCGCGAACAACACGCCGCTTGCCGCCGCCATCGCGGCGCCGATGGCAAACACGCCGGTATAGACGAGCGGCACCGGAATCCCCATCGCCTGCGCCATGGTGCGGTCCTGCGCCGTCGCCCTGATCCAGATGCCGAATTTGCCGTATTTCAGAAACAGCCAGAAGGCGCCGATGATGGCCGCCGAGATCGCCGCGACCAGGATGCGATACCAGGGATATTGCAGATAGAACAATGTGAATTGGCTATCGATCGGCTCGGGGATTTTGCGGACCACCGGACCGAATTGCCACAGCGCGTAGTTTTGCAGGACCAGTGAAATGCCAAACGTGGCAAGAATCGTATTCAAGGGATCGCGTCCGATCAGCGGTCGCAGCGCCACGATCTGCATCGCCGCGCCGAGGATGGCGACAATGAGCGAAGCGCCGATCAGCGCCAGCCAGAAACTTCCCGTCGTCACGAACACCACGAAGCCGAGATAGGCGCCAAGCATGAAAAGCTCGCCATGCGCGAAGTTCACCACATCCATGATGCCGAAGATCAACGTCAGCCCAGAGGCCACCAAAGCCAGAATCATGCCGGCGACAATGCCGTTGACCGTCTGAATGATCAGAAGGTCGATGGGAATGGCGTGAATGATTTGGCCGATCGCGCCCATCGCTCTAGACCCCGAGATATTGCTGGATGATCGGATGATGCACGTCGATCTCGGAGGCGGCGCAGTGGTGGCGCACCATGCCCTTTTCCATGATGTAGAGCCGCTGGCTCGCTTCGAGCGTCAACGGCACGTTCTGCTCGACAAGCAGAATGGCGACGCCCTCCTTGTGCAGCACTTCGATGATATTGCGGATCTGGGACACCATGCGCGGCATCAGGCCTTCGGTCGGCTCGTCGAGCAGGATGATTTTCGGCTCGAGCATCATAGCGCGGGCGATGGCGAGCATCTGCTGTTCGCCGCCCGAAAGCGTGCCGCCCGCCTGCGTGCGGCGCTCGCCGAGGACCGGGAAGAACGAGAACGCCTTATCGAGCAGCCTTTGGCGTTTCTCCTCGGTCATGCCGTCGCGATCGAGGCCGGTGCGCAGGTTCTCCATGACCGTGAGAAAACGGAAGACGCGCCGGTCCTCCGGCACATAGCCGATGCCGAGACGCGCGAGCCGATGCGGCGGCAGTCCGGTGATGGCAGCACCGTTAAGGAGCACGCCGCCGTGGCTCGGCCGGACGAGGCCCATAATGGTTTTGAGCGTCGTGCTTTTGCCGACGCCATTGCGGCCGAGCAGGCCGACGACCTCGCCGGGATCGACCGTCAGCGACACGCCATGCAGGATATGGCTCTTGCCGTAATAGGTGTGCACGTCCTCGACGCGAATGAGGGGCGCGATCGGTTCCGCCGGAGTGCTCATGTCTTGAGATAGACCTCCAGCACCCGCGGATTTTTCTGAATTTCCTCCGGCGTACCTTCGGCGAGGATCGTGCCGTAATGCAGCACGGTGATACGGCTGCAGAGCTCCATCACGACCTGCATGTCGTGCTCGACGATCAAAATGGTGAGATTCTTGGCGATACGCCGCATTAATCGCTTGGTCTCGTCGGTTTCCGCCTGACTCATGCCCGCGGTCGGCTCGTCGAGGCAAAGAAGTTTCGGCTCGGTGGCAAGCGCGATGCCGATCTCGAGATTGCGCTGCTCGCCATGCGAAAGGTTCGACGCCAATTCCCGCGCCTTGCCGAGAAGCCCGACGGCATGAAGAGCCTCTTCGGCCTTGCGATTGATGTCGGCCAGCCCGGCGTGATGCGCGAACATG
The DNA here is from genome assembly GCA_049285335.1 of Xanthobacteraceae bacterium. Taxonomy (GTDB): domain Bacteria; phylum Pseudomonadota; class Alphaproteobacteria; order Rhizobiales; family Xanthobacteraceae; genus BOG-931. The sequence goes on along the minus strand of JBAPZR010000864.1, from coordinate 15,722 downwards.
TTCCACGAATGCCGCCGCGATTGCGCGGCGATGCGCACGTTCTCGAGCGCGGTAACATTGGGCAGAATATTCGTGATCTGGTAGGAGCGCGCGATACCCTTTTGCGAGATCGCATGGGAGGGCAAGCCGGTAATGTTTTCGCCGTTGAAGATAATGCCGCCGCTGCTCGGCCGCAGCACGCCGGTCAGGCAGTTGAAAAACGTGCTCTTGCCGGCGCCGTTCGGCCCGATAATGGCGTGCACGTCGTCACGCTGCACCTGAAAGTTCACATCGGACAGTGCCGAAAGTCCGCCGAAGCGGACCGACAAACGCTCGGTCCTTAAGACCGGCGGCGACGCCGCTCCCCGGTCGAGCGCCGTGGAGCCTGGGTCAGTCGTTACTTGTGCGCTCACGTTGAACGAAATGGCTTGAGGGTGGAAAGCCATTTCGCCGTGGCCGACTGTTTGAGCATGACCCTTTTCCGAAAGCTGGTATCTACTTTCCGAAAATCACGCTCTAAGCGGTGAAGTTGCAGGCCGGCGGCACCATCGTCTTGGCTCCCGGCACCGTTTCTTTGAGATGATATGTGCCGCCCGAGACCTCGAAGATGAATTCTTGCGGGAAGGCTTGATGGTCTTCCTTGCGCAGCGTCTTGTCACCCTGCGGGAAGTCGTCACCCGCTTTCATCTCGAGACCTTCGAGCCCTTCGATCAGCTTCATTGTGTCGTCGCGGCCCTGGAATTTCGATTTTTCCATGCCAAGCTTCACGGCGTTGATCGCCTCGTAGTTCGACTGCACGTATTTGTCGGGCAGCGGACCGGACGGATCGATCTGGGCGAGCCGCTTCTTGGCCTCGTCGAAGAAACGATGATGGTAGGGCGTGTCGAGCGGTCCCTGGAACACCGGAATGTAACGATTGATGGCGATGAAGCCGTCAATCTTATTGCCGATGGCGATGAGGTTGGTGGATTCGGAAATCGAACCGTCGCCGGCCCATTTGTATTTCTTGGTCAGGCCGAGGTCGTAGGCCTGCGTGGCGACCGTGACGCCATCCTTGCCGAAGAAGATGCCGAACAAGCCATCGAAATCGCCGGAAATTTTCGACAGGAAGGGCGTCATATCAGCGGTGCCGAGCGGGATGCCGGTGGTGCCGACCACTTCGCCGCCGTTATTTTTGATCTCGTTCGTATAGGCGTCGCGCGTCGATTGCCCCCAGGAATAATCGGCAAAGGCGATGTGCCATTTCTTGCCCATCTTGGTCAGCGTCGGCGAAAAAGCCACCGCCTGCGCCGGAGCATAATCGTAGGGCCGGAAGCTGTAGCGGTTGCACTTGCTGGTGGTGAGCGTCGTGTCGAGGCAGACGCTGATCATGTTGACGATCTTGGCGTCTTCCCACACCGGCATGCAGGCGAGGCAGATATTGGAGAGGAAGCCACCGACATGAACGTCGATATTGTCTTCCTGCACCATTTTGGTGGTCTTCTGGCGCGCAACCGCTGGCGAACTTTCGTCGTCGGTGACGATGAGCTCGACCGGCCGGCCATTGATGCCGCCGCTGCCATTGATGCGGTCAACCGCCATCTGCAATCCGACCACGGCGGTCTTGCCGCCCGCGGCGCCGGGGCCGGACAGCGGCTGTTCGGAGCCGATTTTATACGGTTGGGCCGCGCCGAAGGCCGCGCGCCACGGCGCCGGCAGGAGCATCATGGCGCCAATGGCGCCGCCGCCCCAGCCGACAAGGCGTCGGCGCGTAACCTTGCCCCGGTACCAAATGTTTTCAGCCCATTTCTCTTCTTTCCACTTCTCGGTCATTGACTGTCCCTCCTCTGGAATTCACCCGGGCTGATCCCTTGAATAGGGTTTTTGCCTAGTGCCCCGATTGCGAAGTTCGCCACATGTTGCGGCGCGTTCTTAGCGAACTTCGGAATCGAAAGGACACTGGCAAGTTTATAATTCTAGTGTGGTTTTTGGATTTGAAGTCCCTATACGAGTGTGCCGCAGAACTGTAGGAACTTCAAATCCACCACACTAGTGATTGGTGGTATAAGCAAACGCGATCTTGACCGCAGTTTCAACCGGATTCGGCGATCCGCCGCTCGGCCGGTGGTGGACGGCGCGTGTAACATCGTCGCGGCGAATCCGCTGTTTCGAGCCCCGCTTGATGATAAAATGGGCAAAAGCCGGTAGCGCGGGAGCGGATCAATGACAACGGCGACGGTGCGCCGGGAAAAACACAAACCATTAGCGAGCGGCCGCGCGGCGCGGCTTGCGATCCGGCGCAACCAGCATGCAGGACCCACCTCGGGGCTGGCGCCCGGATTCGTTCAGGCCAATCTCGCGATCCTGCCGCAGGCGCTGGCGCAAGATTTTCTGCATTTCTGTCAGCGCAATCCAAAGCCGTGCCCGCTGATCGGGATTTCGGCGCCGGGCGATCCGCACATTCCGGCTCTGGGCGAAGATCTCGACATCCGCACCGACCTGCCGCGCTATCGGGTATGGCGCGACGGCGCGCGCGTCGACGAGCCGGACGACATTACCCAATACTGGCGCGACGATCTGGTCGTGTTCGCGATCGGCTGTTCGTTCTCGTTCGAGCAGGCGCTCCTCGAAGATGGAATCGAATTGCGCCATATGACCTGCGACTGCACAGTGCCGATGTACCGCACCTCGGTGGAAACCGCGCCGGCCGGGCCGTTCCACGGTCCGCTGGTCGTGTCCATGCGGCCGATGAAGCCCGCTGACGCCATCCGCGCCGTGCAGATCACGACGCGATTTCCCTCGGTGCATGGCGCGCCGGTCCATCTCGGCAAGCCGGAGATGATCGGGATCAAGAACCTCGCGGCACCCGATTGGGGCGATCCGGTGCCCGTGCACGACGATGAAATTCCGGTCTTCTGGGCCTGCGGAGTGACGCCGCAATCGGTGATCATGGCCGCGCGGCCGGAATTCTGCATCACCCACTATCCCGGCGCCATGCTGGTGACCGACCGACGCAACAACGAATTCGCCATCATGTGAGATAGCCCTCCCACAGGGGAGAGCGAATAATCAGTCGGTTCATGCTCATCGATTTTCAGCAACACTACACGCCGCCGGAACTGCTTAAAGGCGACCCCGTCAAACCCACGGTCGATCTCGATCGTGACGGCAATCCCAGTTATCTGCTCAATCCGTTGCTCGCCGATCTTGCCGCGCATATCCGCATGATGGATTTGGCCGGGATCGACGCCGGCGTGCTCACCTGCGGCAGCGGTTTCGATCAGCCGGACATTGCCGTCTGCCGGCTGATCAACGATCGCCTGCGCGAAGCCGAGAAGACCCATCCCGGCCGCTTCATCGGTCTTGCTCATGTGCCGGCGCTCCAGCCCACGGAAGCCGCGGCCGAGTTGAAACGCTGCGCCGTCGAACTTGGATTTCCCGGCGTGGTGATCGCTTCCGAATTGCAGGATCTACCGCTCGATGCGCCCGAGTTGCGGCCGTTCTGGAAAGCGTGCGCGGACCTCGGCCTCTATGTCTTCATTCATCCCTTGCCGCGCGTCATCCGCTGGAGCCGCATGGATGCCGACGATCTCGGTCGCATGCTCGGTTGGGAGTTTTCATTGATGACGGCGGCGGTGCGGCTCATCAATCGCGGTCTGCTCGACGAACTGCCGACGCTGAAAATTCAATTTTCCCATTTCGCCGGCGGCATCGGCCGCTATCTCGGCCGCATCCGCGGCTTTCAACAACGCGATAAATGGGGCACGGCAAGCCTCGCACGCCACGGGCGACAGCCGCGCCAGCCGTTCGAATATTATCTCGATCGTCGTTTATACTACGACATCGCCGGTTGGGCTGGCCCCGACCAAGCGGCACGACTGGGCGCCCACTGGGTGCGCTTCGGTTTGCAGGAGCTTCCTTTGTCTCAGCTCGTCTTTGCCAGCGATTATCCGCAAGCCGTGCGCAAGGCGGACGAGGTTGCGGCCTATGTCGAGGCGGTGCGCGCGCTGGGGCAGGAGGGCCGCGCACTTGCTGACGGCGCCAATGCCGAAAAGCTCATTCCCGATCTTAAGCGGCGGCTTGCGGCGCGACCGGCCACCACCAAGGTGCCGGCATGAACGATCGGGTGGGGGCGGCGGACGCTTTAGTTTTCGATCCGGCCCGCGCGGGCTGGACCATGGTCAAGCCGATCGGATTCGGAGAATTGGTCGGCCCGCTGTGGCGGCGCGGCGACGGACATTTCGGCTTCGTCGTCGAGAAAAAGCATCTGAACTTTGTCGACATCGTGCACGGCGGCATGCTCACCACCTTTGCCGACCAGGCCATGGGCATGACAGCGCAACGGGCCACCGGCGGCAAGCCGCACGCCACGATCGAGCTGAACATTCAATTCGTCGGCGCGGTTCGGCTTGCCGAATTCGTCGAAGCGCATTGCGAGGTGGTGCGGCTGACGCGCGCCATCGTTTTCATGCAATCGAAGCTTGCTGTCGGAACGCGCATCGTCGCGAGTGCAGCCGGCATCTGGAAAATCCACGGCGAATCGTAGCTGACCCACCTTTAATCCTCCGCCTTTTTCAGGGGGAGGAAACCGATGCCGATACTTTCATCCTCCCCCTGCGAGGGAGGTAGGGTGGCGTCAGGATCCACCCCGAAACCTATCCAGCGTGCCGCCCTTCATCACCGAACCCGGCAACGAATGGCCGACGACGTCTTCGGCAAGCTTGGCGCATTCGATCAAGGCGTCGAGATTGATGCCGGTTGCGATGCCAAGCTCATCGCACATGAACACAAGGTCTTCGGTGCATACATTGCCGGCGGCGCCTTGATGGCCGGCAAACGGACAGCCGCCGAGGCCAGCCACCGATGAATCGAAGCGCGTCACGCCCATTTCAAGCCCGGCATAGGCGTTGGCGATCGCCATGCCGCGCGTGTCGTGCAAATGCAGCGCGACATCGAGTTCTGGCCAGCGTTCGCGCAAGCCGCCGACCACGCGCTTGACCGCAAGCGGCGTCGCCCAGGCCATGGTGTCGGCGAGCGTGATGAAGCGCAGCGTGACGCCGTGCTCCTTGGCGACATCGAGGATCTGCTGCGCCAGGGCGACGACGTGCGCGACGGGAACGTCGCCTTCGAAGTTGCAGCCGAACGCCGCCATGATACTGCCGCGCTCGACCGGAATGCCGGCCGCCTTGTACATTTCGACGATCGCGTGCTGGCCGGCGAGTTGCTGTGCCGCCGTGCGGTTCTGATTGCGGAGCGAAAATTTTTCCGACGCGCAAAGCTGAATGGTCCCGGTATTGGTCAGCCGGTCGGGAAATTTCAGCGCCCGCTCGAAGCCTTTCTCGTTGAGCCACAGCGCGGCGTAGGCGACGCCGGACTTCGGCGCGATACCACGCACTACATCCTCGGCGTCCGCCATGCCGGGCACCGCCTTCGGGTTGACGAAGGAGACGATCTGGATGCGCTCGAGGCCGGTCGCCGACAGAGCGTCGATCAGCGCGATCTTGCGCGCCGTCGGGATCGCGCCTTTTTCGATCTGGAATCCCTCGCGCGGACCTTCCTCGGTAATGCGCACGCTCGCCGGCAAATCGCTCATGATCGTTTGCTCATGGTCATTCGCTCATAGTCGTTCGCTCACGGCTTCGGCCGCCTTACGGCGTCCCTGCGATGACACCGCGCTGGCGCAGCTTTTCGATCTCGCCGGGCGCGAGGCCGATCTCGGCAAGAATTTCAACTGTGTGCTCACCGATCGCGGGCGCCTGCCGGCGCAGCGCGAAATCGTGCGCGCCAATTTCGATCGGCAGCCGCGGTATCTTGCCGCGCAAACCGTTGGCGAACACGATGTCAAGCATGCGGCCGTGCGCGTTGAGCTGCGGATCGGCGAACAGATCGCCGGGCTTGGCCACCGGCGCGAATGGAATGTCGATGCGGTCGAACAATTCGGCGAGGTCGGCGAGTTTGTGGCGCGCGACGATGTCGGCGACGATCGGGCGCAGCGTGCCCCGCGCGCGCACACGATCCTCGTTGGTCTTGTAGGCCGGGTTATTGAGCAAATCCCCCCGGCCGAAATGCTCGCAAAAGCGCTGCCAGTGGCCGTTGCTCGTCAAGCCTATGAAAATCTGCTGGTCGTCGGCCGTCGCGAACGGGTCGTAGATCGCCCAGGCGCCTTCGCGCGCCGGCATCGGCGGCAGCGGCCGTCCCGTCACCACCTCGCCCGCCATATGCTGCATCATCAGGAATGCGGTGGATTCGAACAAAGCCGACTTGACCATCTGGCCGCGTCCCGTGCGCTCGCGTTCACGCATCGCCGCCTGCACGCCGATCACCGCAAACATGCCGCCCATAATGTCGACGACGGACGATCCGGCGCGCAGCGGCTGGCCCGGCGGCCCGGTCATGTAAGCGAGCCCTGCCATGAACTGCACCACTTCGTCGAGCGCGGGGCGATGCTCGTAGGGGCCGCTGAGAAAGCCTTTCAGCGCGCAATAAATGAGGCGCGGATTTTTCGCAGAGAGATCGCCGTAACCGCAACCAAGCCGCTCCATGGTGCCCGGTGCGAAATTTTCCATGACCACATCGGCGGTCCCGGCGAGGCGGTAGAGCAAAGCGCGGCCTTCATCGTTCTTGAGATCGATGGCGACGCTGCGTTTGTTGCGGTTGAAGGTCGGAAAGAAGCCCGCGGCGAAACCGATTCTTCTCCGGGTCGGATCGCCGTTCGTCGGTTCGATCTTGATCACGTCGGCGCCGAGATCGGCGAGGATGAGGCCGGCGCTTGGCCCCATGATGGTGTGGCAGAATTCGAGGACGCGGACGCCGGCGAGCGGGAGCGTCGCTGCCGTGCTGTCTATTGCTGCTCCCATACACGAACTCCGCCGCGCACTTTGATCATCCTCGCTCGCAGATGTGAGGGTTGCTCGATGAAATACCACAAGGCGAGCGCGGCCGAAAGCGACGCGAAGATCGCGGCGGCGAATCCTCCAACGACTACTGTCGCTTCCGAACAAATCAAAGTGTCAAGGGCAAAGCCGCTGCTCGGCGCCCATAGCCCGTCTTTAGACGGGAGTGAACGCCCTTATGGGCGCCCTTGACGCGTTGATTTGCTCGGAAAATAGCGTAGCCGTTGCAATCGACGGATTTTTCCGAACGTTTTTTATGAATTTTGATTGGGGCGTTGTTAGGTTCGAGACGTGAATAGAATTCAACTCGGCTCGATGCCGGCCGGCATCCGTTTTTCGGCCGCGCTGCTCTTCGCTCGCGCCTCCTGAATCGCGCGCCAAATCACCTCGGGCGTCGCCGGCATTTCAATGTGCGTGATGCCGAGCACCGAGAGCGCATCGACAAGCGCATTGGCGACCGCGGGCATCGCGCCGACGCAGCCCGCCTCGCCAGCGCCCTTGACGCCGAGCGGATTGGTCTTGGTCGGCACCGGATTGCTTTCGACGTGGAAAGCAGTGAGGTCGCCGGCGCGCGGCATGGCATAGTCCATGAACGAGCCGGTCAGCATCTGGCCCTGCTCGTCGAACTTGATGTCTTCCATCAAGATTTGCCCCACGCCCATGGCGATGCCGCCATCGACCTGGCCGTGCAGGAGGAGCGGGTTGATCACCGTGCCAACGTCGTCGACGACGTTGTACCCGACGATCTCGACTTCGCCGGTCTCCTCGTCGATTTCAAGCTCGCAGACGTGAACGCCGTTCGGGTAGCTCGCGACCTTACCCGTATAAATCGCCTTCTCGATCAGCCCCGGCTCGAAGCCTGGCGGTAAATTCTTGGGGTCGAGCGAGGCCTTGGCCACTTCCTTGATGGTGAGCGTCTGATTGGTTTTTTTGCTCGAGAAAACGCCGTCGGCAAAATTGATCTCGCCGACGTCCACCTTGAGCATGTGGGCGGCGATCGCCTTGGCCTTGCTCTCGACCTTGTCGGCGGCGAGCGTAAAGGCGGAACCGGAAAAGGTCGCCGAGCGCGACCCGCCGGTGCCTTCGGCGAAGAACACCTGATCGGTGTCGCCTTGGATGTAGGTCACTTCGTTCGGATCGAGCCCGAGCCGGTCGCAGACGATTTGTTTGAACGTCGTTTCGTGGCCCTGGCCTTGATTGATGCTGCCGGAAAAGATCGAGACCGAGCCCGTGCGGTCGAATCTGATTTCCGCGCCTTCGAGGCCTGCGGCGGCCGAACGCTCGATGGTGTTGGAGAAACCGAAACCGCGCAGCTTGCCGTTCTCGCGTGCGCGCGCGCGACGCGCCTCGAAACCTTTCTTGTCGGCGGCGTGTAGCGCGAGGTCCATGTTTTTTTCGAATTCGCCGCAATCGTAAGTGAAGGTCACGCTGGTTTTGAACGGCATCGCGCTCGCAGGAATGGTGTTGCGCCGGCGCAACTCGGCCGGATCGATGCCGAGCTGATCGGCGGCGAGATCGACCATACGCTCGATGACGTAACCGGCTTCCGGCCGGCCATTGCCGCGATAGGGCCGCACCGGCTGGGTATGGGTGAAGACACCGGTGACATCGATATGCGAGGCCGGCGTGCGATAGACGCCGGCGAGCGTGCCGAGATTGCCGGTAAAAGCCGGCATGCCGACCTGCATGTAAGCCCCGATCGCGGCGATGACCCTGGCGCGAAATCCGAGAAACGCGCCGTCCTTGTCGAGCGCGAATTCCGCTTCGGTGACATTGTCGCGGGCCTGCGCGTCGCAGAGAAAGGATTCCGAGCGCGTCGCTACCCATTTGACCGGACGTCCGGTCACCTTCGCGGCGAGGAGTACCAGCGCCACTTCGTTATAGACCGCCGACTTCATGCCGAAGCTGCCGCCGATATCGCCGCAGACGACGCGGATCTTGCTGTCGGGAACTTTCAAGACGTATTGCGACAGTTCGGTCTGAAAGACATTGGTTCGCTGCAGGGTCGTGTAGATCGTGTAGCGGCCGTCGACCGGCTCGAACAGGCCGACGCAGCCGCGCGGCTCCATCGCCGCTGCTGTGACGCGGTTGATGACAAAACGATGTTTGACGACGTGGGCGGCCCGGGCGAAGGCGGCATCGGTCGCCTCCTTATTTCCTTCAATCTGGATGAAGCCGATATTGTTCGGGCAATCGTCCCATACCAAAGGCGCGCCGGGCTTGACCGCATCGCCGGTCGAAACGATGGCCGGTAACGGCTCGTAGTCGACGTGGATGAGTTCGGCGGCGTCGGCCGCTTGGTAATATGTGTCCGCGACGACGAAGGCGACGTAGTCGCCGATCATCCGCACGCGATCCTCGGCCAAAGCCGGATAGCGCGGCCGATAGCCGGGCGTGCCGTCGCGGCGTTGCAGCCCGCCGGGCACCGGAAGGTCGCCGAATCCCGCAGCCTTGTAGTCGGCGCTGGTCAAAACCGCGAGCACGCCGGGCGCCGCTTTGGCCTTCGACGTATCGATTGCACGGATTCGCGCGTGGGCGTGCGGCGAACGCAGCACATAGCCGAAGGCCATTCCGGGAAAGACCATGTCTGCGACGTAGCGTCCGGCGCCTTTGACCAGACGCGGGTCCTCGAAGCGGGGAACCGGCTGTCCTATCGCGAATTCACCCATTGTAAGCCTCGCGTGTCACGGTCTTTTCGATTTTCGTAGACATGCCCGGCCTTTAAGCACGATCCCGAAAAAGCCTGCCCCGCACGTGATCCGGGGTGGATACCGGTTTTTCGGGAAGGATCATGCTCAATGGTGAGATACGCCGAGCATCGGAAGGAAGAGACGTTCTTACAACGGCGCGGGGGACCTCTTCAACAAGCCCGCATCCGATCGGGCTTTAATCGGGACCGGCGAGGCTGTACGCTTACCGTCGCGGTATTGGCAGCTTGATCGAACTCTCAGTGATGAAACCTTCGTCGGAAAATTCGACCGAAACGGCGGTCCCAACTTTTGAAGCCGCGTTGCGCGCGCGCGCCGACGCGATGGCCGATGCGTGCACGCGCTGTGGCAAGTGCGTCGAAGTTTGCCCGGTCACAGAGCCCGGCGGCCTTACGCTCGAGCAGCGCGCAAATTCCGTCGAGGTCATCTCCGGCGTCATCGACATTTTGCGCGCCGGTCGCGGCAACGACGCCGCGCGCAAGTGGGCGAATTCTTGCATCCTTTCCGGCGAATGCATCAAGGCCTGCGACTACGGAGTAAATCCGCGTTTCCTTTTGTATATGGCGCGCGTGCGGATGGCGCAGGGCGACAATGACGGCGCCACGCAGCGCCGCAACGGCGTCGACGGCTTTCGTAAGGTCGCGCGCGAGGTGATGCATCTTTCGCGTATCCAGCTCGACGACGCATTGCTGGAACGCTTGGGGCAAAGATTGGGGCAAGACGCCAAGCGGGCGGCCGCGGCCGAGGATGCCGAAGCTCCGCCCGATTTCATCTTCTACACCGGTTGCAATGTGCTCAAGACTCCGCACATCGCGCTTCTCGCCCTCGACATCATGGACGCGCTCGGCGTTACCTACAATGTTATGGGCGGGCCGACCCATTGCTGCGGCATCGTGCAGATGCGCGCCGGCGATGTCGCCACGTCCGGGCGCGTCGCCGAGGGCACGCTCGACAAGCTGGCGCACAGCAAGACCGGGCAAGTGCTGTCATGGTGCCCGTCGTGTCAGGTCCAGTTCACCGAGACGACACTGCCGACGATCGAGAAAACGCGCGGCGCGAAACCGTTCGAGATGACGCCGTTCACGCTTTTCCTGCGCAGGAATCTCGACCGGCTGCGGCCGCTTCTTCGCGAGCGGGTGCCGATGCGGGTCGCGCTGCATCGGCATCCCGGCGTGGCCGGCGTGGTCGAGGCGGCGGAGGATATTTTGCGCGCCGTGCCGGGCATCGAACTGGTCGAGCTCCATCAGCCGGCGGTCGGGCTGCAGGCCAACAGCATTCGCGTGCTGCCGGCCTATCGCCGCGAGCTGCAGGAACAGGAACTCAAAGCGGCCGATGCCGCCGGCATCGATGCGCTGGTCGGCGTCTATCATTCCGACCACCGCGAATTATGCGCGCATGAGCGCGACTTTTCCTTCCGTATCATGAATATCTACGAGATCGTCGGTGCCAGCATGGGGCTGCACCGGGACGACCGCTATAAGCGGCTGAAGATCATGCAGGACGCCGACGCGATCCTGGCCGACTGCCGCGATCTCGTCGCCGAGCACGGCCTCGATGTCGCGGCGACGCGCGCGGCGATCCAGGCGATGCTCGACGAGCAGCCGGCGCCGCTGCGGAGCGGGGATTAATTCCCGCTTTGGTCATCGTTTGGCGTGGGCATCCACGTCTTTCAATCACCCTGCAATGAAAACCTGGATGGCCGGATCAAGTCCGGCCATGACGGCTTTGGGGCACGTCTCACTATAGGGGACGGGCACTTGACATATGTCCCCAGGAAGCGCGGCCCGAAGCTGAGCCGAGGGGTCAAAGCCTTGGCAAGACCCGCGGTGGAGCGCCGAGAGGCGAGTGGCTCCCGCTGGGGCCACAGCCGTGCTCCGTCGAGCGCGGCGCAAGGATGGTGCGACTATCGGCGCTCCACCTCCCTTCGCTCTTTTTCCGTTCGTGGCTTTTCGAAATGGCTTGGCATAGCTCGGGTGCGAAGGCGCACCGCGAGAGTGAATAGATATTGTTCACCGAAGGATCATCAATGATTGCTATCCTCAATCCGACTGGATATTGGCGTCCTTGACCATCTTGCCCCAGAGGCCGAGCTGCAGCTTGATGTAGTCGCCGAGGTCGTCCGGCGTCGAGGGGAACGCCTCGAAACCGACATTCTTGAATTTGGCTTGTGCTTCGGGACTGTCGATGATCGGGCGCAACACGCTGTTGAGCTTGGTCACGACTTCCGGCGGCGTACCGGCCGGCGCGACAAGGCCCGCCCAGGCGTCGAGGTTGAAGCCTTTGATTCCGGCTTCATCCATGGTCGGCAGGTTGGGAAAGAGCGAACTACGCTTGATCCGCGTCACCGCCAGGGCGCGCAAAGCACCGGAATTGACGTGCGGAATGGCGGTCGTGAAATCGGCAAACATCATCGAGACGCGGCCGCCGATAATGTCCTCCAGCGCCGGCGGGGTGCTCTTGTAAGGCACGTGCAGAATGTTGATGCCGGCCCATTTCGCGAGCGTGTCGCCGGCGACGATGCCGGCGGTGTTACCGCTGGCAAACGACAATCTGCCGGGATTGGCCTTGGCGTAATCGACGAGTTCCTTCACCGAATGAATCGGCAATTTCGGATCGATCACCAGCATGAGTGTGAAGCTTCCGACGCGCGTGATCGGCGCGAAGTCCTTGACCGGATCGTAGCTCACGTCCTTGTGCAGAAACGGGTCGGCCGACAGCGGCGAGTTTGTCGCCATCAAAAGCGTGTAGCCGTCCGGATCGGCGTGATGAACGTAGAGCGCCGCCAGCGCGCCGTCCGCGCCGGGACGGTCATCGACGACGACCGGCTGCTTGAGCGCGGTGCTTAGTGGATCGGCAATGATGCGACAGATCGTGTCGCTGGCGCTGCCAGGCCCGAAGACGGCGACCATCGTGATCGGCCGCGACGGATAATCGTCGGCATAGAGCGCCGCGCTGAACAAGGCGACTGCGGCGGCGATGAGAACGAGGAGCAACTTTTTCATACCTGGTTCCTCCCTCGGCGCAAATAATCGAGCGCCGCGCGTCTTGCTGACATGCTTTCAAGCATAGCAGATTTCGAGTGAGTGCATGTACCGTTCGCCGCGGCAAGTCGTCTGCGACCGGTGGGCGGCTGTCGCGCGATTGCAACATGCCTACGATGACCGATCGAGGCCATTCCGTTGTTCCGCGAAAGCTTCCCTGTTCCAAAAGCGGTGCGAGGAACTGCGTTCGCAGGGCTCGCGTTGGCCTCGGCAAGAGAAGAAGGAGCAATGAATGTCTTTTGTGAAAACGATCGCTCTCGCAATCGTGCTGATGTTCGGCGCCTCGCAGCTGGTGTTCGCGCAGGCCGGCAATCCGTATGCCGGCGGCGGCGGCGCGGGCACGCAATCCGGACACCCGGAAAAGGCGCAGAACAACAATCGCGGCCCCGGCAAGAATCCGGGTGGGCCTGGCCAGGGCTATCAATAAGCGCGATCGATGCATTTGAGCCCGGCTTGATGTTTCAAGCCGCGCTTTCTTTTGTTCGAGCCGAGATTAGTAACAGGTGCTTACGGCAGCGTGACCATACCGCTCCAGAATTGCTGCGCGGTGCCGACATCGACATCGTATTTTCGTGCGAAAGCGAGCGTGCCGTCCTGCGCGATTCGGAAAACCATCATTCCCGCAGGCTTGCTCGTGCCGTCGCGTAGCGGCAACGGCATGATGCTCGCGACGACCAAAAGACGTCCGCTCGGATCGATGCCGAAGGTGCGCAGCTGAACGCCGTGGCCGTCGATGTGTTGGATCGCTTTCGGCTCGCCGTTGTTCATATCGATTGCGAAGACTACAATGTTGTCTTCACCGTCCTCGGAGAATTGCCTGCCGCCGTCGCCGGCGGCCGGAAAAGTACGGTTGGTCTGATACACGAATCTGCCGTTCGGATGGACGTGGATCGGGCCGGCGCCCTGGCTTGCCCGCGTTTTGGGATTCGACAATGTTTCCCTGACGAAGCTGGGCTCGCGCTTAAGTCCGGTCGCATCGTCGAGGCCATAGACGTAAAGCTCGTTCTGCCGTTCGATCGAAACGAAGGCCCAGGGTTTGCTCGGATGAAAATCGAGGTGGCGCGGGCCGAAGCCAAGGCCGTTGCCAGGCGCGATCGAAGTCAGATTCCGCAAAGCGCCGTCCTCGAACGCGAAGGTCTTGATCGCGCCAGGGTCTTCGGCCTTGTTCGGCGTGGCATTGTTGCCGCGCGTCACCAGCACGACGCAGTGGTTGGACGGCGTCGCGAGAATCTGGTGCGCGTAGATGCCGGTATCGAGATCGGCGGCTTGTGCCACCTGCGCGCCGATCGTGCCGTCAGCGTTGAGCCGGTGGACGGTCAAGCCACTCGGATTGTTGTAGGCGGTCAACAAATATCGGCCGCTCGCGTCGACGCTGACATGGATGGGCCGCGACGGCAGCGAGGCCGCGTCGCCGTGCGGGCGCAACGCGCCCGTTGCCGGATCGGCGGCAAGCGCGTTGGCACGATGTTTGTCGCCGGCGACGCCCGGGCCGCCGTTACTGGATACGGCGTAAAGGGTGCGCCGCGACGGATGCGCCCAGACATATTGAATATTGGCCGGCAGCGTGATGTCGCTGCGCTCGGTCAAGGCGGCGCCTTCGACGTCGACATCGAAAACGCGCAGCAGCGGTCCGACGCTCGCGTAATACATCGTCCGCGGGTGACTGGTAGTCATGAATTGTGCTTGCGAAGCTTGTTGATTTAAGCGCGCTTTTGCACGCGTGGGCTGTCTTTGAATTTCGGCATTACCTCGCCGGCAAAAAGTTCGAGCGAAGCGAGCGCTTTCTCGGCGCCGTACCAGGGCGGGAAGTGCAGCATGATCGAGGAGTTACCGGCCATGGCCTGCAATTCCTCAATCTTGGCGATGACGGTAGCTGGCGAACCGTGGAGGATGATGTCGTGGGTCAGCGCGTCATAGTCGCGCGGTTTGGCGCCGACATCCTGCGACACGGTGCCGAGATAGCCGGACGTGTGACCGCTCGAAAAATGCGCCAGGCTGCGCAGGATAACCGGCTCGCTTTCGCGCCGCGCTTTGGCGTCGCTGTCTGCGACATAGACCCAGCGGGCGATATCGACATGGCCGCGCGCCGGATTGCCGCGCAATGCTTCCGGCGTCTGTTCGAGATGTTCTCGATAGGTCGCGGTTTGCCGGGCCAGTTCGGCAAACGGCGTCCAGCTCGAGAGAAACAGGCCAAAACCCATTTTGGCGGCGGCGCCGATCGAACGATCGGTGGCGCCGGCGAGAAAAATCGGCGGATGCGGCTCCTGCAGCGCGTGCGGAAACAATTCGTAAGCGCCGTCGACCTTGAAGCTGAAATGATCGCCGTGATGGTCGACGCGCTTGTTGTGGAATAGCTCCATCAGGAGCGGCAAGGCCTCCTCTTGCACGTCGCGCCGGCGCTCGAAATCGGCGCCGAAACCGTCGAATTCGTATTTGCGATAGCCGGAGCCGAGGCCGAGCGCGAAGCGCCCGTTGCTGAGAATGTCGACGAAGGCGGTGTTTTCCGCGACCCGCAGCGGATTGGCGAGCGGTAGCGTCACGACCGCGGTGCCGATCTTGATGCGTTTTGTCAGCGCCGCGAGATAGGCGGCGTAGACAAAGACGTCCGGCATGATGCCGTATTCGTTGCTGAAATGATGTTCGGCGACCCAGGCGTAGTCGTAGCCGAGCTCGTCGGCGCGGACGATCTGCCGGGTGACGCGCGCGTGGACATCGCGGTGCGGATAGGGTTCGGCCTCGACATTGGGATGCGATGTGAAAAGAACGCCAAATTCCATGATTTCCCCGCCTTCACCGCCTGCGCGGTCGTTCGCTTTCGGGCATCATCCCACCGAAACGAGCGATAGACCAGTGGGACGAAGACGGGCATTGAAGGCGCGAAAAACTAGATGATCACCACTTCGTCCATGGTGACGCGCGCCGGCGCCAACGCGGCGGCGAGCGGTGCAAGGTGCGCGCGATCGCAGAAAGCCGGAACGACTGTGCGCGCCTTTATGTCTCGAACCAGCGCCACGGTGTCGGACAGTCGCGGATGCACGTTCCAGCGCATGCGTTGCGCGCGGCCGCTTTTGCTCAACCGCTCCGCGGGCGTCGTGGGATTGACATAGCCGGTGAACACGATG
>JBAPZR010000863.1:0-2007 GCA_049285335.1 Xanthobacteraceae bacterium | reverse complement strand
GTGCCGGTCGGCACCAGGAACGCCGCGACGTCTCGCTCGAAAACCTCGCTTAAGCGGCGTTCAACCGCGCGTGTCCAGTCGTCGTTACCGTAGCCCCGCGCGAAACCGCGGTTCGCCTCAAGGATGGCATCGAGTATGTCCGGCGCGATCGGCGCCGTATTATCGCTGGCAAAGTTCATTGTGCGGAGACCCAGAATCTTTTCTTAGCTGCCGGTCCAGTCAAAGTCCGTAACCGGCGCGGCAAGTTCAACGCGCCGGCCTTGCTTAACGCCGACACGAGCGCATTGCACTCTCGCGCGTCCCGTGATCCACTTGAGTTGTGGAACTGGCACCTTTTCCGCCGTTTTTGAGCCTTGCCGCTTGTGTTGCCGGTTGGAAACTGTCATGTTCTGCATAGGACAGTATTGCTGTCCCAATTAAGGATCCCAAAGTGCGCGGTCGGATTGGTCCGACGAGACGCGCGGGTCAGCTGCCGGGTGGCAAGGGCGCGCCTAACGGCGGCAAGACTAGCAACCGGCGGCCGTTGAGCGGAACGAAGGTTGCCTCCAAGATGAGTGGCTCGCCCTGTGCAGGACGGCATGGTCCTGTGCGGGGTGGAATTGCGCCGGACCCTCGACGCCGCGCGTTTCGAGGGGGCCTGCGAGGAGCGCGTGGACGATGGACGCGGCTGGTTTCGGCTTGTTTGACCCCACGCTGGAAAAAGATTCCTGCGGGGTCGGTTTTATTGCCGATATCAAAGGCCGCAAATCGCACAAAATCATCGAAGACGCGCTGACGATCCTGCTCAATCTCGAGCATCGCGGCGCCGTCGGCGCGGATCCGCGAGCCGGCGACGGCGCCGGCATCCTGGTGCAAACGCCGCACAAGTTTCTCGCCAAGAAAGCAGCGGCGCTCGGGATCGAATTGCCGCCGCCCGGACACTACGCGGTCGGCGCGCTGTTCATGCCGCACGACAAAGCCTGGCGCCAAGAAATCATGGACACCTACGCCGCAGTTGCCGCACAGGAAGGCATGACCGTGCTCGGTTGGCGCGACGTCCCGACGAATAATTCGACGCTCGGTGAATCGGTCAAGCCGACCGAACCGGTGCACATGCAGGTCTTTCTTTCACGCAGCCGGACAATTACGTCGGAAGACGAGTTCGAACGCCGGCTTTACATCCTGCGCAAGACGATCTCGAGCACGCTTTATGGCAAGCGAGCGCGCAACACCTCGAACTATTATCCGGTTTCGACTTCGTGCCGCACGCTCATCTACAAGGGGATGTTCCTCGCCGATCAGCTCGGCACATATTACCCCGACCTGCGCGATCCCGATTTCGAGAGCGCATTGGCGCTGGTGCATCAGCGCTTCTCGACCAACACCTTCCCGACCTGGTCGCTGGCGCACCCCTACCGCATGGTCGCGCACAACGGCGAGATCAACACGCTGCGCGGCAACAACAACTGGATGGCGGCGCGGCAGGCGTCGGTGTCATCGCCGAAATTCGGCGACGATATCAGTAAGCTCTGGCCGATCTCCTACGAGGGCCAGTCCGACACCGCCTGCTTCGACAACGCGCTCGAATTCCTCACCATGGGCGGCTATTCGCTTGCGCACGCGATGATGATGATGATTCCGGAGGCGTGGGCCGGCAATCCGCTGATGGATGAAGAGCGCCGCTCGTTCTACGAATACAACGCCGCGCTGATGGAGCCGTGGGACGGCCCAGCAGCGATCGCGTTTACCAACGGCCGGCAGATCGGCGCCACGCTTGACCGCAACGGCTTGCGGCCGGCGCGCTACATCGTCACTAAGGACCACCGCATCGTCATGGCCTCGGAAGTCGGCGTGCTGCCGATCCCGGAGCAGGACATTGTCACCAAGTGGCGGCTGCAGCCCGGCAAGATGCTGCTGGTCGACCTGGAGGATGGCCGGCTCATTCCCGACGAGGAACTGAAAAGCACGCTGGCCCAGAGCCATCCGTATCGCGAATGGCTCGACCGCACCCAGATCGTGCTCGAGGAG
>JBAPZR010000862.1:0-3253 GCA_049285335.1 Xanthobacteraceae bacterium | reverse complement strand
ATCGCAAATACCGTGATCCAAGAGGACAACTATGCCGACCCCGATTGTGTTCGAGGATGTTGCGCCTGTGGTGCCTGTGCGGGACTTGCAGGCGGCTCTGGAGCGATATCGTCAACTCGGCTTTGAGGTTCAGGCTTACGGGCACGGCGCGGGATACGGCTACGCTCGGCGGGGAGCGGTATCAATTCATCTAAGCGAGTGGGATGAGCACGACCCCAAGCGGACTGGCGCCGTCGTTTATCTCTACGTTACAGATGCCGATGCCGTCCGAGCCGAATGGGCCAGTTGCGGAGTTGAGGGTCGTCTCGGTGAGGTTCGCAACACTGATTACGGAATGCGAGAGTTCGGTTTCGTCGATACGGACGGCACCCTGCACCGGGTGGGTTCGAAGTTGCCTTAAGGGTCCGACCGGCGACGATCATTCCTGCGAGTCGTTTGTGCCTTATGTCACAGGCGGGGGGTTAGCGGAATGTGCTAATTTAAACGCGACTTAGCCTAGTCTTTTGCCGGGGGCGGCATATGCGGCGGCGCGAGTTCATCACGCTTCTTGGAGGCACGGCCGCTTGGCCGCTTGTCGCGGTCGCGCAGCAGAACGGCGAGCCGATCCGACTTGGATTAGTGCCGGTCGGTTCGCCTGAAAACACCTATGACCTCTCGCTTGTGGAGGCGTTTCGGCAAGGTCTGCGCAAAGTTGGCCTGGTCGAAAATCAGGACGTTATCCTCGATGTCGCCTGGGTTAAAACTGACCCTGATCAAGCTGTGAGCGATGTTTTGGAGCGAGGGGCTCAGCTTCTGATCCCATGCGGATCGAGTGCATCGGCGGCCGCGCAGCGACAGACTTCGATCATTCCTATTGTGTTCCTCAACGTTGGCGATCCCGTAGCCATAGGCCTGGTAGACAGCTTGTCACATCCAGGACGAAACGCCACCGGATTTAGTGACATTCTTGCAGAGCTGAGCGGCAAACTCGTAGACCTCGCCAGAGAACTGAACAAAGCGCAGAGGATCGTCAGCTACCTTTGGCACACGGCTTGGCCGGACGGCCAACACCGTTATAACCTTACAAAGGAAGCCGCCGAAAAGGCTGGACTAGAACTTCAATCAAACGGCTTTGAAAACATCTCGCAATTAAATGATGCACTCGTGGCATTCGCCCAGAGCGGTGCGACGGTGCTTATCGTTCAGCCCAGCCCGCTCACCTATCGGTATCGCAGACAAATCATCGGAGCAGCGGTCAAATACGGACTGGGGACCATATTTGCGTTCCCAATCGCTGCGAGGGAGGGTTCATTAATTGGGTACGGTCCCGATTACCTCCACATGTATAGTCGCGCTCCATTCTATGTCGATCGCATTCTCAAGGGCAGCAAGCCCTCTGAACTTCCTGTGGAGCTACCTACCAAGCTAGAGTTACTCGTTAATTTAGATACCGCGAAGTCTCGAGGAATTGAAGTGCCATTGGCCCTACTAGTGCGAGCCGACGAGCTGCTTGAATAGAAGTTTTGACGTCCGAGACTGGCTTGGGGAGGGCAATGAAACGGCGTTCCAGAGCAGTCGGGGAACGAGGCAGATCGCGACGCAGAAAGGCGGCGACGCTAAAGCGCCGCACTGCGAAGGTACGCCATCGTTCTTCCGAGGCCAGTCAGGGAACAGAGGTTGGGCGGCTTCGCCGCGAGCTGCAGGAGGCGTTAGAGCAGCGGAGGGCATCAAGTGAGGTCTTGAGCGTAATCAGCGGGTCACCGGCTGACGTCCAAGCAGTGTTCGACATGATCGTTGCCAGCGCGGTGCGCCTTTGTGGGGCGCGCATGGGCGCGGTGTTCCAGTTCGATGGCGAGTTGATACACTTGGTGGCTCATCACAATTACTCGCCCGAGGTGCTTGAGGTTCTGCATCGGACGCATCCCAGACCGCCGCAATCCGACCAAGCTTCCGGCCGCGCGATCCTCACGCGAACAATAGTTCAAGTCGAGGACACTCTCTCAGATCCAAATTATCTCCACGAGATGGCGCACGCGGGCAATTGGCGTAGCATCCTCGCGGTGCCGATGTTGCGCGAGGGCATGCCCATCGGCGCGATCGTCATCACTCGCAATGAATCCGGTCCGTTTGCCGCCGGGCACATAGAGCTGGTAAAAAACTTTGCGGCCCAAGCCGTCATCGCCATCGAGAACACGCGGCTGCTCAACGAACTTCGGCAGCGCACCACCGACCTCACTGAATCCTTGGAGCAGCAGACTGCGACAGCAGACGTACTTCGCATCATTAGCTCGTCGCCGGGAGAGCTGCAGCCAGTCTTCAAGGCAATCCTGGAGAACGCAACGCGCATTTGCGAGGCGCAGTTCGGCATCCTGATGTTGCGCGAAACAGAAGAATTTCGCAGCGTCGCGATCGAAGGCGCGCCCGCTGCCTATTGAGGCAATGCGAGAAAATCCGAAAATACCGCCACGGCCGGGCAGCGGCCTTGTCACTCTTGTGCAGACCAAGCAGCCGGTACAGATCGCGGACATCCGATCCGAAGCTGCATATTTAGGTAACCGCCTCGTAGACCTGGCCTTAGCACGAACACTTCTAATCGTCCCATTGCTGCAAAACGATAGTGTGATCGGTGCCATTAACATCTATCGCCAGGACGTCCGCCCCTTTACTGTTCAACAGATCGCGCTTCTGCAAAATTTCGCCGCCCAAGCAATCATCGCCATTGAGAACGCGCGACTGCTCCATGAATTGCGCGAGTCTCTGCAGCAGCAAACTGCTACAGCCGATGTGCTCAAGGTCATCAGCCGCTCGACGTTCGATCTGCAGGCCATCCTTGACGCGTTAGTTGCTTCGGCTGCGCGTTTGTGCGATGCAGACACAGGAATTATCCGTCGAGGTGAAGGCGAGACCTACCCGGTAGCAGCCACCTTCGGTCTTACCTCAGAACAGCGCGATCAATATGCACGCTACTTACCAAAGCCAGATCATGGCTCGGTCTTTGGGCGTGCAATAGTTGAGCGCCGCACGATTCATGTTCCCGATCTTTTGGCTGATCCTCAACTCCACCGCAGGAGACTTCGTGATTACGCAGGGGTCATCAACACACGCAGTGGACTCGGTGTACCGCTGATAAGGGAAGGCACCGTCATTGGCGTGTTAACCCTACAACGCAAGGAGCTGCGGCCGTTTACAGACAAACAAATCAAGTTAGTTGAGACGTTCGCCGACCAGGCAGTGATCGCGATCGAGAACGTGCGGCTGCTCGACGAGCTTCGAG
>JBAPZR010000861.1:0-2491 GCA_049285335.1 Xanthobacteraceae bacterium | reverse complement strand
CTAAGGGTGTTCCTGACACTTAAACCAGGGGCGACGTGAATCAATCCGTCGAGGGCAAACCGGGGCGCTATTGGCACGTTTTAGAAGACGGCCGAATCCAGTGCGACGTCTGCCCGCGTCTCTGCAAGCTGCACGAAGGTCAACGCGGCCTTTGTTTCGTGCGCGCAAGGCAAGGCGACCAAATTGTACTCACCACCTACGGGCGCTCCTCCGGGTTTTGCATCGACCCAATTGAAAAGAAGCCGCTCAATCATTTCCTGCCGGGCACGCCGGTCCTGTCTTTTGGTACCGCCGGCTGCAATCTGACCTGCAAGTTCTGCCAGAACTGGGATATCTCCAAAGCGCGGAATTTAGATCGCATTCAAGACGTGGCCTCACCCGAGATGATTGCAGATGCAGCGGTGCGAAGTAACTGCCGATCGGTCGCCTTTACCTACAATGATCCCGTGATCTTTCTTGAGTATGCGATCGACGTAGCGCAAGCCTGCCGGGAGAGGGGGATCAAGACGGTAGCGGTCAGTGCGGGTTATATCTCGCCAGAGCCACGGATCGAATTCTTTCGCCACATGGACGCAGCCAACATTGATCTCAAAGGCTTTTCTGAGAAGTTTTACAAAAATCTTTGCTCCGCCAAGCTAGCCCCTGTGCTCGAGACGCTCGAATACTTAAAACATGAAACGGAAGTTTGGTTTGAGATTGCCACGCTACTCATTCCAGGTGAGAACGATTCGCCTGATGAAATTGAAGCGGAGAGTGCCTGGGTAATGGATCGGCTCGGCCCTGACGTGCCGTTGAATTTCACCGCATTTCATCCGGATTGGAAGCTGATGGATCGTCCGCCGACGCCGCCGCAGACGTTGCGTATGGCGCGACAGATCGCTAGAAACGCCGGCCTTCGTTATGTCTATACTGGTAATGTCCATGATCCTGCCGGTCAAACCACCCATTGTCACGCATGCGGCACCGTACTTATTGGTCGCGACTGGTACGACATCACGGCATGGCATCTGTCCACCGACGGTCGCTGTGCCGCCTGCGGTACGCACTGCCAGGGCGTGTTTGAAGCAATTGCTGGCCAATGGGGTCCGCGCCGTCAGGCCGTGAAGCTGCGGGCGTCCGAACTCCAAATTGCCGGCGTGTAGCGTCACATTTTGCTTTTGCCTCATGGTTTCGCTCCCCGGCCAGGGCGGGGCGGGTGTCTGTTTCGCCCCCGAAATCGTACTCGGTATCGGAAGGCTGAGCCATGGTTTTGTGCAGCTACGGAAACCGCGGCCGGTCGATAACGCTAAGAACGAGCTTTAAGTGCTCTGCGGTTGTCGTTCCCTTGCGCAACCGCACCTCCTCGACCACGCGAGCGCGGCATAGTGCGTGGCATGCGTGAGCCGCCTTTTCCTTCATTCGTTTATTCACTTCCTGCGCCCGGAACACTTGCTCGCAGTCGGCAAGTGCGACGCGCGCCGCCTCACGGATGGCGGTCGCCTCTTCGCCCTCGAGCGCTAGAACGTCAGCCAAAAAGGCTTCAACGCGCTCGTCCATTGGTTTCCCCGCAATGTCGCCCGCGGGCCACCCTGGTACAGATTATTTCAGATACGCTTGGGCCCTCCGGTCAAGGCCAACAGCTGCTTCCGTGGTCAGCCCATGCTGGTCCTCAAGCATCAACGTGCCCGTCAAAGTACGACTGGCATTTCCCTTTGACTGAGGGGCCTCGCCGGCTCTTAGGCGTCAATCGTGCCAGTGCTCGTCTGGGGCGCAGACTTGACACCCTGATGCTGTGGCGTGGTCGGCAATTGGAGCACGATGGCGGTCTGGCCCGCGACCAAGCGAGTGACCTTCACAACCAGGCCATCCGGAAATTCAAGCGCGTCGTGATGGACGTGCGGATCGTTCATATTGACCTGGCGAAATCGTGCGACTTTGTGACTTACAAGTGCCTTTCCAAACAAGCTCAAGGCGCGGTCGTACCGCACGTTATCCTCAAACGCCAGCTCCGTGCCGGGAAGGAGGCAGACAGCGACCTCGGGTTCGCCGACGGCAGCGAAGCCGCGGGTGATCGATTTCGCAAACTCCGTCGTAGTCAGTTTATCCCCTACCTTAGCAGGCCGCGAGGCGACGAGATGGAGACTGTAATCGCACATTGAACGAGACTCCTCTGCAGGAACTGCCACTCTCCCCATAACAAACCAAGCGTGACTGCGATCATTGATTTAGATCAACGTCAGAAGCACTATTGCAACGCCTAAAGCGTGCGGGCAGCGCAACATGTCGGGTTGGGCACTCAGTTGGCGCAGCGCATCCGCACGATGTCTGCTTTACCCCCGAAAGATGGGGTAATCGGCCGGCGTTGTTGTGGATAGCTGAAGATTTTTGGGTGCTGCGCTTCAGGCTGATGGTGAAACGAGGTCACCGTGGTTACCAAACTCTTCGCGCCGCCCCGTCCCGCGCCGCCAAATCAGACCGATGGTTCGCGCCGGTTTATTTGTCCCTCTAGGTG